>JANPAZ010000411.1:0-18270 GCA_031430225.1 Rhodoferax sp. | reverse complement strand
GTTCTTTGGCATCTCGCTGGCGAGCTTTCAAGTCGGCGGCGGCATGCTGCTGCTGACGTCCGCACTGTCCATGTTGAACGCGCAACCGGCCGAGGCCAAGTCCAACGCCGAGGAATTGCAGGACGCCGCCACATCAGCCGCCACTGCTGCCGCGCGCACCAGCATTGCCGTGGTGCCGCTTACCATCCCGTTGCTCACCGGCCCGGCCACCATGTCCACCGTGGTGATTTACGCCGACAAAGCCAAGACGTTTTTGCAACTGGGCACGCTGGTCGGTTACGGCTTTGTGATTGCCCTGGCCACTGCGCTGTGTTTTTCCGCCGCCCAGCCAATTGCCCGGGTGCTGGGCAAAACGGGCATCAACGTGATGACCCGGCTGATGGGCCTGATCCTCGCCGCGCTGGCGGTCGAGGTGATGTCGGACGGGCTGGTGAAGCTGTTTCCGGCACTGGCTCGATAAATTCGATGGCACAAAAAAGCCCGGCCTCTTTGGAGGCCGGGCTAACCGGCTTTGCCGGGACTTCTTGCTTCTTGGGGTAATCAGCTACCGATCAGCCCGCCGTCATTTTTGGTGATGGCGATAGTGGTCGAGCGGGGGCGCGCGGTGGTGGCGCTGCCTGCGCCGTAGCCTGCGTTGGCCGGCCAATGGCTCAGGAACTTGGTGGGGTCCGCAATATTGGCCTTGGTGATGGTCTCACCGGGATGCTGGATATTGATGAACAACGTCTTGCCGTCTGGCGTTTCGGTGCAACCTGTGATCTCGCAGTCGACCGGGCCCACCAGAAAGCGGCGCAGTGTGGCCAGTGTCGGCTTGGCACCCATGCGGGTCTGGATGTCAAGCTTGGTGCCATCGGCCTTGGTGTAAGACAGGGTAGGCGTTGTGCCGTCACCCACCTGGCCGGGTCGGCCCACCAGCATCATGCAGTTGGTGACATCGGTGTAGGCACCGTCGTCGGTCTGGATGAAGGCAAAACCCGTCTTGGGGCTGAACCAAAGGCCATCAGGGCTTGAGAAGTCCTGGTCACCCGTGAGGCTCGACAAGTTGACCATGGCCTGATCCGCATCGGCTTGGGCACCAAAGAGGTAGACGTCCCAAGTGAAGCTGGTGGCAGCCGACGAGTCGGCCAGTTCGCGCATGCGCAGGATGTGTCCGTTCACGTTGCCTGCTGCGGTGGTAGCCGTGGGTGCGTCGGTGTACGAGCGCGGGTTCGCTGCGTCCAGACCCTGCTGCGCCAACGCGGAGCCTGCCGGGGTGACTTTCCGATTGGCGTTGTTGGTCAGCGTGTAATAGATTTCGCCGTTGACGGGGTTCACGGCACACCACTCAGGACGGTCCATGCGCGTGGCACCCACAGCATCCGCGGCCAGACGGCTGTTCATGGCCACGTCAGCGTTGTCGGCAAACTTGTAGTTGGTGGCGGCAACAATCGTAGCGTTGCTCATGCTGAGCTCGATCCACTGGCCGGTGCCGTCCGCGTTGAACTTGGCGACGTACAACTTGCCGCTGTCCAGGTATTTGTCACCCGTGGTGATGCGGTTGGCCGGGCTGAAATCAGCAGCGTCCCAGTTGGTTGCAGAGACAAACTTGTAGATGTATTCGCCGCGCGAGTCGTCGCCCATGTACACGGCCACCGGCTTGCCTGCGGTCACGGTGCCAAACACACCGCTTTCATGCGCAAAACGGCCCAGCGTGGTGCGCTTGCGGATGGCGACGTTTTTGTCGTACGGGTCGATTTCGACCATATAGCCAAAGGTGTTCAACTCGTTGCGGTAGTCACCTGTGGCGTCAGCGGCAGTCTGGCTCAGGATCCAGCGTGCATACTTGTCGTCGGTGCCCGAGGTTTCCCAACCGTGGCGACTGGCGGCACCTTGCGCACGGCCATAGCGGACCAATGAAATCACGCTGTTGGCGGTCGCACCGCCGCGCGCTGCGTCGTCTGTGGAAGAACGGGTGAAATAACCAGCCCAGTTCTCTTCACCGGTCAAATAGGTGCCCCACGGCGTGTAGCCCGTGCCACAGTTGTTGATGGTGCCGCGGCTCTCGGTGCCGGCAGGCGAAAACTTGGTGCGCATTTGCGCATTGCCGCGCCCAACACCATTGATCTGCATGGGCGTGAACGGCGTGATGCGGCGGTTGAAGGAAGACGCCTGCTGGTAGGCAAATACACCCGTCGCAGACTTGCGCACTTCGACAATCGAGACACCATGCGCCGGGATTTCCTTGTCGGACTCGCTGGCAGGCCGCGGGTTCGGCGTGGTGCCATTGGCATGCAGGAACTGGTCGGTGATGGCCTCATGGTTCATGACCAGCAGTCCACGGTCGGTGCTGGCGGCATCGCGCCCGGTGCCGGCTGCATTCAGGCCGTAGTACTCCATGCCGTCATGGTGGTCACCGGCACGGTTGTCGAAGTCGGTGTCGGTGCCATCGTTCTTGTAGGCCGACGTGGCCGCCGTGAGCGGATCGCCCAGCGCATAGATCGGCGTGGCGGTGTAGCCGGCTGCGATGACCACGGTGTCAAGCTTGCTTTTGGCCACTGGGGTGAACCCAAGTGGCGTTGCGCCAAGTGCCACTACGGGCGGCGCTACGACGGCAGGTGTCGCAACTGTCGCGGAGCTCCCACCACCACAAGCAGACAGGCCGATAGTGCCCAGCACTGCTGTGCCAGCCGTGCCAAAGCCAGCCTGGAACAGGCCACGACGGCTCAGGCGTGCGTCAATGATGTCATTGAGCGAGGGGTTGGCGCTGGTGTTGTGGTCTTCGCTGTCGTGGCCTTGAATAGCCAGTGTCTCAGCGGTCGTGATTGCGTTCATCAGGGATACCTTTCAATGTTTTGCACAATAGCTTTTGAAGCTTATGCACGTCGCGTGACAGCGGTGTGACATTGAAATTTATGTGCCCTACATGAAGGTTGGGCTTCAAGTATGTTAGGGTTTTTTGTGGGCCAGGCCAGCCCTTGGGGTCGATGTAACAAAACCGCTTACGATCACATTTTTTAATCGTCGCGCGCCTGCAACAACCTCACCAGCTGGTTACTCGTATTGCGCAGCCGCTGTGCCAGCAACTGGGTCAACTTGACCAGTAGCTTGGCACCAATGGCCGGGTGCTCATGAATCAGGTGCGCCACGGCGGCGCGGGTAAGTACACCGGCTTCCACCTGGTCGATGGCGATGCACGAGGCGTAGCGGGGAGCCGCGTCCAGCATGGACATCTCGCCCACTGCCGCGCCGTGCTTGATGACGGCAAGGCGAGAGACACCTTGGTGGACCTGGCCTGAGGCCCCCTCGTCTCGCCCTGGCCCATAGGGACTGATTGGCACGTTGCCACCAACGGAAATTTTGATGACGTCCACCGTACCGCTAAGAATAATCAGCATCCAGTCGCCCACATCGCCTTCACGGATCAGCGCCTGACCGGGCTGCGCTCGCACTCGTGGCATCAGTGCGCCCAAAGTATCGGTCTCGGCAGGTGTGAGGTCTTCCAGCATGGCCGCGTCGTGACGCCAATTGGGTGCGTGGCGAGACAGATCGGTGCAAAACCCGAGCAGTTCCAGTCCGGCTCGTTGCAGCTGTTCTTCAACGGATAGCAGGGCGGCCATGGTGGCTTTGATGGCTAGAGCGGCTAGAGCAACTGTTGCAGCCACTGGTCAAGCTCAAGCACAGCTGCGTCGGTGGCGGCGGTCAGCGCACGCACGCCACCGGCTGCGTCGGCAGTGGGTGCCGGGCGCTGCACGATCACAGCGCGCTGGCCGATCAATTTTTCACCCAGCGGCGTGGCCTGTACCACTGTGGCGCGCAACCGGAGCAAACCGGTGCTGACGGTGGCCGATTCAAACAATTGGCTGAATTCCTCGAGCTCAATGCGCAACAGCCAGGGGCTGGTCTTGACGCCGTCAATCACACTGCCCTCGCCCGAATTAAGCACGGCACGCCGGGTACTCAGGTGCTCGCGCAGGCGCTGGCGCACCAGCTGCGCGGGGGCCATGCTCCAGCGCGCCTGGGCGTAGGGCTGCAAGGCCTGCGCATCAGCGTAGGCCAGCCGGTACAGCACGGCGGTGCTGTCCAGCGCGCTGCTGGCCTCAACTTCGGCCAGTGCAATGGGGCTGAGCCGCGCCATGCGGTTGGTCGGAACGCTGACCACGGCACCGGGGCCAAAGTCATACACCGTGGCACGTGTGGGCGGCGACGGCAAGGCGCAGGCTCCCAGCGCGGCCGTCGCCAGAAATATAGAGATAAATCGGGCAAAGGCCCACGTATCTATTGCGTAGTTAGTTATATTTTTTATAGTGTTTTTCATGGCTTGCCTCCTGGCTTTGTGAATCCGGGCTCACCCGGGCCGGGCGCAATGGGGCCGTTACCGTAGATGAGCGACTGCGGGTTGTCGTTAACCGCGTTGACGGCACGGCTGACCTGGCGCGCGGTACGTGTGGCTTCTTCGGTCGTGCGGTTCAAGCGTGGCAAGGTGCCTGCATTGAGCGACTGGCCCATGCTGGCCAGTGCATCTGCGCCTTCACCGAGCTTGTCCAGCGGGCCACCGGCTTTGGTCACAGACTCCGACAGTGTCTTGAACTCTTTGGCAGACGCCCGGACTTCATCTGCGCTGCTGCCAATGCTCTCGGTCATGGACTGCACCGATTTAAGCGCGCCCGTCATGTCTTGCACCAGCTTGGGCAAGTTCATGCGTTCGGGGCCAAACTGGGCGTCCATCACGGTTGTCGCGCGTGCCGAGAACTTCTCCAGGCCTGCCGCCGCCTGACCAAAATTGTTCATGGCGTTCACCAGTGCCTTCTGGTTCTCGGGGGCCAGCAGCTGGTTGATGCGGCGACTGGTTTCCTCGACCTGGATCAGGATGGTGGCACCCTGATCGCTCAACTTGGACAGCAGACTGGGGCGCATGGGGATGCGCGCGATGGCTGTATCCGTCGACACCAATGCGTCTTTCGATTCCCCGGTATCGTCAAGCTGCACAAAGGCAAGACCCGTCACGCCCTGAAAGCCCAGTGTGGCAAAGGTAGAGCGGGTGATGGGGGCCATGTCGTCGGTCGAGATGCGGATAAGCACGTTACCCGGTATGGCACGGTCAAAGCCGATGGCCATGACCTTGCCCACGGTAACGCCGCGAAACCGCACCCCGGCCTGCGGCTGCAGGCCAGTGACGGGTTCACGGCTGGACAACTCATAAACCCGATGCTCGCCGGTATCGCGCGTGAGCCAGACGGCCAGTGCCACCAGCAGCGCGGACACCACCAGCACGAAGGCGCCGGCCGCAAAAGCGTGAGATTTGTTTTCCATAAAGCTTACTTTCTGATCACTTTCTACACTGCAAATTACACGGCAAACGGGTATTCGCGCAACAACTCCATGGCGCGCTGCCCGCGCTCGCCAAGGAAAAAATCCCGGATGAACGGATGGGGATAGGCAATGACATCTTTGGGCGGGCCGCTGACGATGACACGTTTGTCGGCCAGCACGGCAATCCGGGTGCTGAGTTCAAACAGTGTGTCCAGGTCATGCGTGACCATCACCACCGTGAGACCAAGCTCGCGGTGCAGGGAGCGCAACAGGGCGCAAAAAGCGTCGGCGCTGTCGGGGTCCAGGCCGGCGGTGGGCTCATCCAGCAGCAGCAGCGGCGGGTCCATGATGAGCGCGCGGGCCAAAGCCACGCGCTTGACCATGCCGCCAGACAGGTCAGACGGCATTTTGTCGGCATGCGATGGGTCCAGGCCTACCATCTGGAGCTTGACCAGTGCAGCGTCTCTGACCAGCGACTCGGGCAGGGTTTTGAGTTCACGCAAAGAAAACGCAATGTTGTCCAGCACGCTGAACGCCGAGAACAGCGCGCCATGCTGAAACAACATGCCGACCCGGCTGGCAGCGCCGGCGTTGCCTTGCTGGTCAGCGGCTTTGCCCAGCACAGTGACACTGCCGCGCGACGGGGTCTCCAGACCCAGAATCTTGCGCAACAACACAGTCTTGCCACTGCCAGAGCCGCCAACGATGGAGAGCATTTCACCGGCATAGATGCTGAGGTCCAGGTCCTTGTGAATCACTGCTTCGTGCCCGGCGTTGCGAAACACCGACCACAGGCCCTTGATGTCCACCACCGGGCCTTCGGGGAAGCGGGCAGCATCCGCGCGCCTGTACTTCATATGCCGACGTCCTTGAACACCACGGCAAACAGGGCATCCACCAAAATCACAAGGGTGATCGAGGTCACCACCGAAGCCGTGGTGCCCTGCCCCAGGCTCTCGGTGTTGGGTTTGATGCGCAGACCGTAATGACAGCCGATCAAGGCAATCATCACACCGAAAACAACCGACTTGCCCACCGCCAGCGTGAGGTTGGATGCCTGCACCGCGGCGGGCAAGGCCGATGCAAAAAACGCCGGGGTGACGCCCATGACCAAGTCTGCCGCCAGCATGCCGCCCAGCAGTGCGGCCACCGTGGTCCAGACCGAAATGAGCGGCATCGCAATGGCCATGGCAATGGCACGCGGCATCACCAGCCGGTAGCCCTGTGCTATGCCCATGACCTGCATGGCGTCCAGTTCCTCAGTGACCCGCATGACCCCAATCTGGGCCGTGATGGCAGACCCTGAACGCCCGGCCAGCAAAATCGCCGCCAGCACCGGCCCGAGCTCACGGATCAATGAAATGCCCAGCACATCGACGATGAACGCGTCTGCCCCAAACTGGCGAAGCTGCTGCGAAATCAGGTAGGCCAGCACCACGCCAATCAAAAACCCCACCAGGGCGGTGATGGGCATGGCGGTGGCACCAATGCGGTAAAGATGGCCAGACACGTCGCGCCACGGCCCGTCGGTGGGGGCACGCGCCAGCCGCATGAGGTCCAGCAGCAACTGGCCCACCAGCCGGATCAGGTCTCTGGTGTGGTCCATCGCATGCATGACCAGGTTGCCCAGGCTGTCCACCCGATGCCACAGCTTGTGCAACACCATTTGACCCAAGGTTTGAGAGCGCAGGGGCGGCACAGCAATGGTGAAGCGCGCTACCCGCTCAAACATGCTGCGCTGGGCGGGGAGCATTTCGACCGACTTGGGCCAGCTGCGACCCCAGGCATTCCAGATCAATTGCGCACCGGTGTGGTCCAGGCGCTGCAAGTCACGCAGATCCCATCCGGGTGCGCCAGCATCACCGCTGCACGCAGCCACCAGGGCTGTGTTCACGCCCTCCCAGGCCTTGGGTTCGGCCAGGCGCGCAGCCGTCCAGCGGCCTAGCAGTTGGACGCGCACGCCGTCCACCGTATGTGCCTGGGCCATGCGCGGCATGGTTTCTTCTGCGGGGCGGGGGCTTGCTTCCTCCATGAGCGATGAGATTCTTAGTGCTGAAAACGGTGGTTGCGGCTATCGTACCCTGCGCCGTGCAAAATAGCCCCACAAGGAGACTTCATGACTGACAACAGCGTACCTTCACTCACAAAGCCTGGCGCGTCAATCCCCCAAACGGGGGATCAGCTCGCGATCGAGCAACGTGGCCCGGTGTTGTGGCTCACCATCACCCGCGAGGAGCGGCGCAACGCGATCAGCCCCGCCGTGGTAGGCGGCATGTGCCAGGCCATTACGGCGGCGCAGGGTCGCCGTGACATCCGGGCCATCGTTGTCACGGGCACCGGCACAAAGGCCTTTTGCGCCGGTGCCGACCTGCAATCGGCCAACACCTTTGTGACCGACTATTCCGAACCGCATGGCCAGCTGGCGCAGCTCCTGCGCGTAGTCAAGGCCAGTTGTGTGCCATTGATTGCCCGGGTGAACGGTGCCTGTATGGCCGGCGGCATGGGTCTGCTGTCAATGTGCGACATGGCCGTGGCGGCGCGCCATGCCGTGTTTGGCTTGCCTGAAGTGAAAGTCGGCGTTTTCCCGGCGCAGGTCTTGACCGTATTGCAGCACCTGATCCCCCGCCGCGTACTCAGCGAAATGTGTCTCACCGGCGAGCCCATTACCTCGGCACAAGCCCTGGAGTACAAACTGGTGAATTATGTGGACGACGACGTGGACGTGCGCCTGCAGTGGCTGCTGGACCGCCTGCTTGACAAGTCCCCCGCTGCCGTGCGCCGTGGCCTGTACACCATGAAAACGGTGGAGAACATGGCGTTTGAAGAGTCCATGTCGTTTACCGAAAGCCAGATTGCACTTTTCACACTGACCGAGGATGCCCGCGAAGGCAAGGCTGCGTTTCAGGAGAAGCGCAAGCCGAACTGGACCGGGCAATAGGGCGCATTCAGATTTGGGCGACACTCAGTCTATTCAACAGGATTTTCACCATGACCACAGCAAATATTGACCATTACATCGGCGGGCGAATCATCGCCGGCACCTCTGGGCGCACGCAGGACGTCTTCAACCCCGCCACGGGTGCCGTCACAAGCCGTGTGGCGTTGGCCAGCAGTGCAGAAGTGGGCGCTGCCGTGGCGTCGGCGCAAGCTGCCTTCCCGGCCTGGGCCGACACACCGCCGATTCGCCGTGCGCGCATCATGTTCAAGTTTCTTGAGCTGGTAAACGCGCACAAAGACGAGCTGGCCCACGCCATTACCGCAGAACATGGCAAAGTATTTACCGACGCGCAAGGCGAGGTGACACGCGGCATCGACATCATCGAATTTTCCTGCGGCATCCCCCAGTTGCTCAAGGGTGACTTCACCGACCAGGTGAGCACTGGCATCGACAACTGGACACTGCGCCAGCCCTTGGGTGTGGTGGCGGGCATCACGCCGTTCAACTTCCCCGTGATGGTGCCGATGTGGATGTACCCGGTGGCGATTGCAGCCGGCAACTGCTTTGTGCTCAAGCCCAGCCCCATCGACCCCAGCGCGTCGCTGCTGATGGCAAAACTGCTGACCGAAGCGGGCCTGCCCAATGGCGTTTTCAACGTGGTTCAAGGCGACAAAGAAGCCGTGGATGCCCTGCTGGCCCACCCGGACGTCAAGGCCGTGAGCTTTGTAGGTTCGACGCCTATTGCCAACTACATTTACGAGACCGGCGCACGCAACGGCAAACGCGTGCAGGCGCTGGGCGGTGCCAAAAACCACATGGTGGTGATGCCCGATGCGGACATCGAGCAAACCGTGGATGCACTCATTGGGTCTGCTTATGGCTCGGCGGGAGAGCGCTGCATGGCCATTAGCGTGGCGGTGTTGGTGGGTGATGTGGCCGACAAGATCATGCCGCTGCTGGAGGAGCGCACCAAAACGCTCAAGGTGCTCAACGGCACCAATCTGGCCGCCGAAATGGGCCCCATCGTGACCGATATTGCCCATAAGCGCATCACCGGTTACATCGACATTGGCGTGAATGAAGGCGCAAAGCTGTTGGTGGACGGGCGCGGCTTCGCAGGCAGCAACGCTGGCCCCGGCTGCGATAAGGGCTTCTGGATGGGCGGTACGCTGTTTGACCACGTGACGGCCGACATGCGCATCTACAAGGAAGAAATCTTCGGTCCGGTGTTGGGCTGCGTGCGCGTCAAGGATTTCGCCACGGCCGTGCAGTTGGTCAACGACCACGAGTTTGGCAATGGCGTGAGCTGCTTCACGCGCGACGGCAACGTGGCCCGCGAGTTCAGCCGCCGCATTCAGGTCGGCATGGTGGGCATCAACGTGCCCATTCCCGTGCCAATGGCCTGGCACGGTTTTGGCGGCTGGAAACGCAGCCTGTTTGGCGACATGCACGCCTATGGTGAAGAAGGCGTGCGTTTTTACACCAAGCAGAAATCCATCATGCAGCGCTGGCCGGAATCAATTGGCAAAGGCGCCGAGTTCGTGATGCCAACGGCTAAATAATGAACGCCCCCCGAAGCGGCCGCTGGCCGCCTCCCCCCACTGGGGGGCGCAGCCAGCGGCCCGGCAAAGCCGGTTCCGCGGCTACCACGCAAACACCCCTTACCGGATTTGTGAATGAGTGAAACGACTTTCGACTACATCATCATCGGGGCTGGTACGGCTGGCTGCCTGCTGGCCAACAGGTTGAGCGCAGACGCCTCCAAACGCGTCTTGCTGATTGAGGCGGGTAGGCGAGATGACTACCACTGGATTCACATCCCCGTGGGCTACCTTTACTGCATTGGCAATCCGCGCACAGACTGGCTTTACAACACCGAGCCCGAGGCCGGTCTGAATGGCCGGTCCCTGCGCTACCCGCGCGGCAAAGGGCTGGGCGGGTGCAGCAGTATCAACGGCATGATTTACATGCGCGGCCAGGCGCGAGACTACGACAACTGGGCGCAAATGACGGGCGATGACGCTTGGACCTGGAAGAACGCCCTGCCGTACTTCAAGCTGCACGAAGACTATTACAAGGGTGCAGACGATCTTCATGGCGCACGCGGTATCGAGCCCGAACTGATGCCTCCCAACGGTACGCCCTACCAGAAACTGCTGCGCCACCGCAAAGCCGGTGGCGAATGGCGGATTGAAAAACAGCGGCTGCGCTGGGACGTGCTGGATGCGTTTTCGCAAGCGGCGCAGCAGGCGGGTATTCCCGCGACGGACGACTTCAACCGGGGTGACAACGACGGAGTAGGGTACTTTGAAGTGAACCAGAAGGCAGGTTGGCGCTGGAACACTGCCAAGGCCTTTTTGCGCCCTGCCTGCTACGCACGGCCAAATTTTGAAATGTGGACCTTGGCGCAGGTTACAAAGCTGGTGATAGAGACCCGACCGGACGGCAGCCAGGTGTGTACCGGCGTGCAGGTGCAGGGTGTTGGTGAAACCGTTACTGCGACGGCGCGGCGCGAAGTGCTGCTGTGCGCAGGCAGCATCGGCTCACCGCAAATTTTGCAATTGTCTGGCGTGGGGCCGGGCGCATTGCTTCACAAGCACGGCATCGACGTGGCAGTGGATGCGCCCGGAGTAGGCGCCAACTTGTCAGATCACTTGCAGATCCGCGCCGTGTTCCATGTGAAGAGCGTCAAGACGCTCAACACCATGGCCAGCAGCCTGTGGGGCAAGGCGATGATCGGCATGGAGTACGCCTTCAAGCGTAGCGGCCCCATGAGTATGGCCCCCAGCCAGCTAGGCGCCTTCACGCGCAGCGATGACACCCAGGCGTTCCCCAACCTCGAATACCACGTACAGCCCCTGAGCCTGGACGCGTTTGGCGAACCCCTTCACAGCTTTAACGCCTTTACAGCCAGCGTGTGCAACATCAACCCCACCAGCCGGGGCACTGTGCAGATCAAAAGCAACCGGTTTGAAGATGCCCCAGCCATCGCGCCGAACTACCTGAGCACTGAGGCAGACCGCAAAGTAGCAGCCGACTCTTTGCGCGTGACCCGAAAAATCGTCTCGCAACCTGCGCTTGCCAAGTACCAACCCGAAGAGTGGAAGCCTGGTGTGCAATTCCAGAGCGATGCAGACCTGGCCAAGCTGGCGGGTGATATTGCAACCACCATATTTCACCCGGTGGGGACGACCAAGATGGGTCGGCTCGATGACCCAATGACTGTGGTGGACTCACGCCTGCGGGTCCGCGGCAAAAATGGACTGATTGCGGGTTTGCGCGTGGTGGATGCGGGCGTCATGCCCACGATAACCAGCGGCAATACCAATTCGCCGACACTGATGATTGCCGAAAAGGTGGCCCAGTGGATCGCGGAAGACGCAACGAAACAGGGCTGACAAATCGCTTGCTATTTGTCTGGCTACCTTGGGGGTACCTCGTGGAAGGGTAAGTCCTGATGCGTCAAAAAAGGACGCCGCTTACAGTCTCCCCATTCGCAACCTGGCCACAAGCCACGCGCTGAAGAGAGGCCGAGGAGACAGCCAAGAATCAACGACATAAATTTGCGCGCTCACAGCAGACGCGCCTTGAAAAGGCACCGGCCAACCCGGTGCCTTTTGTTTTTTTGGCACCGACAATACCTCTATGGATTTGATCATTGTGTCGCTGGCGTCGCTGGCTGCGGGTTTTGTAGATTCGATTGTGGGCGGCGGCGGCCTGATTCTGATCCCGGTGATGTTTGCGGCATTCCCCACCGCCCATCCGGCCACGCTGTTGGGCGTCAACAAAGGCGCAGCCATTTGGGGTACCGGGCTGGCCACATGGCAGTACAGCCGTCGCGTTGATTTACGGTGGGCGGCCTTGCTGCCGGCTGCTTTGGCCGGGTTTTTGGCCTCGTTCGCCGGGGCCTGGGTGGTCACCGTGATTTCACCCGACTACTTGCGCAAGGCGCTGCCGTTCGTCCTGCTGGCCGTGCTCGTCTATACATTGGCAAAGAAAGACCTGGGGCAGACCCACCAACCGCGCTTTTCAGGCCGCACCGAGGCTTGGGTGGCGACCGCGATTGGCGGCACGATCGGCTTCTACGATGGTTTTTTTGGGCCCGGCGCGGGGAGTTTTTTTGTTTTTCTACTGGTGCGGGTGCTGGGCTATGACTTTCTCAATGCGTCGGCATCGGCCAAACTGCTCAATACTGCCACCAATCTGGCTGCGCTGATTCTGTTCACCTTGAAAGGCTACATCTGGTGGCACTTCGTCGTGGTGATGGCATTGGCCAATGTGCTGGGCAGTTTGGCGGGCACGCACATGGCGCTCAAGCACGGCGCCGGCTTTGTACGCGCTGTCTTCATTGTCGTGGTCGGTGCGCTCATCCTGAAAACCGGGTACGACGGTTATATTCGCTGATTGCTATATTTAATATAGCAAACTATGCAATGAATACAGGAGTCTAACGCGTTTTTTGACCTGAACTTGCAGGTTTTGCCAGCGTCGGTACTGCCGAGGCTGCGCTGCTGGCAGCCGCTGGCGCAGCCACAACTGCCGTGGCCGTAGCCTTTGGCGTGCTCACTGCTGTCATGCCCGTATTGAACCCGGGGATTTCTGCCACTGCACGGGGCTTGCCCAGGGGAGCGGGTGCCTGAGCCTTCTGGACCGCCGCCATATCTACATCGTTGGGGTATTGCCCCGCCAGCCAGAAGTCGAACACACGCCGGGCAATAGGAGCCGCATTCTGTGCGCCAAAACCGGCATTCTCCACAATCAGCGCCAACGCAATTTGAGGATTGTCTGCCGGGGCAAAGGCCGAGAACAGGGCGTGATCACGATGTCGCTCATCAATTTTGGACGCCGAGTATTTTTCATTGGCCTTGATCTGAATCACCTGGGCCGTACCCGTCTTGCCAGCGCTGGTGTATGGCGCTCCCCGAAACGCGGTTGCCGACGTGCCCTCGATATTCACGCCCACCATGGCGTCACGGATGACTGCAATATTGGCGGGCTTGGCAACGACTTCACCAACGGGTTGATGAACCGTTGTGGTTGGCGCACGCGTCATGATGTCCATCACCTGCTTGACCAGGTGCGGCTTCATCTTCACGCCGTTATTGGCCAGCGTGGCGGTGGCCGATGCCAGCTGCAACATGGTGAAGTTGTTGTAGCCCTGACCAATGCCCAAAGAAATGGTTTCACCGGCATACCATTTCTGCTGGTCTGCCCGCTTATAGGCCCGGCGTTTCCATTCAGTCGACGGCAGCAGGCCCCGGACTTCCCCGAAGATATCGATGCCCGTGAGTTCACCAAAACCAAAGCGTTGCAACTGGTCGTGGATTTTGTCCACGCCCATGTCGTTGGCAAGAATGTAGTAATAGGTGTCGCACGATTGCACAATGGAGCGGTACATGTTGACCGAGCCGTGGCCGCCTTCTTTGTCGTCTCGAAAACGATGGCCACCAAACATGAAGAAACCGGGGTCGCTGATGCTTTGCTCGGGGGTGCGGGCACCCGTCTCCAGCGCCGCCAATGCCATGAACGGTTTGTAGATGGAGCCTGGCGGATAGGTACCGCGCAGTGCGCGGTTAAGCAGCGGCTTGTCGGGTGACTCATTGAGCCCTTGCCAGCTTTCCGAATCAATGCCTTCTACAAACAGGTTGGGGTCAAACGTCGGCTTGCTTACGAAGGCCAGAATTTCGCCCGTTTTGGGGTCCAGCGCCACCAGCGCACCACGCCGGTCACCAAACAGGTCTTCCACCATTTTTTGCAGCTTGATGTCGATGGACAGAATCACGGTATTGCCCGGCGTTGACGGGCTGCTGGCCAGTTTGCGCATGGCACGCCCACCGGCCGAGGTCTCCACCGAATCAACCCCGGTCTGGCCGTGCAGTTGTGCCTCGAAACTCTGTTCTACACCAAGCTTGCCGATGTACTCTGTGCCTTTGTAGTTGGTCTGCTGCTCTTCAGGCCAGTCCTCCATGGCTTTCTTTTCGGTCTGGTTCACGCGCCCGATGTAACCAATCACGTGGCTTGCCAGGTCGCCAAACGGGTAGTTGCGAAACAGTCGCGCCTTGATCTCCACGCCGGGAAAGCGATAGCGCTGGGCCGCAAATTTGGCCACCTCTTCGTCAGTCAACCGTGTACGGATGGGTAACGACTCAAAGCTCTTGGATTCTTCGGTCAACTTCTTGAACCGGCGCCGATCTCGCGCAGAAATTTCCATGACGCTGGTGAGCGCTTCGATGGTCTGCTCGATGTTGTCCACCTTGGACGGCGTGATCTCCAGGGTGTAAGCCGAATAATTGGTCGCCAGCACAATGCCATTGCGGTCCAGAATGAGCCCACGGTTGGGCACCACCGGGACAATCGCCGTGCGGTTGTTTTCGGCCTGTTCCTTGAGGTCTTCATGCCGGAAGATCTGCAGATAGGCCAGGCGGGACGCAAGCAGGACCAGGCACACCACAACCGCAATGCTTGCCACCAGCACCCGTACCCGAAACCGCGCCAGGTCAGCCTCGACGTTGCGCAATTCCGTCATAGACCAGTGCCCCCACGCTTGTCGCTTCGCGTACTACGCTGCCCCCCAAAGGGGGCTAATTTTCCTTGGGGCGGCCCGGCGGACAACTGACACCCCCACGCTTGTCGCTTCGCGTACGGCGCTGCCCCTCGAGGGGCTAATTTTCCTTGGGGCGGCCCGGCGGAAAATTGCCCACCCGAAGAGGTGAAATGACTAGAGTGGTCTGTTCGCATCGGGGTCGGGGGCCCTTCTTTGCGGCACCAGCAGCAGCACGCTCACCACGGGCCACAAAATGGCTTCGATCAATGGCGCCAAAAACATCAAAAAGCCCGGAAAGACGCCACCGCCAATCATTCGCACCACCAGTTCAATCACGTGGGCTGCCACAAAAAGTGGCAGCACCTGAAACGCCTGCGACGGCACGCTGAACCACAGCAGGCGACGGTGAATGGTGATGGCAAGAAAACTGAGCACCGTGTAGGCCAGGGCATGCTGGCCCAACAGGCCGCTCTGGTGCACATCCATGAAAATGCCAAATACGAAAGCTGTTCCGATGCCCACGCGCAAGGGCTGGTGCACACTCCAGAACACCAGCACCAGCGCCAACAAATCGGGAACCCAGGCCGCACGGCCCCACAGCCCCATGTTTTGCACCATGTTGAGCACCAGCGCGAACAGCAAGGTACTCCAGATGAAGAACGGATTGGCAGGCAGCAGCAGTTGCTGCCCTGGGCGCATGATCATCGGGCTGCCTCCCCGGAAGCCGCTTTGGCAGGGGCATCTGCCTTTGATTTTCGCGCGGGCTTCTTGCCAGCACCGGTTATCGGGAGGTCTGCTGGAGGGCGTTGCAACACTTGGCTGGCGACGGGCTGCAGCACCATCACGTGAGCGGTACCGGTGGCCATGGCCATCGGGGTGCAATAAATACGGGCAAAGGCTGTGTCTACACGCCTCTCCACACGGTCTACACGGGCGACCGGCAAACCGGGTGGATAAACCGCGTCGACGCCGCTGGTGGTCAAGATGTCGCCCGCCTGAACGTCTGCATTGGCCGCCATGAAACGCAACTCGAGTGCGCCCGGATGGGCAGCCGAATCGCCAAAGGCAATGCCACGTGCACCGGTACGGGTGTTCAATACGGGAATGGCCTGTTCACGGTCAGTAATGAGTGTTACCTCGCTGACGGACGGGTAAACGCGGGTCACCTGCCCCAGCACGCCAGATTCATCAATGACTGGCGAGCCGGCAGCCACGCCATCTGTCAACCCTTTGTCGATGACGACCTTGCGAGTGTAGGGATCGGCCGCGTCATACAACACCTGGGCCGCCTGGGCCGGGGCACTCACTCGTTCGCGCAGCGCAAGCAGCTGTCGCAGCCGGGAGTTCTCAAGAGTCAACTGTTCCACCTGATTGGCACGCTGCGACAGCAGCCCCAGCTTCTTACGGGCGACTTCTTCATAGGTCTGGCTGGCCTGAAGCGACTCAAAGTATTTACCGCCGTCCTGGGCCCACGACACCGGCTTCATCGCCAGCCACTGAACCGGGCGTAGCGCAGTCGCCACCACCACTCTGAGGGGCTGGGTGATTTTGAAGCGTGTGTCAGCCACCATCAGGAAAATAGCCAGCGCGCTGAACACGGTCAGTTTGGACAGCGCGGACGGCCCTTGCCTGAAAAACGGAGGGGGAGATCTGTCGAGGGTACCGAGAGGCATGGCCGCTTATTGTCCCGGTTTTTCAGCCCGAAGCAGTAGGTGCCACGGAATGAATCCGCAGGCCTTGCCGCAGTATTTTTTATTCGGACGTAAAAATCGAACCCAGACGCTCCATGCGCTCCAGCGCAATGCCACACCCGCGCACCACGCAGGTCAGCGGGTCTTCGGCCACCAGCACCGGCAGGCCGGTTTCTTCGGCCAGCAGGCGGTCCAGGTCACGCAACAGAGCGCCGCCACCGGTGAGCATCATGCCGCGGTCAGCAATGTCGGCACCCAGCTCGGGTGGTGTCTGTTCAAGGGCGTTTTTGACGGCCGACACAATGTTGTTCAGCGGATCAGTCAGCGCTTCCAGAATTTCATTCGAAGAGATGGTGAAGCTGCGTGGCACGCCTTCAGACAGGTTGCGCCCCCGCACTTCCATTTCCTTGACTTCCGAGCCGGGAAACGCCGAGCCAATTTTCTTCTTGATGGCTTCTGCCGTGGGCTCGCCAATCAACATGCCGTAGTTGCGGCGGATGTAGTTGATAATGGCTTCGTCAAACTTGTCACCGCCCACCCGAACGCTGCCTTTGTAGACCATGCCGCCCAGGGAGATCACACCCACCTCGGTGGTGCCACCGCCAATGTCCACCACCATGGAGCCACTGGCCTCGCTCACCGGCAACCCTGCGCCAATGGCGGCAGCCATGGGCTCTTCGATCAAATAAACATCGCTGGCACCGGCACCCAGGGCCGATTCGCGAATAGCCCGGCGCTCCACCTGGGTGGAACCGCAAGGCACACAAATGATGATGCGCGGGCTGGGTTTGAAAATGCCACGCGGATGCACCATTTTGATGAACTGCTTGAGCATTTGCTCGGTCACCGTGAAATCAGCGATCACACCGTCTTTCATGGGACGGATGGCTTCAATATTGCCAGGCACCTTGCCCAGCATGGCTTTGGCTTCCTTGCCAACGGCCTGAATCGTCTTTTTGCCTTGGGGGCCACCTTCGTGGCGAATGGCGACAACCGAAGGCTCATCCAGCACAATCCCCTTATCGCGTACAAAAATCAGGGTGTTGGCGGTGCCAAGGTCAATCGCCAGGTCGGTAGAAAAATACCGACGGAATGCGCTAAACATTAAAAATCCTCTCGCGGGTATGGCAGGCACCTTCGCCCGCCATCACCCTGTATTTACCGGTTCAAAAAGTGTGAATTGCGCACGGAATTCTGCTGTTTTGCAGATGGCACGCCAAAGGCGGGATAATACCCTATCCCCTGTGAATAACTCGACCGCAAGCACGCCACTGCGTTTGCTTTACAAGCGGTTTCAACTCATTTTCCGCTATGTCACTGTCATCTCTGGACATCTCACGCATTGCCAATCTTGCCAGACTGGAGCTTCAGCCCGAAGAGAGCGAGCGCATGCTTACACAAATCAATGGATTCTTCGATATTGTGGAGAAAATGCGTGCCGTCGACACCACCGGCATTGAGCCACTGGCCTACCCGTTTGATGCCAATCGGGCCAAGGTTTCCGACATGGCCCTGCGCCTGCGTGAAGACGTGGCCAGCGAGCCCAACAACCGCGAAGCCAACCAGGCCAGCGCACCCGCTGTGGAGCGAGGCCTGTTTCTGGTGCCCAAGGTGATCGAGTAATCCGCCAGAACAATAAAAATGACCCAAACCCCATCCCAACTCCATGACCTGACGGTGGCCCAACTGGTCACCCAGCTTAAAGCGCGCGCGGTGTCCGCACACGAAGCGGCCACGCATTTTCTGGCGCGTGCCAAAGCACATGAATCTTTAGGCAGCTTTGTGGCTATCGATGAATCCGTCACCCT
>JANPAZ010000410.1:0-3150 GCA_031430225.1 Rhodoferax sp. | reverse complement strand
TTGATCCTTAACCCATGCACCGAACGCCGCCGCCAACCTACAGCGCTTTTTTGGAGCTTGCGTCGCATAGAAGCAAATACGCCTCACTTTTTGAGCCGTATTGCCTAAAATACGCCTCATGCCCAACCCAACCCCGCAGTCCTCTCCACGCTACATCTGGCAGCACCCTGCCTGGCCAAAGCTGACGTTTGACGTTGCTGCTCTGGCACCCGCGCTAGACCAAGCCCGGCTGGAGCAGGGCCGGTTGTTGGGGCTGCTGGGTGCCATCGGCCTGGAGCAGGCCAACGCCGTGCAGCGCGAGCTGTGGGTGCAAGAGGCGCTGGCCACTGCGGCCATTGAGGGCGAACAGCTCGACCTGGAATCCTTGCGCTCGTCGGTGGCGCACCGGCTTAAGTTGGCGGATGCACCGGGCGCTGACCGGTCTGTGGAAGGCTTGGTGCAGGTGATGGGGGACGCACTGGCTAACCACAAGGCCCCGCTGGATTTGGACCGGCTGTGCCGCTGGCAGTCGGCGCTATTTCCGGGGGGCACGTCGGGCATCACGCGCATTGCCGTGGGACGCGTGCGCGACCACGCCGATGCGATGCAGATCGTCAGCGGGGTGCTGGGGCGCGAGGTGGTGCATTACGAGGCGCCGGCGTCAAAGCAGGTCATTGCGGAGATGGACCACTTCTTGGCGTGGTTTGAAAGCACGCGCCCTACCGATGGTGCAGCCACCGTGAACGGCATTGCGCGGGCGGCGTTGGTGCACCTTTGGTTTGAGTCCATCCACCCCTTTGAGGACGGCAACGGTCGCCTGGGCCGCGCCCTGGCAGACATGGCGCTAGCGCAAGACATGCACGCACAAGACGCCCAAGCCAGCCCGGCGCGGGTGCGCGTATATGGCATGGCGCACCAGATGCTGAAGACCCGCGCCGCGTATTACGACGCGCTCAACCATGCGCAGCGCCTGCGCGGCATTGAGCCCGAGGCCAGCGCGATAGATGCAACGCCATGGGTTCAGTGGTTTGTGCAGGCGTTTACCAGCGCGTGCATTGCCAGCCAGGCCGTGGTGCGGGACGCCACGGACAAAGCACATTTCCGCCTGCGGGCAGCGCAGTGCCACATCAAACCACGCCAGAGCAAGGTGCTGGAGCGCTTGTTGGAAGCTGGGCATGTGGGCTCGGGCGGCGGTTTTTTGGGCGGCATGACGAATGAGAAATACGCCAAGATCACCGGCACCTCCAAGGCCACCGCCACGCGCGACCTGGCCGATTTACTGGTCCATGGCCTGCTGCGCGTGGAAGGTCTGGGCAAGGCCACGCGCTACGCGGTAAACGTGCCGGGGTGGGAGCAGCCAATGCTCAAGGGCTAATGCCCCACTGCCGCACAAGGCAAACTTGGCGAATACCAGTTGGCTGCCTACTTTGTCACTTCGGCGTTTGAGCTGGTTCCAGTATTTTCGGGCGGCGCAACAAACGTGACCGGCTGCACTGGGCAGCTTCGCGTACCATGGATCCGGCTCTTTTTTAAGCCAAACCTTCCCCTAACCCGCAGCCCACCCCAGGGCCGCAACGGAGACAACAATGTTCAGTCATGTGATGCTTGGTGTGAATGACCTCGAAAAGTCAAAGAAGTTTTACGACGCGGTGCTCGGCACGCTGGGCCTCGGCCCCGGTATGGCCAACAAGCTGCGGTATTTCTACCGCAGCCCCACGGGGTCGTTCGCGATCACCACGCCCATCAATGGCGAGCCGGCCACGCATGGCAATGGCAGCACCATTGGGTTCACCGTAGCATCGCCCGAACAGGGCGACGCGTTTCATGCGGCAGGCATTGCCAATGGCGGCACCACGTGTGAAGACCCACCGGGCTTTCGCGAAGGCCCCACTGGCAAGCTGTATCTGGCGTACCTGCGCGACCCGGACGGCAACAAAATTTGCGCGCTGCACCGGCCAGCCAAATAGAACCACTCTCTTTTTGATAGCTAACTATGGCCTGTCTATGTGGGCTACTGGCCTATATGGCCCATTTGGCTAACTAAGCCGGCTTTACCTACCGCCAGCCGCGATGCCAGCCGTTGCTGGGGTGGCGCCAACCCCAGCCAAACCGGCCGTGGTATCGCCACGCGTAGCCTGGCCCGGGCAAGGCGTAGGTGGGTGCCACGTACACGACGCCTGGCGGTGTGGCATAGGCTTGGCCGCCAAAGGCGGGGTCCACGCCCACGGGTGCTACGACGCACCCCGCCAGGGCCGCCGCAGCGCAGGCCGTGGCCAGGCCGGTTCGGGTTAAAAATTTCATGGCGATTACTCCTGATGGTGGGCATAGTTGCCCCTGTCCCCTATTCAACGCCGGCCGCATCAGCATGCGTACTTTGCCGACGTAAAGCTGTTGCAAACCTCAAGTCCAAACGTGTTCGTGTTGTTACAGGTCGCCCATGACATACTTGAACGCAACCGCACGTTGAAACACTGACAAACCCGGAGGCAATCCATGCTGCGTCGAACGCTTTTGTCTGCACTTGCTGTGCCAGTATTGGCCACATCGCTTTTTGCCCCGCCTGCCGCAATGGCCCAGAGCCTGGGCAACTGGCCGGAGCGGCCCATCCGGCTGGTGTTGCCGTTTCCGCCCGGTGGCCCCAGTGACATAACCGCCCGCCTGGCCGCTGAAAAGATGCAGGCCAGCCTGAAGCAGCCGGTCATTGTTGAAAACAAGGCGGGGGCTGGCGGCAATATCGGCACCGCCGAGGTCACGCGCGCAGCACCAGACGGTTACACCTGGATGATCGGCACAGACACCATCGTGACGGTTAACCCGCACGTCTACAAGCAGCTCGGCTTCAAGGTTGATGCGCTGGTGCCCATCACACTCGCGACGGCCTTTAACCAGACCTTGGTCTGCAACCCTTCGGTGGGGGTCAAGACCCTGCGCGAACTGATAGCCAAAGCCAAGGCCAGCCCGATGAGTTATGCATCGGGTGGGCCAGGGGTGCCCGGGCACTTGTCCATGGAGTTGCTACAGCACATGGGCGGGTTCGAGATGAACCACATCCCTTACCGCGGCCCGGCACCCGCCACCCAGGACGTGTTGGCCGGGCAGGTGCCCTGCGGTCTGCTGGCCGGGCCCACCGTGCTGCCACACGTGCGCGCGGGCAAGCTGGTGCCACTGGCG
>JANPAZ010000409.1:0-3885 GCA_031430225.1 Rhodoferax sp. | reverse complement strand
GCCCATCCACACCGCGATGGCGTCGCGCGCCAATGCTTTGTCGGCGGGTGCCACAGCGTCTTCCAGATCGATGATGATTCGGTCTGCGCCTGAGGCCTGCGCCTTGGCAAACCGTTCCGGCCGGTTGCCGGGTACGAACAGATAAGTGAGAGGAATGGCTGTCACTGTGCTCACACCACGCCCTCGGCACGCAACGCGGTAATCCGTTCGACGCTGTAGCCTTGCTGGCCCAGAATGGCATCGGTGTGCTGACCCAACGCGGGCACGGCATCCATTCGAGGCGCGCCTCGGTCCCAGGAGCCGGGCGGCAGCAACGCCGGAATGGGTCCCGCAGACGTTTCGACCTCGCGCCAGCGGTCCCGCGCCTTGAGCTGCGGGTGCGCCCAGACCTGCGCCATGGTGTTGACTTGCGCATTGGCAATGCCGGCTTCTTCCAAACGCTGGGCCACTTGCTCCGCAGTGAGCTTCGAGAAGGCCTCCACAATCAGTGCGGACAGCGTTTCGCGTTGGGCGCTGCGCTTGGCGTTGGTTGAGAATTTCTCCTCGGTTGCCAGCGCGGATTGAAGCAAGACTTTCTCGCAAAAAATCTTCCATTCACGTTCATTTTGCAGGCCCAGCATCACAGTCTTGCCGTCGCCCGCCGGGAAGGGCCCATAGGGGTAAATGGTGGCGTGACTGGCTCCGGTGCGCGGTGGTGGTGGTGCGCTCTCAAACGCGTAGTACATGGGGTAGCTCATCCACTCAGTGAGCGACTCCAGCATGGACACGTCAATGCGCTGGCCTTCTCCGGTCTGCTGCCGGTGCATGAGTGCCGCCATGATGTTCGTGTAGGCGTACATGCCCGCGGCAATGTCTGCAATTGATGCCCCGGCCTTTGACGGTGTGTCTGGCGTGCCCGTCACGGACACAAACCCCGATTCACTCTGGATCAGCAGGTCGTAGGCCTTCTTGTCCCGATAGGGTCCATCACTGCCATAGCCCGAGATGTCGCAGACGATGATGCCGGGCTTGATTTTGGCCAGTGCGTCATATGACAGACCAAGCCGTGTTGCTGCGCCAGGAGCCAGGTTTTGCACCACTACATCAGCGTCTTCGAGAATCAGGCGCATGAGGATTTTTTGAGCCTCCTCGTGCTTGACATCCAGCGTGAGGCTTTCCTTTGAGCGATTGGTCCAGACGAAATGCGATGCCAGTCCACGCACCCGTTCGTCATAGCCCCGCGCAAAGTCGCCCACGCCAGGGCGTTCGATCTTGATCACGCGGGCGCCCATGTCGGCCAGTTGCCGTGTGGCAAAGGGCGCGGCAATGGCGTGTTCCAGCGTGACGACGGTAATTCCTTTGAGAGGTTGCATGGTCAGCAGTCTTTCAGGCCAATGTTGCGGTGGCGTCCATCGTGAGCCAACCTTCATGGTCACGGCCCCACAGGTGCACGGTCTTACCGTCGGCCGACGGCTGGCCATGAACCGAGAAGGCGTTGATGTCATAGGTGGCACGCACCGCTTTGAACTCGAAGCCAGTCACCGTAGCGCTTGGCAGATGGCTGCGTAGCAGGTCCATCAGCATCGTTGCGATCAATGGGCCATGCACGATCAGTCCGGGATAGCCTTCGACGTCCGTGACGTATTTGCGGTCGTAATGAATGCGGTGGCCATTGAATGTGAGCGCCGAATAGCGGAACAGAAGCACGTCGTCGGGCACGATTTTTCGCTCCCAGGCCCACTGGCTGGGCGCTGCGACCGGCGGTGGTGCCACATCGTCAGGTGACGCGGCCGCGCGGTACACAATGTTGTGGTGCTCAGTGAGCGCCACGGCCTGCGCGCCATTGCGCCGCAGTTCGTGACGTACCTTCACGAAGATCAGGTTGCCCGTGCGCCCGGACTTTTCCTTCACGTCCATGATGGTGGAGGTTCGCGCCAGTTGGTCGCCAACCAGCAGTGGTTCAGTCCAGACGAAATCACTGCCCGCCCACATGCGGCGTGGCAATGGCACGGGTGGCAGAAAGCCACCGCGTTTGGGGTGGCCGTCCTCACCGATTTCAGATTGTCGAGCGATGGGCAAAAAATATAGCCAGTGCCACAAATAGGGCAGCGGTGTGCCGTTGGCTGGCCGCTGGGGGCCGTTGGTAACAGGCCAGTCCAGCGTGGCGGCCAGGGCGGCGTAGGGGGTGGCCGTGGCCACGTCGGTGACCGTCTCGGTGCGGCCCATCCAGTCTTGCAGGTTCATTTATATGCTTTCCGGTTTGAAGCGCCTATTCTGCTTTTATTTTTGCGGTGCTCACGACGCTCTTCCAGTGAGCCACTTCCTTGATGACGAGTGCTTTTAACTGCTCGGGTGTGCCCGTCTCCACTTCTGCGCCCTGGTCTTCGATCTTTTTCTCGACGGCCTTGTCATTCAGAGCGGCATTCATTTCACGGTTCAGGCGGTCAATGACGGCCTTGGGTGTTTTGACGGGCGCAAACATGGCGTACCACTGGGACATGTTGACGTTGGCAATGCCTTGCTCCGTCAGGGTTGGCACGTCTGGCAACACGCGGGAGCGCTTTTCGCCCGCGATACCCAGCGCCTTGAGTTTGCCGCCCTTGACCTGCGGATAAGCCGTGAACAGGCTCGGAAACATGTATTGGGTATTGCCCGCGATGGTGTCCACAATGGCAGGGGCTGAGCCCTTGTACGGGACGCTGACTACATCCAGTCCGGCTGAGAGCTTGAAAAGCTCACCAGCGATGTGGGGTGCCGTGCCATTGCCCGCAGATGCGTAGCTGAAAGTGCCCGGTTTGGCCTTGATGAGCTGAGCCAGTTCCTTGGCATTTTTGGCGGGCACGCTGTTGCTGGCGACCAGCACCGTGGGAGACGCTGCTACCATGCCGATGGCCTCGAAGTCGGCTACCGGGTCGTCTTTGAGTTTTTGCAAGGCCGGGTTGATGCCATGGGTGGCTATATAGCCAAACATGATGGTGTAGCCGTCTGGCACAGCGCGCGCCACAAACTCGCTGGCGATGGCGCCGTTCGCACCTGCCTTGTTGTCCACAACGACGGGCTTGCCCAGACGGGTGCTCAGACCCTGCGCAATTAACCGCGCCATGGCGTCATTGGCGCCACCCGCTGCCGTGGGCACGACGATGGTGATCGACCTCTCGGGCCAAGCCTGCGCCAGCAAGGTACCTGGCATCGTCAAAGTGATCGAGACCATCAAGCGGGTTAGCAGCTGTTGCGCTATGGGTCGGGGCAGATTTTGGGTGTTGGTCAGCATGTCTTTCTCTTCGGCATCAGTTCAAGTAACGCGATCATCCTCGCACCGTATTTTTCTGTGAAGTGCAATTTTTGATACGATTAATGCATGGCACGCATCAATTTCGACTTGCAGCAATTGCAAGCCTTTGTGGCTGTTGCGGAGCGAGGCAGCTTTCGCGCCGGGGCCGACCACATCAGTCTGTCGGCACCCGCCTTGAGCCGGCGCATTGACAAGCTGGAAACGATTCTGGGTGCGCGATTGTTCAACCGCACCACCCGCGACGTAGAGCTGACGCCGCTTGGGCGGGTATTCCTGGAGCGTGCCCGCGCCGCGCTGGACGACCTGGAGGCTGCCATGCTGGGCATCTCAGACATTGCTGCCAGCCGCAGTGGACTTGTGACCGTAGCCTGCGTTCCCTCCGCTGCCATTCACTTTCTGCCCTTGGTGGTGCGATCATTTTCAGAACGCTACCCGTTGATTCGCATTCGGGTTATCGACGAAGCCGCCGGGCCTGTGCTGGCCAGCGTCGTGGCCGGCGAATCCGACTTTGGCATCAGCTTCATGGGCAACCAGATTCCCGGCGTTGATTTCGATCCCATCCATACCGACCCCTTTGTGCTGGCCATGCCGCGCACCCACACACTTTCGGCTCG
>JANPAZ010000408.1:0-2163 GCA_031430225.1 Rhodoferax sp. | reverse complement strand
GATCGACAAGGCCAGTGGGGGTAAAACGGTGTGGCATAATACAAGGCTTTCCTAGAGCGAAATTCTTCAACGAGTTTCCAGGAATTCAGGGCGGTTAGCTCAGGGGTAGAGCACTGCATTCACACTGCAGGGGTCGGAGGTTCGAAGCCTCCACCGCCCACCAATTATTGGTGAAACTGGGTAAGCCCGTAAGTCGTTGAGACTGCGGGCTTTTTCTTTGTCTGTAGCCCTCTGAGGCCTCGGGGCACCCGCCCCAGCGTCCCGCTGTTTCCCCGGCAGAAAACCCGATTTTAGGCGCCGCGCCAAATTTTGATCGTTCGATCCCGCAGTTTATTCAAGGAATCTTTTCGCGAACCCTATCAATCAACTCAGTCCTCGTTCGACCATGGCGTTGCCCGCTTGAACTTGCTGCATGAGTGTGTTTCAAAAAGACAATGCTTTGGCGAAACCAACAATTGGGCGGTATCCAGAAACTTGACAAGCAAAAATCCTTACCTTAAAGTAAGGAAAAAGGAAGCCGCATGACAACTGCAACACTGACAACCAAAGGACAGATCACGATCCCGATGGATGTCCGCCAAGAACTTAAGGTGGATGCTGGTGACCGGGTGGAGTTTGTTCAAATTGCACCGGGTCGATACGAATTCGTGGCCGCCACCTCTGAGGTCACCGCGCTCAAGGGCATGTTTGGCAAGGCCAATAAGACTGTTTCGATCGAAACGATGAACGCTGCGATTGCATCGCGTGGCGCCGCTGCGCGATGATCGGCCTCGATACCAATGTGCTTGTGCGTTACATCATGCAAGATGACCCCAAGCAGTCTTCCAAGGCGACACGACTGGTCGAGTCTTTGGACAGCGGTACCCCTGGGTACATCACCTTGGTTTCGGTGGTGGAGTTGTATTGGGTGATGACCTCCAGCTATGAGCTCACGGGGCAACAGGTGAGCCAGGCACTCCAGGCCATTCTGCGGACCAAACAATTGCTGGTCGAACGGGCTGATCAAGTGATGCGTGCTTTGCGCGTTTTTGATGAAGGCAAAGCCGATTTTGCGGACTGTTTGATTGAGCGCTCAGCCGCAGGAGCCGGGTGCACGCAAACCATGACCTTCGATGTGGGCGCTTCTAAGCACGCTGGCATGACTCTTATTGCTTGAAAAAGCTCGAGCAAATACGATTACAGCGCCACTTAAGCGAATTGATACCGATTAAGCCTGCTCAATCCTCGACTTCATTGCGTCGGCTTGTTTATCTACGCGGATGACGTCCAATCGGAGGTTCAAAGCCATCACCGCACACCAAAATTAGCGACAGCCCATCAAAAACCCGGCACTTCAAGTTTGTTGATGAGCCCGGTCTTTTTTGTTGGGCCCGGGCGGTGCAAAGCTCTGTGCTGTGCGTCACAATTCATGCCATGACGTCATTGGCATCAACCCACGATTCTTCACATTTTCAGGCACATAGTGGCTCTCTGGATAAGGCAGCCATACGCGCCGTACCCGGCGTTAGCGCGGTGGTGCTCGACTCTCCCCACAGCGGTACCTACTACCCCGATGACTTTGTGTTCGCGTGTGATCTGCCCGGCTTGCGTCAGGCCGAAGACACCCATGTTGAAAAACTCTACGACTTCGCGCCTTCCCTG
Source organism: Rhodoferax sp. (assembly GCA_031430225.1). Lineage (GTDB taxonomy): Bacteria > Pseudomonadota > Gammaproteobacteria > Burkholderiales > Burkholderiaceae_C > JANYCG01. The sequence continues at coordinate 522 of JANPAZ010000408.1, read as the reverse complement.
GGGGCCGCTTGGGTCGAGGCCCATTTTCCGCGCAGCTACCTGGATGCCAATCGCAACACCACCGAGATAGACACGTCGCTGTTTGATGCCGCCTGGCCCGACGCCATTGAGACCGACCCGGTGATCCTGTCCAAAGTGCGCCTGGGCAAGGGCCTGATCTGGCGCATGACCGATGCCGGTGTACCGATTTATGCGCGCAAGCTGTCAGTGGCCGAGGTTCGCCAACGCATCCTGAATTGCTGGCAGCCGTATCACGCCGCCGTGGCCGCCGCTGTTGGCGCTGCGCATGCCCGTCACGGCTACTGCATCCACTTGAATTGTCATTCCATGCCAGCGGTAGCCTCCAGCCATGCCACGGATTTTCCGGGTGAAGTGCATGCGGATTTTGTGATTGGGGATCGTGACGGTTCCACGTCATCGGGCGGCTTGACCCAACTGGTGTGTGAGCACCTGCGTGGCCTCGGTTACAGCGTTTCACTGAACCATCCCTACAAGGGTGTGGAACTGGTGCGCCGCCACAGC
>JANPAZ010000407.1:0-1632 GCA_031430225.1 Rhodoferax sp. | reverse complement strand
CACCAGGCTCATGTCGCCATTGAGAACGGTGAACAGTTGCGGCAACTCGTCAATGCGCAATTTGCGGATGACCCGGCCCACCCGGGTGACGCGGTCGTCCCCCGCTGAAGCCCAACGCGGCTTGCCGTCTATCTCGGCATCCGTGCGCATGCTGCGAAATTTCACCACGCTAAAGGTTCGGCCATTGAGCCCCACCCGCTCCTGCAAGTAAAGCATCGGCCCGCCGCTCTCCAGCAGAATCAGAATGCCAGTGACCAGCATGATGGGTGCCGCCAAAATGATCAGGATCAGGGCAAACAGGATGTCGAACACCCGTTTGACCAAAGTTCGTGCCAACCCCTGGTTAAAACCCTCGCCAAAGATCAGCCAGCCCGGGTTGACGGAATCCAGCCGGATCTGGCCCAGGGTTTTCTCAAAATGCGTGGCAATGTCCACCACGCGCACGCCATGCAACTTGCAGTCCAGCAACTCACGCAAGGGCATGCTGCCACCCCTGCGTTCTGCCAGTGCCACCACAATTTCGTCCACCTGCTCGTCCACCACAATATCGGTGAGCGACTTGTCGGGCGTCAAAACACCCCAGGCAGAAACCTCGGTCACCGCCTCGTTAGGGCCGGCGAAGTAGCCCACCAGATCAATATGGGGGTCGGCCTTTTTGAGGGAACGGCCAACAAGCTTGGCACGCGTTCCTGTACCAAAAATCAGAACGCGCTGGCGCACCGTGGACTGTGAACCGGAATGCGCGGCAGACACCCGATGGATCAAAACCACCGCAATACACCCAAATACAGTGAGCGCGAAGAGCTTGCGGTCACTCAGCCCGAGAGGCAGCAAACTGAAAATCGCATAGGCCAACATCAAGGTGAGTAGCAACGATAAAACCGCCCGCGCACGCGACTGGCCGAGGGAACGGTTGTGGACGCGCTGGTAGAACCCCAGGCCGGAGTTGATGGCCAGCATGCCGGTCGCCAGCAAAAACGCGCAAGTCACCGCCACCGATATGCCCGAAGCCAGATCGGTGACCTGCCACATGATGGACAAAACCACCGTCGCCACCACCAGGCCCAGATCAAGAAAGACCTGTAATAGTGTGCGCTTGTGAAGGTAGTGACTGAATATCTTGATCAAATTCCCGCTCCCAAATGCCTGAACTCAAATAGCATTTTTTACAATGTAATGCAGAACTTTGTGATGGTACACGGCATGGACGCAAGGCCCAAAGGCCTTGTTGCATCCTGTCACAGCTCAAGTCACCACTTCACGCCCGCACATCAGACACGGTTGACATAGGGTTCCCTGCGACCCGAATTGCGAAAAATGTGACCAAAAATAACAAGAAAGCCACCCTGGGCACGTCCATGACGCTTCCGGTCAACCCAACCAGCAGCGCCCCACCCATCGAGGCTGCGAGGTAAGGAGCCATTTGCACGCCTTGTGCACTGGCAGCAAATAGTCGCGTGAAGGCGAAGACCACCAGCGAACCAAACAGAGTCAACCCAAGGAGCCCCCGCTCGATCAGCAACTCAAGATAGAGATTGTCGATGTGCCAGGGGATGAAATAAGTCTGCGCCACCGGAAACCAGTGCGCCAGCCCTTGAGAAAAATCGCCGTTAGTGATTAATTCACGCTTTT
>JANPAZ010000406.1:0-6479 GCA_031430225.1 Rhodoferax sp. | reverse complement strand
TCGTGCTGCCCTGTGTGACGCCGACCCGAACTCCAGTGCGGTCCACATCGGTGATGGAGGCAATCTTGGAGGTGGACGGGACCAAAAATCCCGCCTCTACAGCAAGATGAGCTTGCGCAAAGTCCATGTGCAAGGCGCGAGAAGGGGTGGCGTTGTTTGACCCGAAGTCGACACGGCCGGATTGCATGGCTTCGAGGAACTGCGCATTCCCCTGGATGAGAACTACCTCAAAGGGGACGCCCAGTCGCTTGGCAAACTCCCGTCCCAACTCAAACCCGATTCCCCGTACGTCACCCGTGGAAGGGTCGCGGATCATCTGTCCGGGCGTCCCGAGGGAAAGGCCGAGGCGAAGCGTTCCAGTTGGTGCGAGCACTTTTCGCACTTCGGGTGTAGGTGCGAGGGGCGCATTGGCGCAGCCAGACACGCCAAATGCAAAGATCATCAATATGATGAGAGAGCGACCCGAAGTCATAGCCATAGCGATCTCCTGACGTTGAATTATGCGGCCCAACTATGACATCGTAAGACCGTTTTCGCGGCATTGCAGGTCTATGTTCCGCTCGATACCCGAAGTTCAAATTTGAGTACCCGGTTCGGAGAGAACTGGCCGGCTCCTGCGGGCTGGAAGCGGCCGCAGGCTGAAGACCCGATCAATTCACAGCGTCGACGAAAAACAGAAGTACATTGCCCTTGAATCACCGACCTGAAGCAGCCATTCGCAGATGGCGGGGTTTGGCTGGCCCACTACTGAATTCCAGCGTTACCGGTCACGACCGGCCGGTTACGGGCTCCCTGTGAGATTCGCGCAAAATCGACCACTTTTATCATTGGCCATTAAGGAGACGTCATCGTAGCTAACCTTTGGCTTGGTTCAGATAAATCGTCGAATTCTATCCACACATATTCGGCCCATTGATTCCCCAAAATGCCAATTCGCTATCCCGAAAAACAAAGAATCACGAAGAAAAAGTGATGTGGCTGACTTTGCACGGATCTTGCTGACAGCCCTGGGAACCTTTCGGCGCGCTAATGCTCGGGACCGCACACCATCTGGCGCTAGGCGGTGCGATGGCGACTTACGGCCCCTACTTTGAAGACGGCGTGGCACCTGCACAAATCAATGTGGAGTTCGACATTAGCTTGCACGTGCACGATGCGCGCTGGGGTATTCGCCAGCGCGCCGACGTGGAACGCGAAGCCGCCACCGCGGGTATGTATTTGCGTGCACGGCATGCAATGCCCGCCAACAACCCGCTGCTGGCGTGGTAGAGCATGCAATGATGATGCAGCCGCTGCGCGCGGTAAACGCGCATGTGTACAGCGTGCGAAGGATGCAAGGAGCCGATAGCTTGAATGTCGGCAACCTCAAGCACGTTAGCAGCTTCGTACCCGGCGGCGGCCTCCCTGACCGACCAGCACAACACCGAATTCGCCGCGCCCAATACGGCCGAAGTGAACGTCCGACTGACGTAAATCGGCACAAACCTGCAAATAGGTCGCCAACGTGCGCTGGCGCACAGAAGGCTCTGACCTCAATGTAAACAATGCGTTTACATATTGAGGAGCGACTATGAAAATTTTCAGCAACCACCCTGGCCTTCGGCTTTGGGCTTTCGCAAGCATCGCGCTTGCAGTGTTGGCAGGATGTGGCGGCGGAGACGGCGGCAGGGAGCCTATCCTGGGCGGCAGCGGCGGCCTCGCTCAGCCCACCCCCACTGTCACTGCGGTAACCCCGGCAGTCAACGCGACCAACGTGGCGGTCAATACCAGGGTATTGACCGCCACATTCAGCAAGGCCATGGATGCCTCCACCCTGACCGCCAACAGCTTTACGCTGGCCTGCCCAACAGGTAGCGCCATCACTGGCGGCGCAGTGTCTTACGTTACGACAGGTAGCATCGCCACCCTGACACTGCCCGCAGCGACCACGCTGCCCAGCGGTGCTTTGTGCACGGCCACCGTTGCGAACAGCGTGAAAGACACCTACGGCATTGCCCTGGCCAGCAACTACAGTTGGAGCTTCACCGTGACTGCGGACGCGACCGCACCGACCGTCACTTCGAGCAGCCCGGCCAACAACGCCACCAACGTCGCCAGAAATGCGAGCGCAGGCGTCACCTTTAGTGAGAGCATGGATGCATCGACGCTCACCGCGGCCAATGTCACCATGAAAGAGACGGTCAGCGGCACCGCAGTGGCCGGCGCTGTCAGCTACTCGGGCGTCACGGCGGTCTTCTTGCCCACCACGGCACTGGCAGCCAGCACCCGCTATACCGTCATGGTCAAGGGCGGCGCCACCGGTGCCGCCGATCTGGCAGGTAACCGCCTGGCCACTGATTTCACCACTAGCTGGACCACCGGCGGCGTCAGTGACAGCACAGCACCGACCATCGCTGGCACCATCAACGCCAATGGCGCGACAAACGTACCCACGAATACCAAGATTGGCGCCACCTTCAGCGAGAGCATGGATCCGTTGACCGTCACCCTGCCCAACTTCCAGGTGAAGCAAACCGTGACCGGCACCGCCGTACCCGGCACGCTGAACTACGCCGGAGTGAATGCGGTATTCACACCCACCAACACCCTCGCGCCATCCACTGGCTACACCATCACGGTGAAAGGTGCGCCCACAGGCGTGAAGGACTTGGCTGGCAACCTGATGGTCAGCGACTATGTCTGGAGTTGGACAACGTCCAACACCGCAGACACCGTGCCGCCAACCGTGGTCACCGTCAATCCTGCCAATCTGGCCACCAACGTGGCGTTGAGCAGTGCCGTCAATGGTACCTTCAGTGAAGACATGGACCCACTGACGATCAACTCTGCCAGTTTCAGCGTGGCGGGCGTGTCGGGTCAGGTGAGCTTCAATACGCAAAGCAAGGTAGCGACCTTCACACCATCAGCCAATCTGACAGCCAACACGACCTACACCGCGACGATCAACACGCAGGTCAAAGACATTGCCGGCAATGCGCTGGCTGCCAACAAGGTCTGGAGTTTCACCACAGCGGCAACGCCACCGCCACCGGTGCAGACCATGGTGAATCTGGGAGCAGCAGCAGCCTATGGCACCTTCGGTGGCTCCGCGGGCATGACCAATACCGGTATGCTGACCATCGTCAACGGTGATATCGGAACTATTGCCACCGCAACTAGCTCCATCACCGGATTCCACGATACGTCGGGCGACATTTACACCGAGACTCCCGCCAACAAAGGTGCTGTCAACGGCAAAATCTATACCTGCACTAACTCGACCACAGGCCCTACTTCTGCTGGCCCGAACGCACCCGCTTGCGCGATTGCCACCCAGGCCCGCCTGGATGCACAGACGGCCTATTTGGCATTGGCAGCAATGCCACCCCTGGGCGCAAGCCCTGCACCGGGCGCGAACATGGCCGGCGTTACCTTGCTGCCCGGTGTGTACACCGCACCTGGCGGCTCCTTCCTGATCCAGGGCGGCAACCTGACGCTGGACGCAGGCGGTGATGCCAACGCAGTCTGGGTCTTCCAGATGGCCAGCACCCTGACCGTGGGTGGCCCGGGCGCAGCGTTCCCGCAAAACATCATCCTCGCCGGTGGTGCGCAGGCGAAGAACGTGTATTGGCAAGTGGGCAGCTTTGCCACCATTAATGCGGGCGGTGGCGGCACCATGGTGGGGTCCATCATTTCGCAAGCTGGTGCGGCCTTCTCGACCGCAGGCAACGTGACACCTGTCACCCTGTTGGGCCGCGCGCTGTCGCTCGGGGCCTCCGTGACCCTGGTCAACACAGTCATACAAGTCCCTTAAGGAGAACACCATGAACAAGAACAACACCCATTGGGCTGGCATCTCCAGCAAACTGACTCTGGTGGCAACGGCCGTGGTGGCTGCGCCCATGGCCTTTGCCCAGATACCTGGCCCCTACGTTGGCATCAGCGGTGGGCAGACCCAGGCGACGATTGACAACAAAAATATCAGCGCAGGCTTGGCGGGCCAGGGCTTTAGCACTTCGGGAATTTCCAACAGCGACAAAGACAGTGGCTACAAGGTCTTTGGTGGCTACCAATTCGGCAGATACTTTGCCGTAGAAGGCGGCTACTTCGATCTGGGTAAATTTGGCTACACCGCCACCACCATACCGGCAGGGACGATGAATGGCGCGATCAAGCTGCGCGGCCTGAATCTGGACCTGGTCGGCATCCTGCCGATATCGGACCGCTTCTCTCTCAGCGCCCGTATTGGCACCAACTACGCGGAGGCAACAGACACCTTCTCTGGCACTGGCGCCGTCAACGTGCCCACGACCGGTACAAACAAGAGCGAAGCCAACCTCAAACTGGGCCTGGGCGCGCAGTGGGACTTCACCCCCTCATGGAGCGTGCGCGCCGAGCTGGAGCGCTACCGCATCAACGACGCAATTGGCAGCCGCGGCGATATCAATATGGCCTCGATTGGTCTGGTCTACCGCTTCGGCAAACCAGCGCCCGTGCAGATGGCGGCGGCGCCGGCCCCCACCTATGTGGCACCGCCACCGCCACCGCCACCGCCACCACCGCCGACGCCAGCGCCTGTTTATGTGGCTCCTCCCCCGCCGCCACCTCCACCGCCCCCAGTGGTGATGGCCCCTGTTCCTCGCAAGGTGAGCTTTGCCGCGGATTCATTGTTTGATTTCGACAAGTCCGACGTCAAATCGACGGGTGCAGACGCCATCAACAAGTTTGCGCGCGATCTCAACGGCGTCAGCTACGACATGATCGTTGTGACCGGCCACAGTGACCGCATTGGCTCCAACGCCTATAACCAGAAGCTGTCCGAACGCCGGGCCAATGCCGTGCGCAATTACCTGGTCGACAAGTCCGGCATTCCAGCAAGCAAGGTCTCAGCGCAAGGTGTGGGTGAAACCGCGCCTGTCACCAAAACCGAAGACTGCAAAGGCACGGCCAAGACCAAGGTACTGATCCTGTGCCTGCAACCGGACCGTCGCGTGGACCTTGAGGTGACCGGAAGCAAATAGCCATTGCGACAACGAACATGGGCATGAGGTGCCGTGCGCGAAGGGGCTAGCCCGAGCCGGCCTTGCCAAGGATCGTGCCATGACTCATCCACTTTCGGAGCTAAAACAATCCAGTCCGAATGAGGCAAATCGCCCGGGCACTGAAGGACATTCGGGATTCTTTGTCGATGATCTCGCTGGCCTCGATGGACTTGATAACGGCGGAGCCGCCGCACGAAAAAGAATAGATCTTGGCGGGCGTTCATCGCACTCTGAACCGCATGAATTACTGCTACGTGCCTGATTCCGAAAGAAAACAGGTGCGTTCCATAGCAATTACGTTCCCTTACTTTATTTCGAACGTTGCCGTCAGCAATGGACATCCGTTGCGCGTTAAATGGAGGTCATATTCAGGAGAAAAACATGAAAAAATTACTTGCGATCGCCTTCACGCTGGGAGTCTTGGCCCCTGCATTTGCACAAACATCAGTGGGTGTGTCCATTGGCATCAACCAGCCGGGTGTCTACGGCCGAATCGATATCGGCAATTTCCCGCAGCCACAGGTGATTTACGCCCAGCCGGTCATCATTACCCGGCCAGTCCAATATGTTCAACAGCAGCCTATTTATCTGTATGTGCCGCCGGGTCACCAGAAAAAATGGGCCAAGCACTGCGGTCGCTACAACGCTTGCGGCCAGCCTGTTTACTTTGTCAAAGAGCAGTGGGTCCGTGAGCGCTACGAAGAAAACCATCGCCGGGATAATCGCAGTGATAGGGGCGACGACCATGACAACGGCAACGGCAACGGCAACGGCAACGGCAACGGCCATGGCAAAGGCAAAGGCACCAAGGGCAAAGGCCACAAAGACTGAGCAGTAAGCCCGAGCGGTGAACTGCCCGAGCCTAACGCTGCGGATTAACACGCAATGGGGTTTGGCACAGTTCAGCGTGAGAGCCCCGCCTGTAACGCTCGGCCGAAGTGCGTAATAAACTTTTACTCAGCCTCTGGGTAAGTCCAAGAAACGTAAGGCGTTTTCCTGTTCCCGCCGCGTGGCCTTCGCCCTTTACCGAACCTGCTACTGAACCTTTCCGAACCCTCGAATTGCAAGGCATTAGGTTTTCTCGAATGAAATCAATGCAATAGCCATACCGAACGCCGAACTTTGGTGCCGGACCCACGGGGTGGCGGTGGGTGTTGGTTGAGGTGTCCAGTTGGTTGAATGAGACGGCGACCTATGCAAACTGCATGCGAGGTTGGGCGCTTCGAGTGCGGGATGGCCGTAGGTGCCCACTATGTGTGAGAAGGCAGTCATTGGGGTTTTGGTGCTGAATGACTCTGATGGGCTGGTTCCGGTCGTTCACTTAGTACGTTTTAAGTCAAGAACGTCGCGTCAGAGGGTAGCCATTGGCTATGACGAACTATGCTGGCCCGAGCAACATGCCTCTACGCCGATGCAAGCCTTCATTGCCGACAACGGCAAACCTGACGAGCAGGGCGA
>JANPAZ010000405.1:0-4364 GCA_031430225.1 Rhodoferax sp. | reverse complement strand
GTCAGCAATGACCGGAAATTTACAACGGCCTCTTTGTAGTCCCGGGTAGCGTATTGCGCATTGCCAAGCCAGAACAATGCCGGTGCGGCATAGCCACTTTGGGGATAGCGCCGTAGAAAATCAACAAATCCGGTTTGCGATGCAGCAAAGTCACCTTTGCGAAACACGGCCAAAGCGGCTTCAAACTCACGCTTCTCGGCAGGCTCGGCCAGAAACTCAACGCCATCGGCCGAGACCTTGGTTGGCTCAAATTTACGGATGCGTTGCTCCATCAGCCCTGCTGCGTCTTTTTGCTGACGCTGAGTGTCTGCCAGATCGCGCACCATCTGTTCATTTTGGCCCCTTAGCCGTGCCTGGTCAGCACGTAACGCTTCAATTTGATTTTGCAAATCAAGCAAACTGCGCCTGAGCTGTGCGTTTTCATCGTTGGAGCGTCGAGCCTGTTCGGTCAACTTCTGGTCGGCTTCCTGACGCACGGTTTCAACACGCTGGCGAAGGTCGAGGATTGCCTTGCGAGCCTCTTCGTCGTCAAACAGACCGGCGTTGGCCGACCCCGCTGCAAACAAGAAAACTGCCGTCGCACCGGCCATGAAGCTGCCCGGCCGGACAAAGCCAAATCGACTAATGCTCATCGGTAGGCGATCTCGGCACGGCGGTTTTTGGCATATGCTGCTTCATCAGCACCTGGAGCAGCCGGCTTCTCTTTGCCAAAGCTGACGGCCTCGACCTGTGCTTCGCTCACACCTAGCAGTCCGAGTGCACGCCTGACTGCTTCAGCCCGCTTTTGCCCCAGCGCAAGGTTGTACTCGCGGCCACCTCGTTCATCCGTGTGGCCCTCGATGGCTGCCTTGCGGTTTTTGTCCGCTTTGATGTAGCGGGAATGGGATTCAACAATGGACTGGTATTCGGGTTTGATAGCGAAGCTGTCGTAATCAAAAAAGATAACCCGGGCGCCCGCTAGCGTAGCGGCATCTTGCGATGTCTTTCCGAGATCAACAGATGCCACACTGCTTTTCCCCACGGAACCGGCATCCCCGCCAGGGGTACTCGACGTAACTGGAGTGACGGCCGTTCCGGATTTGTCCTCTACGGGTACGTTGTCAAGTTTGACGGCGGATCCACACGCGGTCAGCAACACGGCCATGCCAGCCGCCAGGAAAAAATGCTTCATTATTTGCGCTCCAAAAAATTTGACATCGAGACTCATTGCTTTTGAAACGGGCCCCAATCCGGCTCCCGAATATCGCCACCCTGGCCCGATAACCTGGCCTTGATTTTGCCGTCTATGGTGGTCGTCATGAGGGCCTCGCGCCCTTGTATCGACGTGGCGTAGACGACAAGACGGCTGTTGGGTGAAAAGCTCGGGCTTTCGTCCGCCGTGGTGTCAGTGATCATATTGACAACCCCGCTGGAGAGTTCCATGACATGCAGTTTGAAGGCACCGTTAACGCGGGATATGTAGGCCAACCACCTGCCGTCTGGACTTAACGCCGGTGAAATGTTGTAGCTGCCAGAGAACGTCACCCGCTCAATGTTTTGGCCAGCCGTACCCATTCTGTAAATTTGAGGAGCGCCACCCCGGTCGCTGACAAAGTAAATGCTTTTCCCGTCGGGCGAATACGCAGGCTCGGTGTCGATGCTGCCTGACTGTGCCAACCGTCTAGGCTCTCCGCCGTTCGCGTCAATGGTGTAGAGCTGCGACCCCCCATCGCGACTCAAGGTAACGGCCATAGTTCGCCCGTCGGGTGCCCAGGCCGGTGCGCTGTTGGAGCCGCGGAAATTGGCAATCAAGCGGCGTTTTCCCGTAGAAACGTCATGGGAATAAACCACCGGCTTGCGCGACTCGAAAGACACATAAGCCAATTGCGATCCATTGGGGGACCAGGCGGGTGAAATGATGGGCTCGGGGCTGGCGAGCGCGGACTGGGCGTTTTCACCATCGGCGTCTGCCACCCACAGGTTGTAGCGTGAAGCTGCCTTGGTAACGTAGGCAACACGGGTTGAGAATACACCTTTGTCACCGGTGAGCTTCTCGTAAATCACATCCGCAATGCGGTGCGCCGCAAGCCGAAGATCAGCTTGGGTGACCGCATAGCTTTGCCCACCCAGATCCTGCCCACGGACGACATCCCACAAACGAAATCGAACATCAAAGCGGCCGTCCGCCAAACGAGTGACGCTGCCAACTACCAGTGAGTCAGCTCCTTTTTGTCGCCAGGTCGAGACGTCAGGTCGTGAGACTTCGTCGATGGCCGCACCTGTGGCATCGACCGAGCGAAACTGGCCGCTGCGCTCCAGGTCAGCGAGGACGATCGCTCCAATTTTCTGGGGTGACGCGTCATCTCCCCGAAACGAAGATACGCCAATAGGCAGTTGGGTCAATCCAACCCCTGAAACTTCCACCCGGAACTGGGCCTGAACCGGCAGGCCGGACAGGCAAAGCAACAGAACGCAAAAAAAGCGCTTGATCATCAATTCATTTTCCAAGTCTTGTTATCAATACATCATCGTCGATACGTTGCTGAGAATACCCCAAGGCCGCCAGTGTTACTCCGGATTTTGAGCGCTGGGCAACGACCTTGGCGTTGTGCGACTCCTGGTCCCGGCTGGCCTCCCGGTGCCAGAGATGGAAAACTTCGGTGGCACAAAATCCGTTCTTTCGCGCCACACCTGCATGATGGAGCCGAAGCACAAAGTCCGCATCTTCGTGCCCCCAGCCGACGAAAGACTCGTCAAAACCGTCAATCAGGCCAAAGTCAGCCTTCCACACACCCATGTTGCAACTACGGATGCCCTTCCAGGTAAAACGACGGTTTACCCGCCAAGGCCCGTCCGGAAAACGAAGTAAACCCGTAAGTTTGCTCGCCCGCCCCTGAAATCGCTGGCGTATCCAGTAGATCGCCCTTCGTCCGCAAATCTGCTCACTGCCGCTTGCCGCACTGTGCGCCACAACCGCTCTCGTCATCTCCGGCGACAGTAATACACGGCTGCCGTTGACAAAGAATCCGATCTCGGCAAGTGCCTTGTGGCGCGCAATAAAGTCCACCTCAGGCACGCAATCTCCATCCAGAAAAATCACGTAACGATGGCGGGATGCGGCGACACCCCGGTTGCGCACACGTGACGCCGTAAATCCCACATCCGGATGCCATATGTAAGTGACACCCAATTCGCCTGCTATGGCAGAACCCGAAATGGCAATCCGATGTTCAGCCCGGGAGCCGTCGTCAGCCACGATCACCTCAAAATTGCGATCGGTCTGCAGAGACAGACCGTGAAGCACCGCAAGCAGGGCATCGCTGCGGTTATACGTCGTGATCACTACTGATACAGGCTCGGAAGAATCCATTTTGAACTAGACTACACAGCGAACACCACGCTCACAGTGCGCTTGAGTCGCTGAATACTAACACCACCAATGAGCAAGATTTCCGTCTACACAATTGCTTACAACGAAGCCGAAAAAGTGGCCGCCACAATTGAAAGCGTCCGCTGGGCAGACGAGATCATCGTGGTGGATTCCTGGAGCACAGACGGCACCGCCGAAATCGCCGCCAAATTGGGTGCCAAAGTGGTTCAGGTTGAGTTCAAAGGCTTTGGCGACCTGCGCAACCAGGCACTTGCCGCTTGCTCAAACGAGTGGATTTTCAGTCTTGATGCCGACGAGCGCTGCACCCCTGAAGTGCAGCGGGAAATCCGCGACCTCATTGACTCACCCGATGCGCCAGACGCGTTCTGGGTGCCTCGGCGAAATTTTTTCATGGGCAAGTGGATCAAGCATTCTGGCTGGTATCCGAATTACCGGCAGCCGCAGCTGTTTCGCAGAGGCTGCATGCACTACGACCAAAAACCGGTCCACGAAAACTACATCCTGAACTCATCCAAACCGATTGGACATCTGAAAAATGCCATTTGGCAGTTCCCGTTCAAGAACATGAGCGAAGTGATGCACAAGGCCAACCGCTATTCGTCACTGGGAGCCGAGCGCGCTGCTGAACAGCCTGTGTCGATGGGAACCGCGCTGATTCACGGCCTGTGGTCGTTTGTGAAACACTACATATTCAAACGTGGTTTTCTGGATGGCTGGGCCGGTTTTGTCATTGCGGTCGGGAATTTCGAAGGCACCTTTTACCGTTACGTCAAAGCCATTGAAATCCAGAAAGGTGAGCAATGGCAGTTGCCCAAGCAGGCAGCGGATGGGTCGCGCCCAAGTCTGTAGTTTGCCTTTTCCGCATGCCACTCCCTGTCAACACGCACCGCCCCGCATGGAATATTCGGCTTGTCATTGTCTGCATGACGGCACTGTCAGTAGCTTTGCCTATTGCATGGATCAGTCTCTCGAAAGTGCTCCTGGTGCTGGCGGC
>JANPAZ010000404.1:0-4680 GCA_031430225.1 Rhodoferax sp. | reverse complement strand
ATCCAAGGCCTGGAAAGACATCTGGGGTTGTGGTCAAGGCATTGGCGTGCTGGACAAGGTTCAACCCGCAGGCGAATTCATTGCGCAGCTCAAGCGCGAGTATGTGGCGGCCAAGAAGCGCCTGGCGGAGCGCGAATACGCTTGAACCGGTTTGAGTTGCTCCATTGACCGGAGTAGGTTTATGCCCCACCTTAAAATGCGGGTCTCTCGGGTCCGTGGGTGCCGATGACACCGGGGCAGACAGCTCCGCGAATGTCCCCCGCCTTCGGCTCCTCCTTGATTTCGCTGCGCTGTCCGCCCCGGTATCATCCGCTGCGAACATCGGTGGATCGCGTGGATGGAATACCCGCAGAGCTACCAGACCCGGGTCGGCGTGGCATTCTACGCAGCGAAATCAAGGAGGAGCCCGCAGGGCGGGGGACATTCGCGGAGTAGAGTGGCGCGTCGATCCGAGTCCGCCAAAGAGCGCGTCGCGTCCAATCTGCAATAAATGAATAGCCGGCCGATTTGAACAACAATAGGCCTCTGGAGGAATGCGGTTTGAATGAGATTGTGTTGTGGCTGGTGCTGGCGCTGGCGGTGTTGAATGTACTGGCTCTGGTGTGGTTCGCCAGTCGTCAAGGACGCCAACCCGACCCCATGGCAACGCTGGCCGCCGAACAGGCGAAAGCAACGGCCGCAGCCACTGCGCAGTCCGAACTGCTTTCCACATTGCGCAGCAGCAGTGAACGGCTAGAACGTGAACTGCGCCACGAGATCAATGAAACCTCGCGTGGTGGCCGGCAGGAACTGACGCAGTCTTTTGCCACGTTTCAGCAAACACTCGTTGCCCAGGGGGCCGAGGCCACCCGCACGCAGAACACGCAGATAGACGCATTCGGCCAGCAATTGGCATTGTTGCAAAAGACCCTTCATGACACCCTCACCAACCAGCTTTCGGGTTTGAGTGAATCCAACGCGCGTCGCATGAATGAAGTGCGTGAGACGCTGGAGAAGCAGCTGGCGCAATTGCAGGTCACCAATGCGGCCAAGCTTGACGAAATGCGTGCCACGGTGGATGAAAAACTTCAGACCACTCTGCAGGCACGTTTGGGGGAAAGCTTCAAACAGGTGGCCGACCGGCTTGAGCAGGTGCACAAGGGGCTGGGCGAAATGCAGACATTGGCGCAGGGAGTGGGTGATCTCAAACATTTGCTCACCAACGTCAAGACGCGTGGCATCTTTGGCGAGGCGCAACTCGCGGCCTTGCTGGAGCAGGTGTTTGTGCCCGACCAATACGCGGCCCAAGTAGCCACGCGACCTGGTAGCAAAAACGTGGTTGACTTTGCCATCAAGTTGCCCGGCAAGTCAGACAGCGGCGAGCCGCTGTGGTTGCCGATCGACGCCAAGTTTCCCAACGAAGACTACGAGCGCCTGCTCGATGCCCAGGGGCGAGCCGATGTGCTGGGGGCCGAAGCGGCGGGCAAGGCGCTTGAAATGCGCATCCGACTGGAGGCCAAATCCATTGCCGAGAAATACGTGGAGCCACCGTACACCACCGACTTTGCCATCTTGTTTTTACCCACCGAGGGCCTGTACGCCGAAGTGCTGCGCCGCCCGGGTTTGATGGAGACGCTGCAACGCGACCACCGCATCACCCTGGCGGGGCCCACCACACTGCTCGCGATGTTGAGCTCATTGCAAATGGGCTTTCGCACTCTTGCGCTTGAAAAACGTTCCAGCGAGGTCTGGCAGGTGTTGGGCGCGGTCAAGACCGAATTCGGAAAATTTGGCGACGTGCTGGCCAAGGTCAAATCGCAGACGGAGACCGTGCTCAACACACTCAACAGTGCCGAGACGCGCAGCCGGGCCATGGGCCGGGCATTGCGCCAGGTTGAAGCTCTGCCAGAGGCCCAGTCGCAGACCCTGCTACCGCTGGACAAAGAGGCCGACGAAGGATGAACGTCTGATGTCTGAGTTGCCCGCAGGCAAGGCCTCACGCTACGGGCTGGCTCGGCTGGTGGGAGGGCACATCTGTATTCACGCCTGCATGGCCGGCATGCGCATGGCGTCGCCATTACTTGCATTGCGCGACGGGTATAGTGCGGCGTCCGTCGGTGTCTTGCTGTCTTTGTTTGCCCTGACACAGGTTTTTCTGTCCCTGCCAGCAGGCCGATTTGCCGACCGGCACGGGTTGAAGCGGCCCGTGGCAATTTCGGTGATTGCATCGGCACTTGGCGCTTTCATCGCATTTTTGTTTCCTGTTTTTCCGGTGCTGTGCCTGAGCGCCCTGGTGACCGGGGGCGCCACCGGCGCGGCCTCCATCGCGTTACAGCGCCATGTCGGGCGCTCGGCAGAAAACACCACCGAGTTGAAGCGTTTGTTCAGCTGGCTGTCGATTGGGCCGGCGGTGTCAAATTTTGTCGGGCCACTGGCTGCCGGGTTGCTCATCGACCATGCCGGTGTCTGGCTGGGCGGACAGGCCGCCGATACCAATGGCTACCGGGGCGCTTTCTTGCTGATGGCACTGTTGCCCCTGGCGACCTGGTTCTGGATTCGCCACACCTTAGAGATGCCGGGTCAAAAGGCGGCCGATGCGTTACCCACCCGCGCCTGGGACTTGCTGCGAGAGCCCATGATGCGCCGCCTGATGGTTGTGAACTGGCTAATGGCCTCGTGCTGGGATGTCCACACGTTTGTGGTACCCATCATCGGGCACGAGCGCGGCATGAGTGCCTCTGCCATCGGAGCGATTCTGGGTGGTTTTGCCATTGCTGCGACTGTGGTGCGCAGTGTGATGCCCATGTTTGCGTCGCGCCTGCGAGAGGGTACGGTGGTCAGCACAGCCATGGGCGCTACCGCCGCGCTGTTTTTTGTGTACCCGTTCATGAACACACCGCTGGCGATGGGCATTTGTTCCATGCTGCTCGGACTGAGCCTGGGCTCGGTGCAGCCCATGATCATGAGCACTCTGCACCAGATCACGCCACCCAACCGCCACGGTGAAGCCCTGGGGCTGCGGCTGGTGGCCATCAACGCATCAAGCGTTGTCATGCCGCTGGTGTTTGGTGCGGCTGGCGCCGTGGTGGGGATTTCCGGGGTGTTCTGGTGTGTGGGTGTGGTGGCCGGGTTGGGCACTCGCACGGCTCACGGCCTGCGGCCACCGGACTAATTACACCCGGATGGCACCAGCCCCCGCCAGAGGGCTCTAAAGAGCGTAAAAAGAGCGAATAGCGTCCCACGCGGCCTGCGGTTCATCCACATAGGTAAACAGCTTCAGGTCGTCGGGCGAGATGGCGCCTTCTTCCACCAGCACATCAAAGTTGAAAAGGCGCTTCCAGTAGTCAGACCCAAACAGCACGATGGGCACGGGCTTGGCCTTGCGCGTCTGCACCAGCGTGATGACTTCAAACAGCTCGTCCAGCGTGCCAAACCCGCCGGGGAATGCCAGCAACGCTTTGGCTCGCATCATGAAGTGCATTTTGCGCAGCGCGAAGTAGTGAAACTTGAAGCTCAGATGCGGCGTGACATAAGGGTTGGCGCTCTGCTCATGCGGCAGTGCAATGTTCAGCCCCACGCTGGGCGCGCCCATTTCATGCGCGCCACGGTTGGCGGCTTCCATGATGCCGGGGCCACCGCCGGTGCAGATGAACAGGCGCTCTTCGGGCTTGCGATGGGCGCTGTAGGCAGCCACCAGCCGTGCAAACAGCCTGGCCTGGTCGTAGTAATGGGCATTGCGCACCTGTCGGTGTGCCAGCGCCAAGGCAGCTGGGTCTTGGCTGATTTGTGCCAGCCGCAGTGACTCATTGGCCACCTCGGGTGCCGGGAAGCGCGCACTGCCAAACACCACCACAGTGTTCTCAATGCCTTGCTCGACCTGATCCAGGTCGGGCTTGAGCATCTCCAGCTGAAAGCGGATGCCGCGGGTTTCACGCCGCAGCAGGAATTCGGGGTCAGCAAACGCCAGCCGGTACGCGTCGGCCTCAAGCGGGTTGCCCTGGTCGGCATGGTTTTGCAATTCAGCCCAGGCATCGGCCAGACGACGCTCGGTGATGTGTTCGGGCGCGTGTGCGGGGGAAGGAGGGGAGTCAGTTTCTTTATCCATAGCGAATATTGTCAGTGCTTTGTGAAGGCCTCGTGTCATGCCTGCCCATGAACCTGCTGCAACGCTTTGGAAATGCTGTCTGCCATGGCCACCGCGTTGCTGGGATGGGCAATGCAATCAGTGCTCCAGACCTCGCCAACACCGGCGGCGTGCATCACGTCGATAGCATCACCCGAAAACAGCGCGTGCGTCACCGCCACATCGACGGACTTAGCGCCTGCCGCCAGCAGCCTGCGCGCGGCCTGCGCTGCCGTGTGTCCAGTGCTCACCATGTCGTCCATCAACACCACCTGCCGGTCTTTGAACGACATGTCGGGCAGTGCTACATCCACCAGCCGGTCGCCGCTGCGCACCTTATGGCACACGGCATGCTCCAGCCCATGGCGCAGCGCAGCCTGCGCCACCCATTGGGCAGACTCTTCATCGGGCCCCACCAGCATGGGCCGCTGGCGTTTGGTGACGACCAAGTCTGACAGCAGTGGCGCGCCACTGAGCACGATTGCGTTGTTGGCATCCGCCAGCGGTATAGCCTCCAGCAGCGTGGCAACCCGATGCAGATGCGGGTCTACGGTGATGACCGCATCAAACAAGCCTGC
>JANPAZ010000403.1:0-24528 GCA_031430225.1 Rhodoferax sp. | reverse complement strand
ATCCAGGTCTGGAATGTCAACCACCGGGGTGACCGCACCTTGACGCTGCGGCATACCCAATACCAGGATCGGCCACTGGGTGAAAGTACCCAGGAAGTGTTGAGGCACACGGCAAGGCTTTGGGGTTTTGGCGTAGACCTTGAAAGCGTGAACAGCAAGGGCGAAGTCGCCAAGCGCTGGAGCGTGTCCAGCCCGGCCTGAACGGGCCCGTCTTCCCGGAGGCGGCCTGACGCGGCTCTTGTGCGCTTTCGGAAAGAGCCGCTACCGCACAGTCAGGAAGCCAGAAATGGAAGATGCTATATATTTTATAGCAAACTATTCAATATAAAAGTGGGCCTTCGGCTACTTTTAATAAAGAATGTTCCAGATATCGTCTTGGGTGGCATGGTCCAAGGCATCCGAAAGATTCTGCGGCTGCAAAAAACATTCATCTTGGGCGGCACGCCTTGCAAAGTGGCAAATTGCGACAACTTACACTTCCAAGATGACCACTGAACGCCCTAAATCTACTAATCCCAAGTCGCTCGGCGGCCTGATGCCGTTCCTGCGGCCCTACCGGGGGCGCATTGCGCTGGCCATGATGTTTCTGGTACTGGCTGCGCTGGCTACCCTTGCCTTCCCGCTGGCCCTGCGCAGCCTCATTGATGGCGGGCTTGTCCAGGCCGACAAGGGCACGCAGGTGATGGCCATGCGCGAACACTTTGCCGAGTTGTTTGGCGTGGCGGTGGCGCTGGGCCTGTTTTCGGCTGCGCGGTTTTACATGGTGAGTTGGCTGGGCGAGCGCGTTACTGCTGATTTGCGAAACGCGGTTTACAACCATGTGCTGCACCAAAGTCCCGAGTTTTTTGAGTCCACACAAACGGGTGAAGTGCTGTCGCGCCTCACGGCCGACACAACCCTGGTGCAAACCGTGGTGGGCTCATCACTGTCAATGGGCCTGCGAAATCTCGTGATGGGCATTGGCGCCCTGGCTATGCTGGTCTGGACGAATCCCTACGTGATGACCCAGGTGCTGGGCGTGCTGATTTTGATAGTTCTGCCCAGCCTGTGGTTTGGACGCAGAGTTCGAAAGCTGTCGCGTGCCAGCCAGGACCGCATTGCAGATTCCAGCGCGATTGCCGCCGAGGTGCTCAACGCCATCCCCGTGGTGCAAAGCTACACCGCTGAAGCCGCTGAGTCGGCGCGGTTTGATGCGTCGACTGACAATGCCTTCAAGACCGCGGTGCGCCGATCCAAAGCGAGAGCCGCGCTGGTGGCATTCATCATCATTGCCACGTCTGCCGCGTTACTGTGGGGCTTGTACCAGGGCACCCAGGCAGTCATGGCCGGACGCATCAGCGCAGGGCACTTGGGGCAAACCGTTGTATTTGTGATCATCGTGGCGAGCGCTTTCGCCGTGCTGGGTGAGGTCTATGGCGATCTGCTGCGGGCAGCAGGTGCGACCGAACGGCTGATGGAGCTGTTGCACGGCGAATCGCCCATTAAGTCGCCTTTGCGCCCGGCCCCCTTGCCACTTGTGGTGGCAGGTAGCGCCGTCAATTTCAGCCATGTCAACTTTCATTACCCGTCACGTCCTGGGCAGTCTGCGCTAAGCGACTTCACGTTGGCCGTGGCGCCGGGCGAGACTGTCGCCCTGGTGGGGCCAAGTGGCGCGGGCAAGAGCACCGTGTTTCAGTTGCTTCTGCGGTTCTACGATCCTGACGTGGGCGCGAGTGTCATTGAACTTGACGGTGTTTCTACGCGCAGTATTGCATTGCAAGTCCTGCGTCAGCGCATTGGTATCGTGCCGCAAGATGCCGTGATCTTCTCCACCAGTGCGTTGGAAAACATCCGTTATGGCAAACCGGATGCCACGGACGCTGAGGTCCATGCTGCTGCGCAGGCGGCCTTCGCACATGAATTCATTACCGCTTTGCCGGAAGGCTACGACACATTTCTGGGTGAGCGCGGTGTGCGCCTGAGCGGCGGCCAGCGCCAGCGCATCTCGATCGCTCGGGCCATGCTCAAGAATCCGCCCTTGCTGTTGCTGGACGAGGCTACCAGTGCTCTGGACGCCGAGAGCGAGCGCATGGTGCAGGCCGCGCTGGAGTCCGCCATGAAGGGACGCACGACACTGGTCATTGCTCACCGGCTGGCGACCGTGCAGCAGGCAGACCGCATCATTGTTCTGGATCATGCCGAAATCGTGGAACAGGGTACGCACGCTGAATTGGTGGCACGCGGTGGCGTTTATGCCCGCCTTGCGGCCCTGCAATTTTCAAGCTGACAAACGGTGCGTCTGGGCAGCGCTACAGGGCTATGATCTGAACTCAACATCGACCACGCACGAGAGAGAAGGCAGCGCATGAAAAACTCAATGCACGAAATCGACGAGCGGACCAACCTGACCAGCAATAGCAAGTTCGAGTTGCTGCTTTTTCGCCTCGGTGAAGCACCCGGCACGGATCGCCGTGAGTTGTTTGGCATCAACGTTTTCAAGGTGCGCGAAATCATGGTGATGCCCACCATTACCGCCATGGCCAATGCACCCGCCAACATCATGGGTGTGGCAAACATTCGGGGTCAGATCATCCCTGTGATCAACCTGCCCGCTGTGGTGGGCTGTAACCCGAAAAAAGGACTGAGCATTTTGATGGTGACCGAGTTTGCACGCACCACACAGGCTTTTGCTGTCGAAGAAGTCGATGAGATCGTCAGGCTGGAGTGGAAGCAGGTGCTGTCGGCAGAGGGAAACGGCGGCGGACTCGTCACCAGCATCGCACGACTTGATGGCAATGCCGAGAACACACGCCTGGCTCAAGTGCTGGATGTGGAGCAGATCCTGCGCGACGTGTTGCCGCCAGAACATAAGGAAATCAATTCTGCGAGTGTTGGCCCCCAGCTCAAGCTGCCACCCGGCGCCATCATCATGGCAGCCGACGACTCCGCTACGGCACGCATGATGATCGAGCAGGGCCTCAAGGCCATGGGCGCACCGTACATCATGGCCAAGACCGGAAAAGACGCCTGGGACCGCCTGCAGGCCCTCTCGGCACAGGCTCAGGCAGAAGGCAAAACGATCAATGACAAGGTTGCCCTGGTATTGACTGACCTGGAAATGCCCGAGATGGATGGTTTTACGCTGACGCGAAACATCAAACAAGACCAGCGTCTGAAGTCCCTCCCTGTGATCATTCACTCGTCACTGACCGGCACGGCCAATGAGGGCCACGTGAAAAGCGTGGGGGCTGATGCTTACATTGCCAAATTCGTGGCCGAAGAGTTGGCCAATACCATCCGGGAAGTGCTGGCACGATAAAGTCACCCTGTACGCGGTGGCTCCGGCCTACGGGCGTACCGACCGCTCCGCATGTTATGCATTTTTTGCATGCTATTGATAAATTCCAGCCTTGGACAATCACAAGCCGTGCTTTTAAGCTTGCGTCACCCACTTATTTCAGGAGGCGTTGCACATGTCACAGGCACCCAAATCAGCATTACCGTCATACCTTCAGGCCGACAAACTCGGGCCCTGGGGGATTTATCTGCAACAGGTTGACCGGGTCGTGCCCTATCTCGGCCATCTTGCACGCTGGGCCGATACGTTGCGCCGGCCCAAACGGGCCCTGATTGTGGATGTGCCCATCCAGATGGACAACGGCAGCATTGCCCACTTTGAAGGCTATCGCGTGCAGCACAACACGTCTCGCGGCCCCGGCAAGGGCGGTGTGCGGTTTCACCAGGACGTGACCTTGTCTGAGGTGATGGCGCTGTCGGCCTGGATGTCAATCAAAAACGCGGCTGTCAACGTGCCCTATGGCGGCGCCAAAGGCGGCATCCGGGTTGATCCCAAGACACTGTCGCTCGGGGAACTGGAGCGCATGACGCGCAGGTATACCAGCGAAATTGGCATCATCATCGGCCCCACCAAAGACATCCCAGCGCCCGATGTGAACACCAACGAGCAGATCATGGCATGGATGATGGACACGTACTCCATGAATGAAGGTGCGACTGCCACAGGCGTCGTAACGGGCAAGCCGGTGGATCTGGGTGGCTCGCTGGGCAGGCGCGATGCCACGGGGCGCGGCGTGTTTACCGTGGGTGTTGAAGCGGCCCGACACATCGGGCTGGACATTGCCACTGCGCGCGTAGCAGTGCAGGGTTTTGGCAATGTGGGCGGTGTGGCGGGCAGACTGTTTGCCGAGGCCGGAGCGCGGATTGTGGCGGTGCAGGATCACGGCGGCACCATCTACCGCGAGAGTGGGCTGGACGTGCCCGCGCTATTGGCCCACGTCTCCGCAGTGGGCAGCGTGGCCGGCTTTGCACAGGCTGAGGTCATGCCCAACGAGCAGTTTTGGGAAGTGGATTGCGAGATCCTGATTCCGGCCGCGCTGGAACAGCAAATCACCGAGGCCAACGCTACGCGCATCAAGGCGAAGATGATCATCGAAGGGGCCAACGGACCGACCACACCGGCGGCCGATGACATCCTGCATGACCGCAACATTCTGGTGTTGCCAGACGTGATTGCGAATGCGGGCGGCGTGACGGTGAGCTACTTTGAGTGGGTGCAGGATTTTTCAAGTTTCTTCTGGAGCGAAGACGAGATCAACGCCCGCCTCGTTCGCATCATGAAAGAGGCCTTTGCTGGCGTCTGGCAGGTGGCTCAGGACAACAAAGTGAGCCTGCGCACCGCAACTTTCATCGTGGCTTGCAAACGCATTCTCCATGCGCGTGAATTGCGGGGCCTGTACCCTTGAACGACCCACGGCGCCGTCCGGCTACTGCAATGGGCTACTGAAGAGTTCCCTTAAGTGCATCAGGCACAAACAGAGGGGCAACGGCAATGCCCTCGTCCAGCAAGGCTTGTGTTTCATCGGCAGAAGCTTTGCCACGAATGCCACGCTCTTTGGTTTCACCGTAATGAATCCTGCGGGCTTCTTCGGCAAATTTATCACCGACATCATCCGTGCTGTCGATGATGCGCTTGGCTACGGCCATCCAGGCCATGGCGAGCGCCTGATCAGTTTGCGGCCCCGCTACCACGGATTGTTTTTTTGGCGAAGCATCTTCAACTGAATTTTCGCTGGGATCAGGGCGGGCTTTTTCTCTCGAACTGCCCAGATTGAGCCGAGGGGCACTCAAGCGTTTGGTGATGGCCGCGTCACCACACATCGGGCATTGCACCAGACCGCGAAGTTGCTGGTCCTGAAAATCATCTTCAGAACCGAACCAGCCTTCAAAGACATGCTGTTGACCACATTGCAAATCGAGTACCTTCATGGCCCGATTATCGAGGCTGGCGCACTTTAATTGTGGTGCTTGAAAAGATACCGGTACACAAAGCCTGGAAACGCAAATGTGACGAAGAGCGCGGCTGTGATGGCGTAAAACTCCCAGGCCTGCGGAGCAATCTGCCCTGCCCGGTGCTCAAGCGCCAACCCAAGGGCACCAGCCAAAAAGTAGCAGACCAACAACTCGGCCAGGCGCATCCACGGTGTTTTGGGTTTCGAGAGGGCAATAACGCCCAACAGGCGATGATTGACAAAAGGCAAATTGGCTGCGCACAGCGCAGACAAAACCAGAATCCAGACTGACGCGGTTTGAGTCACGGAAAGAAGGTGCCAGTTTGCCGAAAACTCAGCTGCCCAGCATCTCCAAAACAGCCTTGGCGCAAAGAGCCATCAGTCCGCCGGGAACAATACCAAGAATAAGCACGAGTGCGCCATTGATGGACAGCACGGTACGCACATCGGTAGGCGCCGATACGGTGGTCACTGTAATGGGCTCGTCAAAGTACATGACTTTCACAACACGCAGGTAATAGAAGGCTCCGATCAACGACATCATTACGGCAAACACGGCAAGCCCGATATGCAGGGATTGTCCGGAGGCAATCAATGCCTGCAATACAGAAAGCTTCGCGTAAAAGCCCACCATCGGTGGAATGCCAGCCAGTGAGAAAAGGCAGATGGCCATCACAGCAGCGTACAACGGACTGCGGTGATTCAGGCCGGCGAAATCGGAAATCTCTTCGCTCTCAAAACCGTCACGCGCCAGCAACAAAATGACACCGAAACTACCCAATGTGGTCAGCACATAAGTGATGACGTAAAACATGGAAGAGCTGTAAGCGTTAGCAGCCGACAGCGTGTTGCCGTTGACAAACCCCGACATCAGCCCGAGCAACACAAACCCCATTTGCGAGATGGTTGAAAACGCCAACATGCGCTTGAGGTTGGTTTGGGCAATCGCTGCAAGATTGCCAATGAGCAGGGAGCCAATGCTCAAGGTCATCAGCATTTGCTGCCAGTCCGGTGCCAGCGGCAACATGCCCTCTACCAGAAGCCGAATGCAAATGGCAAAGGCCGCCAGTTTTGGCGCACCGCCGATGAGCAGGGTTACGGCGGTTGGTGCGCCCTGATAAACGTCGGGAATCCACATGTGGAACGGAACAACCCCCAACTTGAACGCCAACCCCGCGACCACAAACACCAGACCAAAAACCAGCACCTGATGCTTGACTTGCCCTGAGGCGATCGCCTTGAAAACAGTATTGATGTCAAGCGAACCCGTAGCGCCGTACATCATGGAGAGGCCGTAAAGTAAAAAGCCGGAGGCCATCGCACCCAACACAAAATATTTCATCGCCGCCTCGGAGGCCGTCGCGTTGTCACGTCGCAATGCAACCAGGGCGTAACTGGACAGAGTTAGCAACTCCAGCCCCATGTACAGCACCAGAAAATTATTGCCCGAGATCATGACGAACATGCCGAGCAAGGCAAACATGCTCAATGAAAACAACTCGCCTCCGCGCAGCATGTCCCGGTCTGCCGCGTAAGGGCGGCCATACACCAGCGACACCATCACGGCGATCGTGGCAAAACACTTGAGCCAATTGCCCATGGCGTCACTCACCACCATGTTGCCAAAACCGTATGACGTGCCGCCGCCACTGGCGTACAGCGCCTGTACGAGCGCCACCACGCCCAAAGTGCACAGGGTCAAGACATACGTCAAAGTACGGCGTGGGCTCTTTACACCAAGGTCAACCAGCGCAATGGTGCACGCCATCACGAGCAAAATTATTTCCGGATAAACCGTGATCCAACTGAGTTTGTCAATCATTGCCGTGGTCTCTTCATTCAATGGGTCAGTTCAGTTTGGATGTGGCAACGTGCTTGAGCAGTTCAGCCACCGAGGTGTCCATCACGTCGGTGAATGGTTTGGGATAAATGCCCATGTACATCACGGCAATCGCGAGCAAAGACAACATCAGGAACTCACGCCCATTGATATCTTTGAGTTCCCTGACATGATCGTTGGCAATTGGGCCCAAGTAGACGCGCTTGAACATCCATAAGGTATAGGCAGCACCAAAAATCAGTGCGCTGGCGGCCGCAAAACCAAGCCAGAAGTTGGCTTTGACTGCGCCCAGAATGACCATCCACTCGCCTACAAACCCCGCGGTAGCAGGCAAGCCGCAATTGGCCATGGCAAAGAGCAGTGCAAACGCTGTGAACTTGGGCATGGTGTTGACCACACCGCCATAGGCCGAAATTTCGCGAGAGTGAACGCGGTCATACAAGACACCGATGGACAGGAACATCGCACCCGATACAAAACCGTGCGCAATCATCTGCACCAGACCGCCGGACACACCAAGGTCATTGAAGATGAAGAACCCCAAAGTGACGAAACCCATGTGCGCCACAGATGAGTACGCCACCAGCTTTTTCATGTCCTGTTGCACCATAGCCACCAGGCCCACATACACCACTGCCGTCAAGGACAGCGCAATCATCAGCCAGGCCCACTCACGCGCAGCGTCGGGCGCAATTGGCATGGAGAAGCGCAGAAAACCATAGGCACCCAGTTTCAGCATGATCGCCGCCAGTACGGCCGAACCGCCCGTAGGCGCTTCCACGTGCACGTCGGGCAACCAGGTATGCACCGGCCACATGGGCACCTTGACCGCAAATGCGGAGAAAAATGCAAAAAACAACAAGGTCTGCGCGGTGCCGCCCAAAGGCAGTTTGTGCCAGGTTGCTATGTCAAAACTGCCACCGGACTTGGTGTACAGGAAGATCAGCGCAATGAGCATCAACAGAGAACCCAGTAACGTGTACAAGAAAAACTTGAATGCCGCGTAAATTTTGTTGGGCCCACCCCAAATGCCAATGATCAGGTACATCGGTATCAGCGTGGCCTCGAAGAACACGTAGAACAACAAGCCATCAATGGCACAGAACACGCCAATCATCAAACCGCTAAGAATCAGGAAAGCACCCATGTACTGATTTACACGGCGGGTAATGACTTCCCACCCGGCAATGATCACCACGACATTGATGAAGGCCGTCAGCAACACAAACCACAGGGAGATTCCATCCACACCCAAGTGGTAGTTGACATTGAAACGCGAAATCCAGGGCGCTTTTTCGACGAACTGCATGGCCGCCGTACCCAGCTTGAATTCGGCGTAGAGCGGTAGCGTGACCAAAAAACTGATAACAGCACCGATCAGGGCAACCCAGCGCACGGAGCGCGCCTGATCATCCCGGCCCAATGCCAGCAACACAACACCAAATGCAATCGGCGTCCAGATAGCCAGGCTCAACAAACCCATTTTTATAGTTCTCCAATAGCGTGGAAGTTATTTTTGTGAAAGCTATTTAAGCCAGACAAAATAAGTCATCAACACAAAGATGCCCAGAATCATCGCCAGTGCATAGTGGTACAAGTAACCCGTTTGCAGCCAGCGGGTGACGCCGGAAACAAAGCCAACCACTTTCCAGGAGCCGTTGACCAATGTGCCGTCAATCAGCGCCTGATCACCGCCCTTCCACAAACCTGTACCCAACGCACGCGCACCGCGCGCCAGCACGTTCTCGTTGAACCAGTCCATGTAGTATTTGTTTTCGAGCAAGGTATAGATGGGCTGGAACCGTCGCTTGATGCCAGCGGGTAACGCCGGGTTCACCATGTACATGTAGTAAGAGAGCGCCACACCCGACAACGCCAGCCAGAAAGGTGCCGAGGTCAGTCCGTGCAGGGCAAGTTGAGCCGGGCCGTGGAAGTCATTGCGCAAAACCTCCATTGCCTTGTGGATTTCGTTGTTGACAAAAATGGAGTCCTTGAAAAACTCGCCAAACAGCATGGGTTGAATCGTGATGAATCCGATCACCACGGAAGGGATTGCCAGGAGTATCAGCGGCAGGGTAACAACCCAAGGTGACTCATGGGGTGCGTGGTGTTCTCCGTGGTGGCCGTGATCATGCGAACCATGATGGGCGTCAGGATTCTGATCGAATCTCTCTGCGCCATGAAAAACCAGAAAATACATGCGGAACGAATAAAAGGCTGTCACAAATACACCGGCCAAAACCGCAAAGTAGGCAAACCCGGACGCAGGCAACGTACTCGCATGAATGGCGAGGATGATTTCATCTTTGGAATAAAAACCAGAAAAGAGAGGGGTACCGATGAGCGCGAGAGAACCCAGCAATGACGTTATCCAGGTGATCGGCATGTACTTGCGCAAGCCGCCCATCCAGCGAATGTCCTGGTTGTGATGTACACCCATGATGACAGAGCCAGCCGCAAGAAACAGAAGAGCCTTGAAAAATGCGTGCGTCATCAAATGAAACACGGCCACCGAATAGGCCGAAGCGCCGAGCGCGACCGTCATGTAACCTAACTGTGACAATGTGGAATACGCCACAACCCGCTTGATGTCGTTCTGGATGATGCCAAGGAAGCCCATGAACAAGGCTGTAATGGCCCCAATCACCATGATGAAATTCAGCGCTGTATCGCTGAGTTCAAAGAGGGGCGACATGCGCGCCACCATGAAAATACCCGCTGTCACCATGGTCGCCGCATGGATCAATGCGGAAATGGGTGTGGGGCCTTCCATCGAATCGGGCAACCACACATGCAGGGGGAATTGCGCGGACTTTCCCATTGCGCCAATGAACAGGCAGATGCAAATAACGGTAATGAGCATCCAACTGGTGCCGGGGAAACTGAGTTTGGCGAGCTCACCCGCCTTGCCAAAAGCCTCTGCGTAGTTGAGCGTACCCGCATAGGCTGCAATCAGTCCAATACCCAGAATAAAGCCAAAGTCGCCGACGCGATTGACCAAAAATGCCTTCATGTTGGCGAAGATGGCGGTGGGCTTGTTGAACCAGAAACCGATCAGCAGATAGGACACCAGACCCACAGCCTCCCAGCCGAAAAAGAGCTGGAGCATGTTGTTGCTCATCACCAGCATCAACATCGAAAAGGTGAAAAGCGAAATGTAGGCAAAAAACCGGTTGTAGCCTTCGTCTTCCTCCATGTAGCCAATGGTGTAGATGTGCACCATCAACGACACAAAAGTCACCACACACATCATCATGGCCGTCAGGCCGTCGACCAGGAAACCGATCTCCATCTTGAGACCACCCACGACCATCCAGGTGTAAAGCGTTTCATTGAACCGGGCACCATCCAGTGCGACACTTTTCAGTGTCATGGCCGAGAGAATAAAAGCGACCAGTACACCCAAGATCGTCAAGGTGTGGGACAGGCGCCGACCAATCCGATTGCCACCAAATGAGGTGCCCAGGATACCGGCGAGCAAGGCGCCCGCCAGTGGAGCAAGAGGAACGATCAGAAGAGTTGAAGCAGTCAGGGTTTGAGCCATTTTTTTAACCCTTGAGCGTATTGAGCTCGTCCACGTTGATATTGGACTTGTTACGGAAAAGTTGGACCAGAATGGCAAGGCCAATGGCTGACTCAGCAGCGGCAACCGTGAGAATAAAGAACACAAATATCTGCCCGTGCATGTCTTGCAGGTAGTACGAAAATGCGACGAAATTCATGTTCACGGCAAGCAACATGAGTTCAATGGCCATCAACAGCACGATAAGGTTCTTGCGATTCAAAAAAATACCAATGACTGAAAGCGCAAACAGCATGGCGCCCAGAGATAGGAAATGTCCCAATGTAAGCGTCATGCTTTTTTCTCCTCGACAGCGGCGGCAACCGTTTCAGGTACGGCCACTTGGGTGGGCGCCATCTTGAGCACCGTCATTCGATCAGCCGCCTTGACCCGAACCTGATCAGAAGGGCTCGTATATTTGCTGTCTTTGCGCTGGCGCAACGTCAAAGCAATAGCGGCAATCATGGCAACAAGGAGAATGACTGCGGCAATCTCAAGTGGATACACATACTGCGAATACAGCACCTTGCCCAGTTCCTTGGTGTTGGAAATCTGCGCGGCAGCATGCCCCACGAGCGCGGTCGCCTTGGGCTCTTCAGCGGTACGAAACCCCCCCATCAACACGGCGGCCATCTCAAGAGCAATGATCGCGCCCAGGGTGGCAGCCACCGGGAAATGCTTCCAGAACCCCTTGCGAACGCTGTCAACGTTGATGTCCAGCATCATCACCACAAAGAGGAACAGAACCATCACGGCACCCACGTAAACCAGCACCAGCGTGATCGCCAGAAATTCGGCTTTGAGCAGAATCCAAAGCGCCGCTGCCTGGGCAAACGCCAGCACGAGGTAAAGCGCTGCATAAACCGGGTTCCGCGCGGTAATCACCCGAAACGAAGCGAACAGCAGTACAGCTGAAAACAAATAGAAGAAACCAGTCTTGACATCCATGAGTCGGGTCTTTTTAGATCTTGCGGGTCGTGGCGCTAAGTTTGCAGTGCGATGCGCTCGGCATTAGCGGTACTTGGCATCGGAGGCGCGATTGGCAGCAATCTCGCTTTCGTACCGGTCACCCACAGCGAGCAACATGTCTTTGGTGAAATACAGGTCACCGCGCTTTTCACCGTGATATTCCAAGATGTGGGTTTCAACAATGGAATCTACCGGGCAGCTCTCTTCACAAAAGCCGCAAAAAATGCACTTGGTCAAATCAATGTCGTAGCGACTGGTGCGGCGTGAGCCGTCTGCACGAACCTCGGACTCAATGGTGATCGCCATGGCCGGGCACACTGCCTCGCACAGCTTGCAGGCTATGCACCGCTCTTCACCGTTTTCATACCGGCGCAAGGCGTGAAGACCGCGAAACCGCGGACTTAAAGGTGTTTTTTCTTCAGGGAACTGGATAGTTACTTTGCGGCGAAACGCATACTTCCCGGTCAAAGCCAAACCTTTGAACAACTCCACCAGCATGAAGCTGGAGAGAAAGTCCTTGATGGAAAACGCGGGCGAAGCCAGTGTTGAAGTGGGGTTAGACATATGGCAACAACTCCAATTACTTCCAGATGGTGTACGAGGTTTGCATCCACGCACCCACCACGACCAGCCACGCCAGTGTGAGTGGGATAAAGATTTTCCAGCCCAGCCGCATGATCTGGTCATAACGGAAGCGCGGCAGCGTTGCGCGAATCCAGATGAACAAAGTGACCACGGCACAGGTCTTGATGCCCAGCCAGATCCAGCCTGGAATCCAGTTGAACAAGGCGCTATCAACCGGAGGCAACCAGCCGCCCAGGAACATGATCGCCGCCAAAATTGAAACCAGCCACATGTTGGCGTACTCTGCCAGATAGAACATGGCGTAGGACATGCCTGAATACTCAACCATGTGACCGGCCACAATTTCCGATTCGCCTTCAACGACGTCAAAAGGGTGACGGTTGGTCTCAGCGAGACCGGAGATGATGTAGACCATGAAAATTGGCAACAGCGGCAACCAGTTCCACGAAAGGAAGTTCAAGCCCATGGCGGCAAAATGCCCCTTGCCTTGACCTGTCACGATGTCAGTCAAGTTCATGCTGGCAGACACCATGAGAACCACCACGAGGCAAAAACCCATGGCAATTTCGTAGCTCACCATTTGGGCCGAAGCCCTCAATGCGCCCAAAAAAGCATATTTAGAATTTGACGCCCAGCCCGCAATGACAACCCCATAGACTTCCATCGATGTGATGGCCATGATGAAGAGTAAGCCGGCGTTGACATTGGCCAAGGCCGTTTCCGGGCCAAAAGGAATAACCGCCCATGCCGCCAGGGCGGGCATGATGGTCAGGATGGGTCCCAAGAGAAATAAACCTTTGCTGGCCGCCGACGGAATGAGAATTTCCTTGCCCAGCAGTTTGAGAGCATCAGCAATCGGCTGAAGCAACCCGAGTGGCCCGACCCGATTGGGACCAATGCGAATCTGGATCCAGCCAATTAGCTTGCGCTCCCACAAGGTCAGGTAGGCCACCGCACCCATCAGAGGCGCAACCACCACAACGATCTTGATCAGTATCCACAGCACAGGCCAAACCATGCTGACCCACCAGCTCGCGCCAAGCAAACCCTGTCCGAAGTTGAAAATAGCGTCGATCATGTTGTGACCTCCACGCCTGCGGACGCCTGCCTGGCATCAGCTGTCATCTGCAAAGAGCTTGCTCTGCGCACCACGCCATCCAGCGCATAAATACTGGCGACTGCAGGCACACCAATCGCCGCCGACATATCCATCGCCGCTTGCGAGGTATTGCTCAAACGGTTTCCGGGCACGTGGCTGGTTTCAGCGGACCCGCTACCGGCCACCTTCGCCAGCACGGCCTGCGCTGAATCTTCATCAAAACCAGGAATGCTCAACAGATTGGCAAGTACTCGCAAAACCTTCCATGCCGGACGCGTGTCACCCAAAGGTTTAACAACTGCATGAAAGCTCTGCAAGCGACCTTCGGCGTTTACAAACGTGCCGGGTGTCTCGGAGAAAGGTGCGACGGGTAGCAATACATCACTGAAACCCATGTTGGCCTTGAACGGACTCAAGGTCACCACCATCTGACACTTACCCAGCGCTTGTGCACCTGCAATGCCCGCAGCCGAGTCAAATTCGGGTTCGGTGTTCAACAGCAAAGCCGCCTTCAACCCACCTGAAAGCATTTGACCCGCATTCAAACCACCTGCGCCAGGCATTGCGTTTGCGAATTGCGCGCCTACGGTATTGGCGGCTTCCGTCAAATAACCGACCGTGGCACCCGTCTGCTCGCCAATCCAGTTGGCTAGCGCCAACAGTGACTCAGCTTTGGCATGGTGGGCCGCAGCATTGCCCAAGAGGATTGCTTTTCGCTCGCCACCCAGAAGTGACTTGGCAATGGCATTGGCCACATCCCCCGGTGTTGCAACTACCGGCGCAGCAACACCCTTTTCAAGCGCAATGGCAGCGGCCACTTCAGCCAAGGCCTGAGCCCAGGTTGGCGAGCCTGACAGCATTGTGTTGGCAATAGGCATTGCCCAGTCATACGCTACTGAATTTATAGCATTTACCGCACATCCCATGCGGGCTGCATGACGAATTCGCAATGCAAACAGCGGGTGATCCTTGCGCAGACTGCCGCCCACCACGAGCACACGCTGCAAACGCGAAAGGGATGCGATGGACGTGCCCAACCAACGGATGTTCGTGACTGAATCATGTGCAGCAAATTCGGCATTGCGCAGACGATAGTCGATGTTGTCGTTGCCCATGCCGCGCATCAGGCTGCCCGCCAGGTACAGCTCTTCCAGCGTGCTGTGCGGGCTGACTAGCGCCCCAATACTTTGCGCGCCATGATCGGCCTTGATCTGCTTCAGCCCGTTGGCGACGTATTCCAGCGCAGTTTGCCAATCGACCGATTTCCAAACACCCCCCTGCTTGAGCATGGGAGTCGTCAGGCGTTCATCACCGTTCAGTGCTTCATAGGAGAAGCGGTCGCGATCGGCAATCCAGCACTCGTTGACCTCTTCGTTCTCCAACGGCACCACGCGCATGACCTTGTTGTTTTTAACCTGAACAATCAGGTTGGCGCCGGTCGAATCATGTGGGCTCACCGACTTGCGACGGGACAGTTCCCACGTCCGGGCGCTGTAACGAAATGGTTTGCTGGTCAGCGCGCCCACCGGGCAAATGTCAATCATATTGCCAGATAGCTCAGAGTCCACCGACTGACCCACAAACGTCTCGATCTCGGCATGCTCGCCACGATGCGACATGCCCAACTCCATCACTCCCGCCACTTCCTGGCCAAAGCGCACGCAACGTGTGCAATGAATGCAACGGCTCATCTCCTGCATGGAGATCAGCGGGCCGACATCCTTGACCGCGACAACGCGTTTTTCTTCTTCGTAGCGGGAAGACGAACCCCCATAGCCCACAGCCAGATCCTGCAACTGGCACTCACCACCCTGGTCGCAAATCGGGCAATCCAGTGGGTGGTTGATGAGCAAAAACTCCATCACGGACTGCTGGGCCTTGATCGCCTTGTCGCTCTTGGTGCGAACGATCATGCCCTGCGTGACGGGCGTGGCACAGGCGGGCATGGGTTTAGGCATTTTCTCCACGTCAACCAGGCACATGCGGCAATTGGCCGCGATGCTCAGCTTCTTGTGATAGCAAAAATGCGGAATATAGGTGCCAGCCTTGTCTGCGGCATGCATGATCATGCTGCCTTCAACAATGTCTACCTTCTTGCCGTCGAGTTCGATTTCAATCATCTTGTGGTGCTCGTGCTATCAATCGTTTCGTCGTCCGGTCAGACGGCCTTCCGCCGGGCAGCCCCAAGGGAGGCCAGCCTCCTCGGGGGGCAGCGAAGTACACGTAGTGACAAGCGTGGGGGCTTTAAACATAAGCCGGGACCATGCAGGTCTTGTGCTCAACGTGGTACTCAAATTCATGACGGAAGTGCTTGATCATGGCGCGCACTGGCATGGCGGCTGCATCACCCAAAGCGCAAATAGTGCGCCCTTGAATGTTGTCAGCTACAGAATTAAGCAGGTCCATGTCGCTGGGGCGCCCGTGCCCGGTTTCAATACGGTCGACCATGCGCGACAACCAACCTGTGCCTTCTCGACACGGCGTACATTGGCCACACGACTCATGCATGTAAAAGTAGCTCAGGCGTTGCAATGACTTCACCATACAGCGGCTGTCGTCCAGCACAATGACCGCGCCCGAACCCAGCATGGAGCCCGCTTTGGCGATGGAGTCATAGTCCATGGTGCAGCCCATCATGATGTCTGCAGGCAGGATGGGTGATGATGAACCACCGGGGATTACGGCCTTGAGTTGCCGACCATTGCGCACACCGCCGGCCAGTTCGAGAAGCTTGGCAAACGGTGTTCCCAGCGGGATTTCGTAGTTGCCAGGGCGCTCCACGTCGCCACTGATGGAATAGATCTTGGTACCCCCGTTGTTCGGCTTGCCGCAAGCAAGGTAGGCCGCGCCGCCGTTGCGAATGATCCACGGGACGGCTGCAAAAGTCTCGGTATTGTTGATCGTGGTGGGCTTGCCGTACATGCCAAAACTGGCTGGAAATGGCGGTTTGAAGCGGGGCTGGCCCTTTTTGCCTTCAAGTGACTCCAGCAACGCAGTTTCTTCGCCGCAAATGTAAGCACCAAAACCATGAGCCGCATGGAGCTGAAAGCTGAAGCTGCTGCCCAGAATATTGAGGCCCAGCAAGCCCGCCGCACGAGCTTCTTCCAGCGCTTCTTCAAAGCGGTCGTAACTGGCAAAAATCTCGCCGTGAATGTAGTTATAGCCGACCGTGATGCCCATGGCATAGGCGGCAATGATCATGCCTTCAATCACGATGTGCGGATTGAATTGCAAAATGTCACGGTCTTTGCAGGTACCCGGCTCGCCTTCATCGGAGTTGCAAACCAGGTACTTCTGACCAGGAAACTGGCGCGGCATGAAGCTCCATTTCAGGCCCGTGGGAAAGCCAGCACCGCCACGCCCGCGCAATGCGGACTCTTTGACCGTGGCAATCACCTGGTCCTGCGTCATACCGACGGAACCATCCTCCGCTGGAGTAGCGCCATCCTTGCCCAGAATCTTCCTCAGGGCCTGATAGCCACCACGCGCTTCGTAGTCCTTCAGCCGCCAGTTCGCACCATTCAGATCCGCATAAATTTGCGGGTTGATGTGGCGGCCATGGAAACAGGACTCAAGGCCGTTGGCCTGAAACTGTGCAAGCACTTTGTCTGCCGACATCATTTGACCTCCGCTGGCTTGGGTGGGGTCGCAGCACGCAAGCCATCGACCAATTGATCCAATTTGTCGTTGCTCATGAAACTGCACATGGAACGGTCATTGACCAACAACACCGGCGAATCGGCGCAGGCACCCAGGCATTCGCTCTGCTGCAATGTGAACATTCCGTCTGCGGTGGTCTCGCCCATGTGAATGCCCAGTTTGTTTTCCAGGTGCTTGAGCGCCACTGCGCCATCGCGCAGCTGGCATGGCAAATTGGTACACACATTGAGCTTGTAGACGCCTACAGGCCGCTGGTTATACATGTTGTAGAACGTTGTGACTTCATGCACGGCGATCGGCGCCATACCGAGGTAGTCCGCAACGATTTTTTCGCTTTCTACGCTCACGTAACCCAGCTCTTGCTGAACAATTGCAAGGCAGGCCATGACGGCCGATTGCCTCTGGTCCGACGGGTACTTGGCCACCTCTTTGGCGAACCGTTCCGTCATTGGCGCGGCGACATGATCAACGATCATCGGTCAATCTCCCCAAACACAATATCCATGGTGCCAATGATGGCCACGGCGTCCGCAATCATGTGGCCGCTCGCCATTTCATTCAAACCTGCCAAATGCGCAAACCCTGGCGCACGAATTTTCAGGCGATACGGCTTGTTGGCCCCGTCACTGACGATGTAAATGCCGAACTCACCCTTGGGATGCTCCACCGCTGCGTAAGCCTCGCCTTCGGGCACGTGAAAACCTTCAGTGAACAGCTTGAAGTGGTGAATCAACTCTTCCATGTTGGACTTCATGGATTCACGGTCTGGTGCGGCAATCTTGTGGTTGTCGGTGATCACCGGGCCGGGGTTGACTCGCAACCAGTCCACACATTGTTTGATGATGCGGTTGGACTGCTTCATCTCCTCCATGCGCACCAGATAGCGGTCATAGCAGTCTCCCGTTTTGCCCACGGGGATGTCGAAGTCCATACGGTCATACACGTCGTAGGGCTGCTTCTTGCGCAAATCCCAGGCAACGCCTGAACCGCGCAGCATGGCACCGGTGAAGCCGAGGTTCATCGCGCGCTCTGGCGTTACCACGCCAATACCGACCGTACGTTGCTTCCAGATACGGTTGTCGGTCAACAGCGTGTGGTATTCGGCCAGGTAGCCGGGGAAGCGCTGGGTAAAGTCATCAATGAAGTCGAGCAGCGATCCATTGCGGTTGGTGTTGAGCTCCTTGATGGCGCGGGCGTTACGCACCTTGTTAACTTTGTACTGTGGCATGGTCTCCGGCAAATCACGGTACACACCACCGGGGCGAAAGTACGCCGCATGCATGCGGGCACCACTGGCTGCCTCGTACATGTCAAACAGGTCTTCACGTTCACGGAACGCGTAGAGGAGCAGCGTCATCGCGCCGCAATCCAGGCCATGCGCACCCACCCACAGCAGGTGATTGAGCAGACGCGTGATCTCGGAATACATCACGCGGATGTACTGGGCACGGATGGGCACCTCGATATCGAGCAGCTTTTCAATGGCCAGGCAATAGGCGTGCTCGTTGCACATCATGGACACGTAATCAAGCCGGTCCATATAGGGCAGGTTTTGAATATACGTCTTGCTCTCGGCCAGTTTCTCGGTGGCACGGTGCAGCAAGCCAATGTGCGGATCAGCGCGCTGAATCACCTCACCATCGAGCTCCAGCACCAGACGCAAAACGCCATGGGCAGCCGGGTGCTGCGGCCCAAAGTTCAGGGTGTAATTCTTGATTTCAGCCATGG
The DNA here is from genome assembly GCA_031430225.1 of Rhodoferax sp. GTDB lineage: Bacteria > Pseudomonadota > Gammaproteobacteria > Burkholderiales > Burkholderiaceae_C > JANYCG01. The sequence continues at coordinate 5,797 of JANPAZ010000403.1, read as the reverse complement.
GAATCTAATTCAGACCGCCGTAATTATTTTCGCGGATGATGCGTGGCGTGATTTCACGCGGCTCGATCGTCACCGGCTGGTACACCACCCGCTTCTGCTCAGCGTCGTAACGCATCTCCACATGACCTGTGGTGGGGAAGTCTTTGCGAAACGGATGACCAATAAAACCGTAATCGGTCAAGATCCGGCGCAGGTCGTTATGACCTTCAAACACAATGCCGAACAGGTCGAATGCTTCACGCTCAAACCAGTTGACGGACGCCCAAATGTCACATAGCGATGCCACCACAGGCACATCATCATTAGGCGCAAACACTTTCAGCCGCACACGTTGATTCAAGCTCACTGACAGCAGGTGCGAAACGATGCAATAGCGTCCGCCGGCAAACGCGCCGTCGCGGTTGTCCTTGTACTCGGAATAATCAACGCCGCACAGATCTACCAACAACTCAAACTGGCACCCAGGCGCACTTCGCAGCGTATTTGCCGCGGCCAGGTAATTGGCAGCAGACACCACCACAGTCACTTCGCCAAGCGCCACACTGATATGGGAAACGTTGTCACCCAGCACAGCTGCGATGGTCGTCTTCAGGGCTTCAGGGTCTACAGCAAATACAGTCATCTCAATACTTTCAGGCGCGCGCAATCGTTTGCGTCCGGCGAATTTTTTGTTGCAACTGGATGATGCCGTAAAGCAAGGCTTCGGCAGTGGGCGGACAGCCGGGGACATAAACATCCACCGGCACTATGCGATCGCAGCCGCGAACCACCGAATAGCTGTAGTGATAGTAGCCGCCGCCATTGGCACACGAACCCATGCTGATCACCCAGCGAGGCTCGGACATCTGGTCGTACACCTTGCGCAGGGCCGGAGCCATCTTGTTGCATAGCGTACCCGCCACAATCATCAAGTCGGACTGGCGCGGGCTCGCACGAAACACTTCGGCACCAAAGCGGCTTATGTCATAACGCGCTGCAGCAGCGTGCATCATCTCAACTGCGCAGCATGCCAAGCCAAAGGACATGGGCCACAACGACCCGGTCTTGGCCCAGTTCATCACCGAGTCATACGACGTGGTCATGAAGCCTTCTTTGAAAACGCCTTCAATTGCCATGGTTTTTTCCCGCCTTGTTAACGCGATAGATTCAGTTCAGGTTTGAGTGATATCGGGCTTATTCCCAATCCAGCGCACCCTTTTTCCACTCGTAGACGAACCCCACGACCAGAATAGCCAGAAAAACCATCACAGACCAGAAACCCAGGGGACCGATCTCCTTCAAGGCAACCGCCCAGGGGAAAAGAAAGGCAATTTCAAGGTCGAAGAGAATAAAGAGAATGGCCACGAGGTAGTAGCGCACGTCAAACTTCATACGCGCATCTTCAAACGCCTCGAACCCACATTCGTAGGGGGAATTTTTAGCCGCATTGGGGCGATTGGGGCCAAGAATGTAGCCTATCGCCTGGGGCGCAATACCCACAGCAATGCCGACCAGGATGAACAACAGGACGGGTAGATACTGATCGAGGTTCATCTTGAAATTATGATCACCGCTTTGATCATCTCTTTGATCGACGTTATAGCCTGCCGCTGCATGAGCCCTGCGGAGGCGATATTTTTGTCTGGTGCCGTCGGCGAGACTCGAACTCGCACAGCTTTCGCCACTACCACCTCAAGATAGCGTGTCTACCAATTTCACCACGACGGCTGCTTCTACCCGGACAAGTGTGAGGTCCCTCGCGGGTTTTTTACTCTTCCGGCTCTCTTAGAGTTTACCCTGAATTTGCATCGATTTCCCTATGGGCATCACCAAATTGGAAGGTCGATGAAAGGCTTTTTATTTCGACGGAATTTGCGCTGCACCAGATGCAACCGGCACTGGCACTGCAATAGTGGCGGCTGGCGCAACAGACGATGCACCGGCTGGCACGGCAGCGGCAACACCCTCAAGCACGCTGCCCGTGCTCGCAGGACGAAGATTGCCAAAGTAGGCCAACATCAAGGTCGCCACAAAAAAAACTGTTGCCAGAACTGCCGTGGTACGCGAGAGAAAGTTGGCACTGCCACTTGCTCCAAAAAGGCTGCCGGACCCACCACTGCCAAACGCCGCGCCCATATCTGCGCCTTTGCCATGCTGCACCAGGATGAGCCCGATCATGGCAACCGCTGACAGCATTTGCACGGCGAGGACGATATTCAATACGATGTTCAATTTTTACTCCTGAATAAATAGCAGCTCACGAGGATTTCACGTGGGCCAAAAAGGTTTTTTGCGAGGCAAAGGGAACTGCGGCCGCACTATCGGCTGGCAGCGCCAATGATCGCCAGAAAATCTGCAGCTTTAAGCGACGCGCCGCCGACCAATCCGCCATCAATGTCGGGTTGTGCCAGCAACTGGGCAGCGTTGGCCGCATTCATGCTACCGCCATACAAAATATGAACACGATCGGCATGGGCAGTAGCGGCCTTCAGTTGTGATCGCAAAACCGCGTGCACGGCCTGAGCCTGCTCAGCGGTAGCCGTTTTGCCGGTACCAATCGCCCAAACCGGCTCGTATGCCACAACGATTTCGCTAATGCAATGGCCGTTCGCGTGAATCACAGCGGCCAACTGACGCTTGACAACTTCCTCGGTCTTTCCCGCTTCGCGCTCGGCGAGAGTTTCGCCCACGCACACAACAGGCGTGATGCCCACAGACAAGACCTGCTGCGCCTTGCTGGCCACAACCGTGTCTGATTCACCGTGGTATTGACGTCGCTCGGAGTGCCCCACCAGGCAATAGCGCACGCCAAACTCCTTCAGCATTGCAGCCGAAACCTCACCGGTGTAGGCACCCGCAGTCTGCGCAGAGACGTCCTGCGCACCAAGATCGATCCTGCAGTCTTTGAGCAAGGATTGAAGTTGGGCAAGGTAGATCGCGGGAACACACACCGCCACACTGGCCGATGAAGTGCTCACGCCACCAATCAGTGCGCTTACCAGCGCATCGTTGGCAGCCAAGCTGCCATTCATCTTCCAGTTACCTGCAATGAGTTTGTTTTTCATGGCCCCTGCTCCTGTGTTGTCCGCCACGTCAGGTGACAGCATTCCACGTCAGCACGATCTTGCCAATGTGCTGATTGGACTCCATCAACACGTGGGCTTTATCCGCACCACTGCCCGAAGCATCACCTTGCGCCGCAAAAACACTGTGTATGACTGGCTTAACCGAGCCATTTTCAAGCAACGGCCACACCACTTTCTTCAGCGACTGGGCAATCGCGGCCTTGAAAGCAACGGGACGAGGCCGCAATGTCGAACCGGTAATGACCAGGCGGCGGCGCAACACCAGACCGGCATTGATTTCGCTTTTGACACCGCCCTGCACCGCGATGATGACGAGACGGCCATCTTCTGCCAGACACTGGATCTCACGGGCGACATAGCTGCCAGCCACCATATCCAGAATCACATTGACGCCCTCGCCCCCAGTGATCCGCTTGATTTCCTCAACGAAATCCTGGGTCTTGTAATTGATGGCGTGGTCCGCGCCCAGGGCCAGGCAGGCCGCACATTTTTCATCGCTGCCTGCCGTCGCAATCACGGTCGAACCCAGCGCTTTGGCCAGTGCGATGGCCGTGACGCCAATACCACTGGTGCCACCCTGAATCAGAAGCGTTTCGCCTTTTTGCAGCCGGGCGCGGTCAAACACATTGCTCCACACCGTAAAGAACGTCTCGGGCAATGAGGCAGCTTCAATGTCGCTCATCCCCTTCGGAACCGGCAGACACTGAGCCACGGGTGCCACGCACAACTCTGCATAACCTCCACCTGCTACCAGCGCACAAACCCGATCACCGACCTTGAAACCGGCACTGGCCATAGCCTGGGCATCGCCGCCCTCGACCACACCCGCCACTTCGAGACCTGGAATATCACTGGCACCTGGCGGAACAGGGTAATTTCCGGTCCGCTGCAAGACATCAGGGCGATTCACGCCACTCGCATGCACACGGATCAGCAGTTCACCTGCGCCAGGCACAGGCGCCGGTCGCGTTCCCAAACGCAAGACATCCGGCGCACCAAAAGAGGTTATTTCGATTGCATTCATAGTCAAATCCGATTTAAGCCCACGTTTTAACTGCACATGCAGCTACTATTTATATAGCAACTGCATGCAGCAACTACAGACCAGCCCGGCGCGTTTGACGCCAGCTTCAGGCGTGATCACCACCATGGTTCTGCGGCTGCGCGGGGCGATCCAGCAAAGCCTTCATGGACAACTTGATGCGGCCTTTTTCGTCGGTTTCCATGACCTTGACCTTGATGATCTGGCCTTCGGTCAAGTAGTCCGAGACTTTCTCAACACGCTCGTGGGCGATCTGGCTGATGTGCAACAGACCGTCTTTACCGGGCAGCAGGTTGACAAGTGCGCCGAAGTCCAGAATCTTGGTGATCGGACCTTCGTAGATCTTGCCGATTTCGACTTCTGCCGTGATCTGTTCGATGCGACGCTTGGCTTCCTCGGCCTTGGCACCGTCGGTGGCTGCGATGGTGATCGTGCCGTCTTCCGAAATGTTGATCTGGCAACCTGTTTCTTCGGTCAACGCGCGGATGACGGCGCCGCCCTTGCCGATCACATCACGGATCTTCTCGGGGTTGATCTTCATGGAGTACAGCTTGGGTGCAAAACTGGACACGTCGGTCTTGGCTTCGCCCATGGCTTCCTGCATCTTGCCCAGAATATGCATGCGTGCTTCCTTGGCTTGCGCCAGTGCGACTTGCATGATTTCTTTGGTGATGCCCTGGATTTTGATGTCCATCTGCAAAGCGGTGATGCCGTTCGTTGTGCCAGCCACCTTGAAGTCCATGTCGCCCAGATGATCTTCGTCACCCAGAATGTCGGTCAGCACGGCGAAGCGGCCTTCGTCCTTGATCAGACCCATGGCGATGCCGGCCACGTGGGCCTTCATGGGCACGCCAGCGTCCATCAGCGACAAGCAGCCGCCGCAAACTGACGCCATGGAGGACGAACCATTGGACTCGGTGATTTCAGACACCACACGCATGGTGTACGGAAACTCTTCTTTGGTTGGCAACACAGCGACCAACGCGCGTTTGGCCAGACGGCCGTGGCCGATTTCGCGGCGCTTGGGCGTGCCCACACGACCCGTTTCGCCAGTGGCGAACGGAGGCATGTTGTAGTGCAGCATGAAGCGGTCTTCGTATTCGCCGGACAGTGCATCAATGCGCTGGGCATCACGCTCGGTGCCCAGGGTGGTGACCACGAGTGCCTGGGTTTCGCCACGCGTAAACAGGGCTGAACCGTGGGTGCGAGGCAACACGCCGTTGCGGATTTCAATGGCGCGCACCGTGCGGGTGTCGCGGCCATCAATGCGGGGCTCACCGGCCAGAATCTGGCTGCGAACTATTTTGGCTTCAATGTCGAACAACATGCCTTCAACGGCAACGCCGTCAAATGCGGCACCTTCGGCTTTCAGTGACGCCATCACGTCGGCATAGGCGGCGCGGCAAGCCTGGGTGCGGGCCTGCTTGTTGCGCAACTGGTAGGCAGCGGCCAGCTTTTCGCCGGCAAGCGCGCCCACTTTGGCAATCAACGGCTCATTCTTGGCGGGGGCTTTCCAGTCCCACACCGGTTTGCCTGCGTCGCGCACCAAATCATGAATGGCGTTGATGGCAATCGCGCCCTGCTCGTGGCCAAACACCACGGCGCCAAGCATGATCTCTTCGGACAGTTGCTGGGCTTCGGACTCGACCATCAGCACGGCGGCTTCAGTGCCTGCCACCACGAGGTCCAT
>JANPAZ010000402.1:0-2449 GCA_031430225.1 Rhodoferax sp. | reverse complement strand
CCAACTCGCGGCGCGTCATCACCCACAGCAGTTTGCGCTGTGACCACAGATTGCGCCACTCAGCCAGGCAATGCATCATGGCTCATCCGCCTGCAAAAACTCAAGGCGCAACTGACTTCGAAAACGCGCCAATCGACGCCTCATCAAAACTGATGTCCTTCATCATGGCCTGAACCTTGAGAAGCCGAGCTTCCGTCAGGATGGCATTTCTGGCTTCCCCAACCAGCTGCACACGGACCTCATCAAAACTCTGCCGCCCTTGCGCCCGGCGTTCTTCAAGTCGAATAATGTGGTAGCCGAACTGCGATTCAATGGGCTCCGACAGGTCACCTGGTTTTGCCAGTTTATTGACCGCGTCTTCAAATGGCCTCACCATATTACCGGCACTGAAAAACCCTAGGTCACCCCCTCTGGCCGCGCTTCCAGGGTCGGCAGAATTGGCCTTGGCCAGGTCTTCAAACGACGCGCCGCCCTTCAGTTGATTTAACAGGTCATTGGCCTTCTGCAAGGACTCCGGACCGGTCTTGGTGATCAAAATATGTCGAGCGCGAGTTTGGGCCGGGCGCGTGAATTTTTCCGGGTTCGTCAAATAGACCTGCCGGGCGTAATTTTCAATGGCTGCATCACTGGGTGCGTTTTGGGCATCCATTTGCGCCAGCCGCGCATCAGACAGCACGCGGTCGCGCGCCAGGCCCAGCGTTGCGACAACGGCCGGGCTCTGAGCCAGGGTACTCTGATTTGTTTCCATGGCCAGCACGCGTCGCACCATCAAATTGCTGGCGATCTGCTGCAGTGATTCAGGTTTACCTTGAATGATGCGCCGGGTTTCTTCAGGCAGGCGGGCCATGTCTGCGCTGACATCTGCCGAGGTAATAACCAGGCCAGACGGGCCACGGGCCAGGATGGCCGGAGCAGGCGCCGGCGGCGTAACGACTGCCTGGGCCAGCACGTTTGTGGTGCCACAAATGGCGGCTGTGGCGATGCACAGGGCTTGTAACTTAGTGAGCATTGACGACATGAAATCCTATCTGAATTGGCCGATTGAAATGAAGATTCTGCAAGCGCAGAATCACACGGATTCTCACCCCTGATTTCGGGCCCGGTTGGTCAAAAACAAGTCTTTAACAGGCTATTTTAAAAACAAAAAAGCGGGGTTTCCCCCGCTTTTTTTTAACTTGCCAGGGTGAACCTCACCCTGGCAAAGCAATCAGCAAATTAACGCTGCAGACGGTGCTGGTACTGGGCACCGAAGAGCTGACCACCGGACGAGCCGACAGCACGCAGGAACGAGCTACCAACGATTGGCAGGCCGATCAAGGCACCCGCTGCTGGTGGCGTCGTGATGGTTGCCCAGCCGTCGCCGTAGGTCACGTCAGCATCCTGAACTGCCACAGATGCTTTCAATGAACCCGTGCCAGCAGCCAAGATACCACCGTTGTTGAAGCTCAACACCGATGCTTCGCCGCAGAACACCAGTTTGGCCGCAGCCGCTGGGGTCGATGGAGAAATCACAACACCCACTGCAACTACGCCTGGCTTGGTCTCTTCACGATCAAACTGGCTCAAGGTGATGCCTGTCGCTGTCACGCAGATCTGACGACCATTGCCGTTCGTTGATGTGCTCACCACCGTGTTAATAGGCGCGTAGTGTGCGGTTACAGCGAACGTTGGATCACCATTGATGTTGGTGAAACGACGACCGTCGTCCGTTGCCGAAGCCGTGAAACCGTAGTTGAAAGCCACGCTATAACGACGGGTTGGCTGCGAGAATGTCCAGTCGGTTGTTGCCGAGATCGCTTTGTCAGTGATGAACTCATTGCGAACCGAGCGGGTTGCCAACGAGTCGGTCAATGTTTTAGCTTGTGCCAGAGGCGTCACAGACGTCTTGTTGTAAGGTGTGGACAAGTCAGGCAGGTCATAGAACGCAGCCTGAACGGCTGCGGCACCCGCTGCTGAGACCACGTTGGCTGTGCTGGACTTGAACACATCAGCCGTACGGAACAGCGCATCAGCAGTGTACATCTCGGCATTCACCGTCGCAGGAGCCACGTCAACAGGGGTTGCGGTTTGTGGCCAGTACACCACATTACCCAAGTTCACGCGCTCACCAGCAACACCGGTGGTAGGTGAAGTTGCCTGCACGCCAGCCACATCACGACCTTCAACAGGAATGGCTTCGCCGCTGTAAGAAGCAGCACCCACCACATTGATGATGGTCCAGTTTGCCATCAAGCCCGTGGTTGGAGGCAACAGACCGGCGTTAGCTGGCGTGGTTGTCGCGGCGACTGCCGTGTCAAACATCAGCTTGTTGGCATCCAGGAAAGCCCAGGCAGCGGCCGAAGCGGCGGTGCCAGGTGCTGTCGCTCTGGCGCAAGGAGCGATACCCTTAACGTGCTTGATGGCGGTGTACAAAGGATTGTCAGTACCAGCGGCAGCAATACCAGCCGGT
>JANPAZ010000401.1:0-7764 GCA_031430225.1 Rhodoferax sp. | reverse complement strand
CACGCGCAAGGCGTACGCGGCATCCGGCTGAACCTCGACGCGGCGGACTCGAGTGCCATCAAACTGGCCTTTGACCAACTGGATGAAATGGCACCCCGATTGCGCCAGATCGGCTGGCATGTCCAGATTTATGCCCCGGCCCGAGTGCTCGCGGCATCCGCCAGCCGATTGGCAGCGTTGCCGATGACCTGTGTATTGGATCATTTCTGCATGTTGGTCGCGGGTCAGCCTGAGAGTGAACAGGCCTGGCCGATCCTGCAAGACCTCTACAACTATGCGCACATTGCCGTCAAACTGTCAGCAAGCTACCGAGTTGCTCAAACTGACCAGTTGGATTACCTGAGGCACCTCGTGCAGGAACTCGTGCGCATTGACCCTGACCGCCTTGTTTGGGGCAGTGACTGGCCTCATACCAACCGGGAGCCGGGAAAGGCGTCGACGCAGGTTAGCGCTTTCAGGGTGATTGACAACACCGCGCAGTTGAACAACCTGCAACACTGGGTGGGCGATGCCACTGTGTTGAAGAAGATTCTGGTCGACAACCCACAGCGGCTTTATGATTTCCCGAACCCATGAAAATTCTTTTGACACTGCTCGTCGCATTCGCGTTGGCGCTACCGGGTGCGCGGGCGCAGTCGTCGTGCAGCAGTGATGGCCAGCGCCAGCCCGTTGAATTGATAGAGCGATTTACCAGCGCGGACTGCAGCACCTGCTGGACAGACCCTGCGACCGTCGTGCCCGCACGTCACTCGCTGGCGCTGGACTGGATCGTGCCCACGCCACGCGGCTATGATGCGCCGCTGTCTGCCGCAGCCAGCCGCGATGCGGTACAACGGCTGGAATCCCTTTCGAAGGCGCCACCGGGGAGCGCCGTGGCAAGTACCGCCGTCCACAAAGTCCAGCCAGGCAGTTTCAAACTCCGCGTGGCACGTGGCGTCGCGCTGGGCGGCTACATGGGAGCGTCGATAGAACTCACGGCGCGAAGAGGTTCGCACCTGCCGCGACAGCCGCTAACGGCATGGCTTCTTCTCGTGGAGGAAGTCCCGACAGGCACCGATGGTACCCCGGTGCCGAGGATGTTGGTCCGAAATGCCCTTATCCCCACATGGAACGACCATAGTTCGCTATCAAAAGCGAAGCGCCTAACCGGGAAACCCACCGAACGTCTGTACGAAGCGCGCCCCCTGAGCATCCCCGAAGGCGCTAACCCGGACCGCATCCGGGTTGTGGGTTGGGTTCAGGACACGAAGGGCCGAGTGATTGCTGCAGCGGCAAGTGTCTGTCCGCCTTGAGGCCGCGAGGCTGGCGTAGAATCAATCACCGGGCCCAAGCAATTGCGGACCGGTTTTTTTTGGCCGGTCGCACTCCAAGCGCTCCTCTGTTCATTCAACAGTTTCTCGAAGGCCTGGAAACATCATGGAAATTTTTGACTACGACAACATCCTGCTGCTACCGCGCAAGTGCCGGGTGGAAAGCCGCTCGGAATGCGATGCCGGCGTAGAGCTGGGTGGCAGACGCTTCCGGCTACCGGTGGTACCCGCCAACATGAAAACGGTGGTGGACGAGACCATCTGCATCTGGCTGGCACAAAACAACTACTTCTACGTGATGCACAGGTTTGATCTGGACAACGTGAAGTTTGTGAAAGACATGAAAGCGCGCGGGCTGTATGCGTCCATCTCGCTGGGCGTGAAGAAACCTGACTACGCCGCGGTGGACAGCCTGCTGGCGCTTGGCCTGGTGCCTGAATATGTGACCATTGACATCGCCCACGGGCATTCAGACAGCGTGAGGGACATGATCATCTACCTGAAGGAAAAAATGCCTTCGACCTTCATCATTGCGGGTAACGTGGCTACACCCGAGGCCGTGATTGATCTTGAAAACTGGGGCGCGGACGCCACCAAGGTCGGCATAGGGCCGGGCAAGGTCTGCATCACCAAGCTCAAGACCGGTTTTGGCACAGGCGGCTGGCAGCTGTCGGCCGTGAAGTGGTGCGCGCGCGTGGCCACCAAACCCATCATTGCGGACGGCGGTATCCGGGACCACGGTGACATCGCCAAGAGCGTGCGGTTTGGCGCCACGATGGTCATGATTGGCTCACTCTTTGCGGGCCATGAGGAGTCGCCGGGCAAAACGGTTGAAGTGGATGGAAAGCTGTTCAAGGAATACTACGGCTCGGCCAGCGACTTCAACAAGGGTGAGTACAAGCACGTCGAAGGCAAGCGCATTCTGGAGCCCATCAAGGGCAAACTGGCCGACACGCTGGTAGAGATGGAGCAGGACGTTCAAAGCTCCATCAGCTACGCGGGTGGTAAAAAGCTCATGGACATCCGCAAGGTGAATTACGTCACCCTGGGGGGTGACAACGCAGGCGAACACCTGCTGATGTGACCTTGCGGGCTCGTCTAGGCGCGCAGTGCGTCAAGCGCGAGGTTGTTAAGCCTGTGCCCAGGATCAACCAGCGCATCCAGAATGCTGAAGTGATTCAGGCCGGGTAGCGCCTCGCACACCGGCACCACCGACATGCCCCAGGCTTGCTGGATCAGCAGGTTGTGACGCAGAAATTCGGCACTCTCTTCGCCGCCCGCCACCGTGAAGAACAATCCCCTGCGGTTCGTCGTTGGGCCTGAAAGTTGGGGGCGTGGCAACCAGGCCGGACTGGCCCGCCTGACCTGCGCCGGGGTGAGTTTGAGGGACTCATTCAGAAACGGCGCCCTTCGAACCGACTCCAGCTCAAAAAGACCGGAGATCGACAGCGCATTTTTCAGCAGGCGTGGCGGCAAGCCCGGCGCATAGGCCTTCCACACGCAAGCCATCAGCATCGCCGCCAGATGGCCACCCGCTGAATGGCCCACGACCGTGATGCGCGATGGGTCGCCACCGTAATGGGCAATGTTGCGCCAGGTCCAGGCCAGTGCCTTGACCATCTGCATCGTGATGTCTGGAATCGTCACCGGATGGTCGGCGTCACCGGGACACAGAGCGTAATTGGGAATCACCACGCAAGCGCCTTCCTGCGTGAAAGCGGGCGCGACAAAAGAGTGGTCTGACTTGTCGAGCGAGCGCCAGTAGCCACCGTGAATGAACACCAAAACGGGTGCGTTGGGTTCGGCAGCGGGGAAGATGTCGAGTGATTCCTGCATGCCATCCCCATATGGAACATTCAGCTTGCAGGTCTGCGTCTGGCGGGCGACCAACGATCGCTCGCCCCAGCTCGAAAAGTGTTGTGCGAATTCGGGCACAAGCGCACGGTTGTTGTACATGCGGTCAAGCCATTTGCCGTCGGGTTTAGCCATTTTGTGCCTCAACATTGCTAGAGGCGCAATTTTTGCATGCTGGCCAGGCCCAAAAATGCAAAATGCGCGAACAACCGAAAAGATTGTCCGCGCAGACATGTCTTCGGGCAGCACCTCGCCACCCGTGTCAGCTCAATAGCGCTCAGGCGCTGCGTGCAGGACGCTTCTTGGCGGCGTCACGGGGTACGAACACCTTGCCGCCGTTGCCCATGCCGGCAGGCTTCACGCCCATCGGCTTGCTGAACGCAGGCTTGCCAAAGGCAGGTTTGCGGTCACCAAAGTCGCCGCGAGGCGCGCCCGCACCGCTGTTGCGGTCACCGGCGAAATTACGGTCACCTGCGAAGCGGTCGTTGAAACCACCCTTACGCTCATAGCTGAAGCCGCCGTCACCACCACCGTTGCCGCCGAAGCCACCACCACCGCCACCATTGCTATTGTTTTGATAGCCGCCTGCGCCGGAAATGCGTGGGCCACTGGCGTTTCTGTCTGCGAAACCACCGCGATTGCCACCGAATCCGCCTGAACGGCCGCCACCTCCATGGCCGCGGGAATCACGACCATCGCGGCTGTCACGGCCACCGAAGTTGCCACCCGGACGTGAGTCAGGAATGCGTTGTTTTGGTTCAAGGCCTGGAACCACTTCAGATTTGAATTGCTGGCGCGTGAACGCTTCAATGTCAAAAATACGGCGACGGTCGCGCAACTCGGCAAACGTCACTGCAATACCGTCGCGACCGGCACGGCCCGTGCGACCAATGCGGTGCGTGTAGTCCTCGGCCTTCATCGGCAGACCGAAGTTGAACACGTGGCTGATGGTGGGCACGTCAATACCGCGTGCAGCCACATCAGTCGCGACCAGAATCTGGACATGGCCTTCGCGCAATGCCATGAGCCTGCGGTTGCGCAAACCCTGGTTCAAGGCGCCATGCAAGGCGACGGCGCTGAAGCCATCTTGTTGCAGGTCATTGGCCAACCCATCACACTCAATTTGCGTGCTGGCGAAAACGATGGCCTGGTTGATGGTGGTGTCACGCAGCCAGTGGTCCAGCAGCTTGCGCTTGTGCTGGGCGTTGTCGGCCCAAAACAGAACCTGCTTGATGTTCTGGTGCTTTTCCTGAGGCGAATCGATTTGCACGCGTTGTGGCTCACGCATCACGCGGGTAGCCAGTTGCTGAATGCGCGGCGCAAACGTGGCGCTGAACATCATGGTCTGTTTGCGCTCAATGGTCAGCTGATTGAGTTCAGCCAGGTCATCGGAGAAGCCCAAGTCGAGCATGCGGTCGGCTTCATCAACCACCAGGAACTGCACCTGGTCCAGTTTGATTTGCATCGAGCGTTGCAGGTCGAGCAAGCGACCCGGCGTGGCCACCACGAGGTTGGCGTTTTGCAACTTGGCAATTTGCAACTGGTAGGGCATGCCGCCTACCACGTTGGCAATGCGCAGGCCACGGCAATGCTGTACCAGGTCGATAGCGTCGTGCGCCACCTGCTGGGCCAATTCACGGGTAGGACACACAATCAGCGCGCCGGGCGTGGCGGGCTTGAAGTTGCGCATGTTGGTGGGATCTTTGCGCTTGGCGCGCTTCGGAGGTGCCTCACCTTTTTCCAGGGCTTCGGCAGTGGCCTGCTCAAAATCGGTGCGTTCTTTGGCTTCGGCTTCTGCCTGCTGGCGCAACAGCGTGTGCAAAACCGGCAGCAAAAAGGCTGCTGTTTTGCCGCTGCCCGTCTGGCTGGACACCATCAGGTCGACAAAACGGGCCGACTTGCCCTCCGTGGCCTCGCCTTGCATGGCCAGGGGAATGGTCTTTAGTTGAACCGTGGTGGGCTGGGTAAAACCCAGATCCTTCACGGCGCGGATCAGCTCCGGGGCCAGGCCCAGAGTAACGAAGCCATTGGGGGCTTCTTCAACAGCCGCTTCAACCTCAACGGGGGCCAAAGGCTCGCTGAATGTGTCAACTGCATCGGCTGGACTCGCGGCAAAGGAATCGTTGGAAAAGGTTTCAGCAGGCGAAAAGTCGCCGGCCACTTCAAAAGTGTCAGTCATTTAAATCTCACACGCGAACGTCGGCGCTGGGGCCGTACGCTCCGTCAATGGTTAAAAAACATCAACCATCAAACGGAACCTGCGCTGACTCACCGAGGCGAGTGTTGAAAGAGCTACCTTGGCAGGCTCGATCAGCGCTTGGGACTTGTTTTGGCAGATTCCTGAGTGAATCCGCTCTGAGCCCATTGTGTGAAGGGAGATGTACATGTGCGCAAAAACAAAACAGTTTTCAGCGCAGCCTCGGATTATGGCACAGATTCGGGTTTCTACCTAATGACCCGCACTCAAAAAAGTCGCCCGGTAATGCGTCAGTTCGTCAATCGACTCATGGACATCGGCCAATGCGGTATGACGTTGCTTCTTTTTGAAGCCTTTGTAAACCTCTGGGCGCCAGCGTTTTGACAGCTCCTTGAGGGTACTCACATCAATGTTGCGGTAGTGAAAGAACGCGTCCAGTAAGGGCATGTACTTCACCAAAAAACGCCGGTCCTGCCCAATGCTGTTGCCGCACAGTGGTGCCCCACCCTTGGACACATACTGGCTTAAAAAGACAATGAGCTGCGCCTGCGCTTCTTCTTCGGTCACCGTCGACGCCTTGACCTTGCCAATGAGCCCGCTCTTGCCGTGTGTCCCCTTGTTCCAGGCATCCATTTTGTCGAGCTGCTCGTCGCTCTGGTGGATCACAAACACCGGGCCTTCAATGCGGGGTTCGAGATGCGGGCCGGTCACGATCACTGCGATCTCAATGATGCGTTCGATTTCGGGGTCCAGCCCTGTCATCTCACAATCCAGCCACACCAGATTCTGGTCGGATTTCTTCAGATGAATTGAAGGCGAAAGGGTGTTCAGTTCTGTCATGGCTTGAATTGTCGCTGATGGCCTAAACTTGCAGGCAATGAACCCCGTACCCTTGACCTTCGATTCCGCGCCAGCGTCTGCACTGGCGTCGCCTTCATTCACACTCACGCTGAGTTTTGCCGTCGCCCTGGTCGTGGGTCTGATACTCAAGGTCTGGCTGGCATCGCGCCAGATTCGCCACGTAGCCACGCACCGCAACCATGTGCCCGCCGCATTTGCCCGCAACATCACACTGGCCGCGCACCAAAAGGCTGCCGACTACACCATTGCCAAGGCGCGCCTGGGCCTGCTCGAGATGGCGCTGGGCACGGCCGTGTTACTGAGCTGGACACTGCTGGGCGGGTTGTCGTGGCTCAACCAGACACTGCTGCAGTGGTTTGGCGGCGGTTCGGCCATTGGCACCGGTGGCGGGATGTGGCAACAAATCGCGTTGCTGGTGGCCTTCATGTTGATTGGCGCGGCGATAGATCTCCCCATGACGCTGTATCAGACCTTTGTGCTTGAAGAGCGCTTTGGCTTCAACAAGATGACGTTCAAGCTATGGCTTGCAGACCTTCTCAAGTCCAGCGTGGTGGGCGCGCTGATTGGCTTGCCCATTGTGGCG
Source organism: Rhodoferax sp. (assembly GCA_031430225.1). Classification (GTDB taxonomy): domain Bacteria; phylum Pseudomonadota; class Gammaproteobacteria; order Burkholderiales; family Burkholderiaceae_C; genus JANYCG01. The sequence continues at coordinate 959 of JANPAZ010000401.1, read as the reverse complement.
CTGATCTTGTGGGTGATGGGGGCTGCAGGCCCGCTGTGGTGGCTTTGGGCCTGGGGCTTGTGGATGGGTTTCAACTTGTTGCTGCTGCTGATTTACCCGACCTTCATTGCGCCGATGTTCAACAAGTTTCAGCCACTGGAAGATGAAACCCTCAAGGCACGCGTGACAGCGTTGATGCAGCGCTGCGGGTTTGCGGCCAAAGGCTTGTTTGTGATGGACGGCAGCAAACGCAGCGCGCATGCAAATGCCTACTTTACCGGCTTTGGTGCAGCCAAGCGCGTAGTGTTTTACGATACTTTGCTGGCCAAGCTCACTGCGGGCGAAGTAGATGCAGTGCTGGCGCATGAGCTGGGGCACTTCAAGCACAAACACATTATCAAACGCATTGTGTCGATGTTTGCCATGAGCTTAGCCGGTTTTGCGCTGCTTGGCTGGCTGGCCACCCAAGCCTGGTTTTACACCGGCCTCGGGGTCATCCCGAACATGACGCGAGGCGCACCCAACGATGCGCTTGCCCTGCTGTTGTTCATGCTGGTGGTGCCGGTGTTCAGCCTTTTCATATCACCGCTGTTTGCCCAGTTGTCGCGCAAGCATGAGTTTGAGGCCGATGCTTATGCGGTGGCGCAAACCAGCGGTACGGATCTGTCGTCTGCGCTGCTCAAGCTTTATGAAGACAACGCCTCCACGCTAACCCCCGACCCGGTGTACGTGAAGTTCTATTACTCCCATCCGCCGGCGTCCGAGCGCCTTCTGCGCATGACCCGCTAACGCATGCGAGAAAACAATGTCATGACCACCATGTTGAAGCCAAAAGACTGGTCTTCCCTTTCCAGGCGGGCGCTGAAAGCTACAGAAATTGTAGCAAGTCTGGCTCAACTTGACGGCTGGAAGCTCACCGGTGACGGACCCACCCTCGCCATCGAGAAGACCTATACATTTGCCAATTACTACGAGACCAT
>JANPAZ010000400.1:0-1723 GCA_031430225.1 Rhodoferax sp. | reverse complement strand
TCACATTGATTTGAAGTTCAAGATTGAGTTTTTGCCCTGCCTTGCCTACGATGCAAGGCGCAGGCACAAACATTCTGGAGACACCCATGAAACTCATTCGCCGAACCTTGCTCCTTGCGGGCTGCACCGCAGCGGTGCTTTTAAGCCCGCTATCTCACGCGCAAGATTACCCCAACAAAGCCATTCGCATCGTCGTGCCCCTGCCACCGGGTGGCTCCAACGATGTGCTGGCGCGCATTCTGGGGCAGAAGATGTCCGAGTCGTTTGGTCAGCCTGTCATCGTTGAAAACAAGCCAGGTGCTGCAGGCAATATCGCTACCGAATTCATGGCCAGGACGGAGGGCGACGGCTACTATATTGCGGTGGCGCCCAACCAGACAGTCGCCGTCAACCCCGTGCTGTACCCCAAGCTGTCCTTTGACGTCAACCGTGACTTGCAGGGCATCACCATGATGGGACGTGTACCGATGGTGCTGGTGGTGTCGCCTGCAAAAGTGGCAGCAACCACAGTGGACGAACTGATTGCCCTGGCCAGGGCCAACCCCGACAAATTGACTTATGCATCGGCCGGTGCGGGCAGCCCGCAACATATGGCCGCCGAGGTTTTCAAATCAATGACCAGCACGCGCATCAACCACATCCCCTACAAAGGCTCTGCACCCGCCATTGTTGACGTGCTGGGCGGCACGGTGGACGTGATGTTCTGCCCCCTCAACACCGCCCTGCCCCACATTCGCAGTGGCAAACTGCGCGCTTTGGGCAGCACTGGTACCAAGCGGATCGACCTGTTGCCCAACGTGCCGACCATTGCAGAGACGGTGCCCAACTTTGAGAGCGACATCTGGATTGGCATGGTGGCGTCCGCCAAAACTCCGCCTGCCATTATCAACAAGCTCAATGCAGAACTGCGTCGGTCGCTGGCTCTGCCCGAGGTACGCGACAAACTGGCCGAGCAAGGCATTTACGCTGAAAGCAGCACGGCGGCAGACTTCACCAAGCTGATCGCCGCAGACCAAAAGCGCTGGGCGGCCGTCATCAAGGCCGCCAATATCGTCCCCGAATAGCTCTGGAAACTTCATGACACGACCTGTAGACGCGACCGTGCGCCGCGATATCCCAAAACCCTCCGAGCCCGATGAGACCGTCTGGGCCAGCGACGCCATCGCCGACATGATGCGCGCCATGGATATCCCCTATGTTTTGCTCAACCCCGGCGCGAGCTTTCGCGGCTTGCATGACAGCCTGGTCAACCATCTGGGCAACGAAAAGCCGCAGATGGTGGTGGTCTTGCATGAAGAGCATGCCGTTGCCATTGCGCATGGCTATGCCAAGGTCACAGGTAAGCCGCTGATCGCCATCCTGCACAGCAACGTGGGCCTGATGCACGGCTCCATGGCCATTTTCGATGCCTGGGTAGACCGGGTTCCGGTGATCGTGTTGGGCGCCACCGGGCCGGTGGACGCCGCCAAACGACGCCCCTGGATCGACTGGATTCACACGGCACAGGACCAGGCCGCACTGGTGCGTCACTTCATCAAGTGGGACGCCCAGCCCGCTTCCATCACGGCGGCCCAAGAGGCGCTGCTGCGTGCGCGCCAGATTGCCACCACGGCACCGCAAGGGCCGGTTTATGTGTGCTTTGACGCGGCCTTGCAAGAGTCAAAGCTGGCGCAGCGGCCGGTCTTGCCCGACCCTGCGCGCTATATGGCCCCACCACAGGCGC
>JANPAZ010000399.1:0-1904 GCA_031430225.1 Rhodoferax sp. | reverse complement strand
CGTGGGTGAGCTGGCCTGTGCCGTGCAGGAAAAAGCCAACGTGGTGATGCTGGTCATGAATGACAGCCGATATGGTGTGATCCGCAATATTCAGGACGACATTTACGGGGGCCGTCATTGCTATGTGGACCTGCACACGCCTGACTTCGCCCAGTTTTGCGCGAGCCTGACCGTGCCGCATTTCCGCCTCACGAACCCGTCGCAGGCGCGTGAAGTGCTGACCCAGGCGCTGCAACTCACCGGCCCCGTAATGGTCGAAGTGGACATGATCGCCTGGGGCCCGTTTGCGGCCAAGTTTGCCGGCCCGATCCTGAAGAAAGACTGACGCGCCATGCTGCATCTCACCCTCATCGGTTTTGGTGCGATAGGCCGCTCGGTCTTTGCGCGCGTTGCCGGTCTGTCTGGGTTGCGCATCGTGCAGGTCGTGGTCTCGCCGGCCCGTGTGGCGCAGGTGCAAGCCGATCTCGGCGTGGGTGTTGCAGTCGGGGATCGACTCACCGTGCCGGTGCCTCTACCGGGCGTTGACACCCTGGTGCTGGAATGCGCAGGCCACAGTGCCCTGAAGACGCACGTGCTGCAAGCGCTTGAGAGCGGCCTTGAATGCGGCGTGTTGTCGGTAGGGGCTTTGTCCGAGCCGGGCCTGCCAGAATTACTGGCTGACGCTGCACGGCGCGGGCGCACTCAGGTTCATCTGTTGGCCGGTGCGATCGGCGGCATCGACGCGATTGCGGCGGCGCGGCTGGCTGGCTTGACCGATGTCACTTACACCGGGCGCAAGCCACCTTCCGGCTGGCGCGGTACACCTGCAGAACAGGTAGTTGCCCTCGAATCCATTGCTCAGCCCGCTATTATTCTGGAAGCAAGCGCACGCGAAGCTGCACGGCTCTACCCCAAGAATGCCAACGTGGCAGCCACGGTGTCGCTGGCTGGCCTGGGGCTGGATGCCACGCGTGTGCGGCTGATTGCAGACCCCACCGTGTCTGAGAACATCCACGAGATTCATGCCGTCGGCGCGTTCGGTGAGATGCGCATTGAGATGCGTGGCAAGCCGCTTGCCGACAACCCCAAGACCTCGGCCCTGACGGTGCTGTCTGCACTGCGGTTTCTGCACAACCGCATCAACCCCCTGACGATATGACTGAACACCTCAAGACCCTCATTGCTGGCGAATGGCGCGATGCGTCAGGCCCGCAGTACAGCACCGAGTACCCGTTTGACGCCAGCACGGTGGCGACCCTGCATGCTGCCACCGTCGATGACGTGGACGAAGCCGTACGCGTGGCTGAAGCGGCACGCCTCAAGCCCAGCTGGGCGGGCCTCAAGCCTCATGAACGTGCCGCCATCCTGCACCGCATTGCGGCAGGCATTCGTGCGCGTGGTGAGGAGCTTGCGCAGTTGCAGCGGCTGGACAATGGCAAGCCCATCAGCGAGACACGTGCCCTGGTCGCCAGCGCGGCGGGTACCTTCCAGTACTTTGCAGCGGCTTGTGAAACCTTTGAAGATGCTGTCACGCCGCAGCGTGGCGACTTCATGTCGATGAGCCTGCACGAGCCACTGGGCGTGGTGGGCGCCATCACGCCGTGGAATTCACCCATCGCCAGTGAGGCCCAAAAGCTCGCACCTGCGCTGGCCGCAGGATGCGCGATGGTGTTCAAGCCGGCCGAGATCACGCCCCGCATGGCCATTGAGCTGGCACGCATTGCCGAAGCGGCCGGTGTGCCCCCGGGCATCCTGAGCGTGCTGCCCGGCAAGGGTTCGGTGGTGGGTGATGCGCTGGTGCGCCACCCGTTGATCAAGCGCATCGCTTTCACCGGCGGCACGTCCACCGGCATCGGCATTGCGCGGCTTGCGGCAGAAAAGCTGATGCCCGTGTCGCTGGAGCTCGGCGGAAAGTCGCCCACCAT
>JANPAZ010000398.1:0-4774 GCA_031430225.1 Rhodoferax sp. | reverse complement strand
GCACAACGCGATGGCTCGCCCAACCAGGGCCGCTGGAAGCTTCCCAAAGGCATGCGCTCGCTGGTCGGTGGCGCCGCTGTGCCCGAGGCACTGATACGCGCCTTTGACGCCCACGGCATCTGGTTGCTACAGGGCTGGGGCATGACGGAGACATCCCCATTGGCCACCGTGTCATACCCGAAAGCCGAACTGGTGAACGCCCCGCTGGACGAGCGCTACCGTCGCGCCGCGCTGGCCGGGGTGCCGGTGCCACTGGTGGACCTGCGCGTCCGCGGCGAAGACGGCCAAACCCAACCCTGGGACGGCAAAAGTGTGGGCGAGATCCAGGTCCGCGGCCCTTTCATCACTGCCAGTTACCACGAGGTGCCGCTCGAGCCCGAAAAATTCACCGAAGACGGTTGGCTGCGCACCGGCGACGTTGCCAGCATGGACGCCCTAGGCTTTGTGAAGATCACCGACCGCACCAAAGACCTGATCAAGTCCGGCGGGGAGTGGATCAGCTCGGTCGATCTGGAAAATGCACTCATGGGTCACCCCGCGGTGGCCGAGGCCGCCGTCATCGCCATCCCTGATGAAAAATGGAGCGAGCGCCCGCTGGCCTGTGTGGTGCTGAAAGCAGGTCTTACCACTACACCCACGGAGCTCAACGCCCTGCTATTGGGTAAAAGCTTTGCCAAATGGCAGTTACCCGAGCGCTATGAGTTTATTGAGGCCGTGCCGCGCACCTCAACCGGCAAGTTCTGGAAGATGAAGCTGCGCGAGCGATTTCCGCACTGAGCGAAAATCAGGCGATGCACATTCATATTCTTGGCATCTGCGGCACCTTCATGGGCGGCTTGGCCGCACTGGCGCGGGAAGCAGGCCATAAAGTCACCGGTTGCGACGCGGGCGTCTACCCCCCCATGAGCGACCAGCTGCGCGCCCTTGGCATTGAACTTATTGAAGGGTTTGGTGCCGACCAGGTGGCCCTGAGACCTGACATGTTCGTTGTGGGCAACGTCGTCAGCCGCGCGCATCTGCCTGACGGCACACCCAAATTCCCGCTGATGGAAGCCATTCTGGACGCAGGCCTGCCCTACACCAGCGGCCCGCAGTGGCTGGCCGAGCACGTGCTGCAAAGTCAACACGTGCTGGCCGTGGCGGGCACCCACGGCAAGACCACCACCACGGCGATGTTGACCTGGATCCTGGAAAGCGCGGGCCTGCAACCCGGTTTTTTAGTCGGCGGTGTGCCGATGAACTTCGATGTCTCCGCGCGCCTGGGAGGCGGGCGGGCAATGGACTCTGCTCCGTGTCCCCCGCCCGCTTTGCGGGCTCCTCCTTTACCTGCGCAGAGCCCATTGCCCGCCCACCTTCCGCTCTTCGTCATTGAGGCCGATGAATACGACACCGCGTTTTTTGACAAACGCAGCAAATTCGTCCACTACCGCCCCAGGACCGCCGTGCTCAACAACCTGGAGTTTGACCATGCCGACATCTTTGATGACCTGGCCGCCATCGAGCGTCAGTTCCACCACCTGGTGCGCACTGTGCCCAGCACTGGCCGGGTCGTTGTCAACGGGCTTGAAGAAAGCCTGGCTCGAGTGCTGAATACCGGCTGCTGGAGCGAAGTGCGCAGCTTCGGCGCCGCCGTGAGTGACTTCACCGCGCAAGGTGAGCCGCACGCGTTTGACGTGCTGTACCAGGGCAAGCCAGTGGGCCGTGTGGAATGGGCACTTACCGGTGTGCACAACCAGCTTAATGCGTTGGCGGCCATCGCCGCCGCCGAGCATGTGGGCGTGTCGCCCGCCGCAGCGGCCCAAGCTTTGGCCAGTTTTCAAAACGTCAAGCGCCGCATGGAGGTTCGCGGCACTGTGGGCCAGGGGGCAGCCGCCATCACCGTGTACGACGATTTCGCTCATCACCCAACTGCCATCCGAACCACGCTGGACGGCCTGCGCCGCAAATTGGGGTCCCACCAGCGCATCCTGGCCGTGTTCGAGCCCCGCTCCAACACCATGAAACTCGGCGCAATGAAGGCCCAACTCCCCTGGAGCCTGGAAGATGCCGATCTGGCGTTTTGCCACAGCGGTGGTTTGGGTTGGGACGCACGCGAGGCGCTGGTACCCATGGGCGAGCAGGCTTTTGTGGCGGACTCTATCGACGAGTTGGTAACACAGGTGGTCGCCCAAGCCTGCCCCGGTGATCACATTGTGTGCATGAGCAATGGCGGGTTTGGGGGAGTGCATCTCAAGCTGTTGCAGTTGGCGGAAGCGAGACGCATTCGCGAATTGACGCCCATGCAACGATAATTACATTTCGTACATTTGATTCGCACTGAATCAAGTGCTTGCGAAAACGCAACATTCAGGACAAACAGATGACGATGAAGTTTGGGAGATTGTGCTCTGTTATGTACCGAGAGCCGAAGATTGCAGCGCCTGCATCCAACGTCACTTTTTACAGCCAATTCGGCGGACTTTGGACAGACCAACTCAATGCGACCGACTTGTTACAGAGAAAGATTTCGCAAAGATCAGTCACTATGGAACTGGCAAGTCAAATCGAATTTTTCATTCAAAATGGATATGTCATCTTGAAACAAGCGGTTAGTCCCGCTGAGATAGACAGCTATCTGCTTCAGTTTAGAAACGCCACGCGAGGAGGAAGCGCGCTTTTGGCCAGCGTCCCTATTGCAGGCCCACAGGACAAAGGTATCGTTGCGTTAGAGCACGCGGACATCAATTTGCCGCTGACCAAGGTGCTCGACACCTATCAACATCTCTCGTCGGCTCATCCTCTAATTTTTGCCGAAAAAATACGTACATTTCTACGAGAGGTTTTTGAGGACAGTATCGTAGCTTTCCAAGGACTGCACTTTGAAAAAGGGTCTACGCAGGCGATTCACCAAGACACTGCATATGTCGTCCTCAATGAACCGCCAGGTAAGCAAACGTTTGGATCACGGACAACAGCCACGACGTCAGCTGATTCAGCATTCAATCGCCGCAATATTGCATTACCGACAAAGCCGGTTGCCCCAGTCAGCAAAATTCTCATCTCGCCAACTCTATGAAATTGACCACAACCGATTGCCCTTTCAGATCGCCCCAAAACACACTCAAATCCACCCAATAAACACAAAATCGACCAAGAAAATCGCTACAAAGCGTGAGTTGCATTGTCGCATTGAGCTACGGGTGTTCCACAATCGCTGGTCCAAATGAGACACGGTCACACTACACACCAACCGCCGGAGCTGCTATCGCCCTTCTTGGCTTGACATGCCATGAATAGTATATGCACAATATGGTATGTGGCAAATTGAAGAGCATCGTCGCGTTGACAAGCAACTCTCAGGTTCAGTGCCACTTGAAGTATTGAAGCGGTATGAAAAATGGAAAGATATTGCGCGTATATCCGGACCCATGGGGTTGCGGGTCATCAAAGGGTTTCACGATGAGGCGCTGGCGGGTGAATGGAAAGGTTTTCGCTCATCCCGTCTCGGACTTCAATGGCGCGTTATTTATCAGGTTGTCGCAGATGTCTTGATGATCCATGTGGTTCAAGTCACCGCTCACGATTACAGGAAACCATGAGATGAAAACATTTAGTCCGGCAAAAACCAGAGTTGAGGTCTCCGTGGGCGAGTCAGTTCGCATTCTGCGCGAACTTCAGGAGTTGAGCCAGAGTCAATTGGCTGCACTTGCGGGAATCCCTCAGGCCACGATTTCTGCGATTGAAAACGGTCGTGTCAATCTGGGCGTTGAGCGCGCGAAGGCTCTTGCCCGCGCGCTGCAGTGCCATCCCGCTGTGCTCGTGTTCCCTGGTTGGGAAGTCCCGCTCAAGCTGGCGGCTTGACCGGGCACACAGCACTCAAGCCAATGCGGTCTTCAACTCCAACGCACAAATTCGCACCGCCACATTGGCCTCGTCGATCACCCGGCCCATGGTGATGAAACCGTGAATCTGGCGCTCAAATGAAATATGGGTGGTGCGACCACCGGCGGCGCTGAGCTTCTGCGCATAAGCAATGCCTTCATCGCGCAACGGGTCAAAACCTGCAGTCAGCACCAGCGCAGGAGGCAGATTGGCGTGGCTGCTAACCAGCAGCGGCGACGCGCGCCAATCAACATAATGGGTTTCATTGTTACCGGTGTAATGGCCCTGAAAATAGCTCATGGTGTCGGTTGTCAACACATAGCCCTCGCCATTGGTCTTGTGCGAGTTGCTGGTGCGATGCATATCGGTTGCGGGGTAAATCAGCAACTGGAACGCAATGGACAAATCACCCACGTCGCGCGCCAGAATGGACACCACGGCGGCCAGGTTGCCCCCAGCGCTGTCCCCACCCACGGCCAGGCGAGAGGCATCCAGGCCCAAAGCAACAGCGTGATCGCGCACCCAGCGTGTCGCGGCGTAGCAGTCATCGGGCGCGGCCGGGAACGGGCACTCCGGGCCCATACGGTAGTCCACTGCCACCACCGCGCAACCCGACGCGTTGGCAAGTTGGCGGCACAGCACATCGTGGGTATCGAGGTCACCAATGACCCAGCCGCCACCATGAAAGTACACCAGGACCGGCAAACCGCCTGGCCCGGCGTCTACGCCCAACGGTTTGTACAGGCGCAACGGGATGGGTCCATGCGGACCGGCGGCGCTCATGTCGCGCGTTTCAGCCACAGCGGGTGGCTCAGGTTGCGTAAAAAACCGCCGCTCCCGGTAGAAATTTCTGGCGTCGGTGGGGGACAGCGTGTGCGTGGGTGGCACGCCGCGCTCTGCCATCAAGTCGATC
>JANPAZ010000397.1:0-1944 GCA_031430225.1 Rhodoferax sp. | reverse complement strand
GTGCCCGCGTTCAGCGTAGCGGCCAGGAGCAATGCATAGGATTCCATTATTTGCTCCCCTTGAATTTAAGCCGGTAATTCACCAGCGTGTCACACGCCAGCAAACTGAACAACAGCAAGCCTTGAAACACCCCGGTGAGTGACTTGGTCAGCCCCAGACGCGACTGCGCCATTTCCCCACCGATGTAAAACATGCTCATGAGAATGGCCGAGAAGACCATGCCCACGGGATGAAGTCGCCCCACATAGGCCACGATGATGGCGGCAAAACCATAGCCCGCAGGCACATAGGGCGTGAGCTGGCCAATGGGCCCCGCCACCTCCAGCGCACCCGCCAGGCCTGCCGCGCCGCCTGAAATCAGCAGTGCCGTCCACAAGGCCTTGCGCGACGAGAAGCCCGCATAGCGCGAAGCTGCAGGGGCCAGCCCACCCACCTGTTGCGCAAACCCCGCGCGGGTGCGAAACAGGAAAATCCACACACATACCACGCCTACCACGGCCATCAGGACGCCAATGCTGACCCGCGACCCGGCGAATAAACGCGGGATACGCGTGGCCGCTTCAAAGGTTTGGGTCTGCGGAAAGTTGAACCCCTGCGGGTCCTTCCAGGGCCCCCCCACCAGGTAGCTGAGCAACTGCACTGCCACATACACCAGCATCAGGCTGACCAGAATTTCGTTGGCGTTGAAGCGGTCGCGCAACAGCGCCGTGATGCCCGCCCACAGCATGCCCCCCAGCACACCAGCAACGATGATGGGCACCACAATCCACGCGCCGGTGGTCTTGTCGGCCATGAGCGCCACGCCCCCCGCAAAAATGGCACCAATGATGTATTGCCCCTCGGCACCAATGTTCCAGACGTTGGAGCGAAAACACACCGCCAGGCCCAGCGCAATGATCAGCAGCGGCGTGGCCTTCACCAGCAACTCGCCAATGGCATAGCCACTCTTGATCGGCAGCCAGAAGAACATCTCCAGCCCCTTGAGCGGGTCTTTGCCCAGGGCGATGAACATGATGATGCCGATGATCACGGTGATCAGCAGTGCCAGCAGCGGCGACCCGTAGCTCCAGAAATTCGACGGCTGGGGGCGGGCTTCCAGCTTCAGGGCGAAGTTAGACATGGTCTGCCTCCGAATTCATGTCTGCCAGATGGGCCTGCACGTCTTCATGCCACAGGCCACTCATCCACTCGCCAATGCGCTCGACGGTGGCCTCTGCAATCGGCACTGAAGGGCTCAGGCGCCCATGCGCGATCACATGCAGCCGGTCACTGACTTCAAACAGTTCATCAAGCTCCTCGCTGACGACGAGCACGGCACACCCGGCGTCGCGCAGCGCCAGAATCGCCCCGCGAATCTGTGCCGCCGCACCCACATCAACGCCCCATGTCGGCTGCGACACGATCAGCAGTTTGGGCTTGGCATCGATCTCTCGGCCCACAATGAATTTTTGAAGGTTGCCACCCGACAAGGATTTGGCTGCCGAATTTGGCCCACCGGCCTTTACGTTAAATCGCTTGATGATGTCCGCCGCCTGGGATTCAAGCTTGCGCACATTGATCCAGCCCCCCGCAAAACCGGGGCGGGATATCGCCTCATCGCGCGTGAGCAGCAGGTTGTGCGCCAGGCCCAGCGTGGGCACCGCACCGCGGCCCAGCCGCTCTTCGGGCACAAAATGCAGGCCCAGCTTGCGTCGCTCACCAGGGTGCAGGCCCGACACATCCACATCACCCATGCGCACTGAATGCGCCGGCGAGCGCACGTCTTCACCCGACAACGCCAACAGCAATTCCTTTTGCCCGTTACCCGACACACCGGCAATGCCCACCACTTCGCCCGCGCGCACTTCCAGGGTGATGCCGTCCAGGTCCACCCCAAACTGGTCTTCTCGCGGCACGCGCAGGTCGTTTACCCGCAGGACGGTCGCGCCCGCATTGAGCTCCCGG
>JANPAZ010000396.1:0-4486 GCA_031430225.1 Rhodoferax sp. | reverse complement strand
TTAATAGCCTCCGTTGTTCGGGCGAGTGGCAATTATCGCTATACATTTGGACAAACGCCTCGATACGCAAAAGTTAAAAAGTACCTTAACATCAATGTCTTAGCCTGACAAGCTGAGAAAGCTTTTAACTTCTGACCGGATGCTGGCAGCGTACAAACTGAGGACTCTGATGTTGTCAAACGACAACGCCGCGCTATCGCGGCGTTGGGCGCATCATTCTTTACGCAACCCCTTGGGCCTTACGCCCCCAGCAAGATGCGCAGCATGCGACGCAAGGGCTCTGCTGCACCCCACAGTAGTTGGTCACCGATCGTGAAAGCACCCAGATAGTCGGGTCCCATAGCCAGCTTGCGGATTCGGCCGACGGGGATGGTCATGGTGCCGGTGACAGCCACTGGAGTTAATGCCTGAACAGTGGCTTCGCGAGTGTTAGGCACCACTTTGACCCATGCGTTGTCTGCCGCGATCATCGCTTCGATGTCGGCAACAGGCACATTTTTCTTGAGTTTGAAGGTCAGGGCCTGGCTGTGGCAGCGCATGGCACCCACGCGCACACAAAAACCGTCCACGGGCACGGCAGACGTGCCTGCGAAGCCTTCGCCCAAGCCCATGATCTTGTTGGTCTCGGCCATGCCTTTCCACTCTTCCTTGCTCATGCCATCACCCAGGTCTTTGTCGATCCAGGGAATGAGCGAGCCGCCCAACGGCACGCCAAAGTTGGCTGTCTCAGTCGCGGTCAGGGCGCGTTGCTTGGCGATGACCTTGCGGTCAATCTCCAGAATGGCGCTTTTGGGGTCGTCCAGCAACGCTTTGACCTCGGCGTTCAGTGTGCCGTACTGGGTAAGCAGCTCGCGCATGTGCTGCGCACCACCGCCGCTGGCAGCCTGGTAGGTCTGGGTACTCATCCACTCAACCAGTCCGGCCTTGTAGAGTGCGCCTACGCCCATCAACATGCAACTCACGGTGCAGTTGCCGCCAATCCAGTTGTTGCCACCATTCGCCAAAGCATTCTTGATGACCGGCATGTTGACCGGATCGAGGATGATGACGGCATCGTCCTTCATACGCAGGGTGCTGGCGGCATCAATCCAGTGGCCAGTCCAGCCCGCAGCGCGCAGCTTGGGAAATACGTCGGAGGTGTAGTCGCCGCCTTGAGCACTGATGATGATGTCGCACTTTTTGAGGGCAGCAATATCAAACGCGTCTTTCAGGGCGGTTTCATTTTTCGCAAGAGATGGCGCGGCACCGCCCGCGTTCGAAGTGGAGAAGAAGACCGGCTCGATCAGGTCGAAGTCACCCTCCGCCTGCATGCGGTCAATCAGCACAGAACCCACCATGCCACGCCAGCCTACCAGGCCGACCAGATTACCAATTTTCATTTTTCGCCTTTCAAAAAAAATCAGGTTTGACTGATCCCCCGGCTCGTCAGGCTCCGGGGTAGGCGCACGACGAACCAGGCTGGGTCAGCCCTTAATGGTTGTCGTTTTAATGGAGGAAATGAACGTTCCCGCGCCAGACGCTTTGGTTTGGGTGGTTTGGTTGATGGCCAAAAAATCGTTCATAGCCTCCGAATTATAGATTAACCGGCCAGAGCCTTCACGACTGCATCGCCCATTTCCCGGGTACTCACCCTGGTGGTGCCTGCACTGAAAATATCAGCTGTGCGCAGGCCCTGGGTCAACACTGATTTCACAGCCGTCTCAATGCGGTCGGCGGTGGCGGCCTGGTTCAGGCTGAAGCGCAGCATCATTGCGGCGCTCAAAATGGTCGCTAGGGGGTTGGCTATGCCTTTGCCGGCAATGTCCGGCGCGCTGCCATGGCTGGGTTCATAGAGACCCTGGTTTTTTGAGTTCAAGCTGGCAGACGGCAGCATGCCGATCGAGCCGGTCAGCATCGCGGCTTCGTCACTCAAAATATCCCCAAACATGTTGCCGGTGACCACCACGTCAAACTTCTTGGGGGCCTTCACCAATTGCATGGCGGCGTTGTCCACGTACATGTGGTCGAGTTCTACGTCGGGGTATTCCTTTCCAACTTCGGTCACGATGTCTTTCCAGAACTGGAAGGTTTCCAGCACGTTGGCTTTGTCCACGCTGGTCACGCGCTTGCTTCGCTTGCGCGCGGCCTGAAATGCCACGTGGGCAATGCGTTCGACTTCAGGTTTGCTGTAGCGCATGGTGTCAAACGCTTCCTCGGCACCTGGGAAATGCCCATCGACCGCAATGCGGCGACCGCGCGGCTGGCCAAAGTAGATGTCGCCCGTAAGTTCGCGAATGATCAGAATGTCCAGCCCCGAGATCAACTCGGGCTTGAGGCTGGAGGCATCCACAAGTTGTTCGTAGCAAATGGCAGGGCGGAAGTTGGCAAACAGCCCCAGGTTTTTTCGCAACCCCAGAATGGCCTGCTCGGGACGCAGCGGTCGGTCAAGCTTGTCGTATTTCCAGTCGCCCACCGCGCCAAACAGCACCGCGTCTGAGTCCTTGGCGAGTTTGAGCGTGGCATCGGGCAACGGGTGGCCATGGGCTTCATAGGCTGCACCACCGACCAGCGCGGTTTCCATCTCGAACTTGAGGTCGAGCACATTCAATACTTTCACGGCCTCCGCCATGATTTCTGTTCCGATGCCGTCACCTGGGAGGATTGCGATTTTCTTGAATGAATATAAAAATAAGAAAGTTGATAAGTCTATTTGCGGCCAAATGGCTTGAAGTCATCGAGCCATTTCACTGGGACTTAGCGTTTGTGATGCCGGGATCGGCGGCGGCGCTACGACAAGTCCGACCGTTGCCTCCGCTTTTCGCAGCTCGGCGCATAGATAGCTACTGGCTTGCGGAAGGTAAAACACGGCTGTGCACAGCTCCCGCAAGGATTGCGCGCTCTGTGGATTACCCATCAGCACTCGCATCTCGTTGGGAAGCTTGCTCAAGACGCCAGCATTCTCAATATTCTGACATTGCGCGGCATTGGCCTGTCTGTAACCTGCATCCCGGCATGCAGCCACCAGGGTGCTCAGATCCGGGCGACTGATCAAGCCCTGGATCGTCGGATTTTTCAGTAAATCATCCAACAAGCCAGCCTGTGACTGAAACGAGAGGCATAAAAAGGTGAGTTTTATAGTACCCAGCGCGAACATCCGGCACAGGGCAGAGAATTTTTTTGAACGCATGGCTACCTCGATTGTTTTAACAAGACGGATGAACGTTGCTGAATGTAGTTCAAGCCGTGTGGGCCAGCCAGGGTTTTTGCGCCAGCCTTTGAGCTTCAAACGCCCTGATCTTGTCAGACTGGCGCAACGTCAGCCCGATGTCGTCAAACCCATTGATCAGGCAATATTTGCGAAACGGCTGGATCTCAAACGGCAGCTCTTCGCCTTGCGCCCGCACGACGACCTGACGCTCCAGGTCAATCGTCAACTGGTACCCAGGAAATGCCAGCACTTCGTCGAATAAGGTCATCACCTGGGCTTCCGGAAGCACGATCGGCAGCAGGCCATTTTTGAAACTGTTGTTGAAAAATATGTCTGCGTAGCTTGGGGCGATGATGGCGCGAAAACCATATTGGTCCAATGCCCAGGGAGCGTGCTCGCGCGACGAGCCGCACCCAAAGTTCTTGCGTGCCAGCAGAATGGACGCACCAGCATACCGCGGCTGGTTCAGCACGAAGTCCGGGTTGGGTTTGCGACTGGTTGGGTCTTGGCCGGGAAAACCGGAGTCCAGATAGCGCCACGCATCAAACAGGTTTTCGCCAAAGCCGGTCTTACGGATTGATTTCAAAAACTGCTTGGGAATGATGGCATCTGTGTCCACGTTTTCGCGGTCCATGGGTGCCACAAGGCCTTTGTGTAGGGTGAATTTCTGCATGATCTCTTTTCCTCTGCTCTTTACCTTGTTCAGGCAAATTTTCGAACGTCTACGAAGTGACCGTGCACGGCGGCGGCGGCGGCCATCGCCGGGCTGACCAGGTGGGTGCGCCCGCCCGCGCCCTGGCGACCTTCAAAGTTGCGATTGCTGGTCGAGGCACAACGCTCGCCGGGCTCCAGCTTGTCTGCATTCATTGCGAGACACATAGAGCAGCCGGGTTCACGCCACTCGAAGCCGGCGGCCTTGAAAATTACATCCAGCCCTTCACGCTCGGCCTGCTCCTTAACCAGGCCTGAGCCCGGAACCACCATAGCCAGCTTCACGTTCTTGGCGATCTTTTGCCCAAGCTGTTTCACCATGGCAGCGGCTTCGCGCATGTCTTCAATTCGGCTATTGGTACAGGAACCAATGAATACCTTGTCGATAAAAATATCGCTCAACTGCTTTCCAGGTTGTAAATCCATGTAGGTCAGGGCGCGCTCAATGGCGTCACGCTTGTTGGCATCTTTTTCTTTGTCGGGGTCGGGCACGATGGCATCTACGCCCAGCACCATTTCAGGCGAGGTGCCCCAGGTGATTTGCGGAATGATGTGGGCGGCATCCAGCTCCACCACGGCATCAAACTT
>JANPAZ010000395.1:0-2233 GCA_031430225.1 Rhodoferax sp. | reverse complement strand
GCGATCGAGTGTGACCCCCACGCTTGCCACTCCGTGTGCTGCGCTGCCCCCCAAGGGGGCTGTGCTTGCTTGGGGCGGCCCGGCGCGGCGCACGTCGGTGCCCTGCGCCTGGTATCTGGGCAACAAATCAGCGGAATTCGGGTTCATGGCTAGGTCAGAGTTCACGCGGTACGCCCAATCGCTGGCTCATGGTTTCAAACTGGAATTGTCGCGCCAGTTCACGCATGGAGGTCACAAAGTCCGCACATTCGGGTTGAGCCGCCTCGATCTCGTTGAGCTTGTTCATCACGCCCCGGAAATAACCCAGGCTGACCACTTGCGCCAGCGACTGCACATGGGCTGATGCGGGCCACTCGGACGCGACGGATTTGACTGCGGCCGGCTCGATGGCTGGCAATTCTTCGTCTGAAGGCTCGGCCCAGACCAGCGACAGATGCCGCTCCAGCCAGTCCAGCAGTTCGCTGTGCCGCACCGGTTTGACGATAAAGTCTTCAGGGCGAATGCCCACATCGTTGTCCTGCCCCCGCTCAAATGCATTGGCCGAGACAATGGCAATTTGAATGTCCGCATGCACGTTGGCGCGTCCCGCCGCCGGGCCGCCCCAAGGCAGGACAGCCCCCTCGGGGGGCAGCGAGTACACATCAGTGACAAGCCCCGGGCCGGACGGAGGTTCGGAACGCATGGGGGCGCGTATTCGTCGGATCGTCTCCCAGCCATCAATGCCCGGCATGGCCAGATCCATCAGGATGGCGTCGGGGCGATAGCCTGAAGCCAGCAAATCCAGGCAGTCGTGGCCACTGGCTGCGCTGCGCAGCTCAAAGCCCATGGGGGTCAGCAACTGCATCAGCAACTCGCGGTCGGGTTCTTCGTTGTCAACCACCAGCAGCTTGCGCCGGACACCCAGGTAGGCGCGAGGCTGCCGTCTGACTGTCGGTTGTAAAGCCTTCCTGTCGCCCACCACGGCCGGATGCAGCTCGGGCAAAAAGAGTTTGATGCGAAACACCGAGCCCTGGCCCGGCGCGCTGCTCACTGTCATCTCGCCGCCCATGAGGTCTGTCAGCATCTTCGCGATGGTCAAACCCAGCCCCGCACCGCCCGACGTGGGACTACCGGGCGCTGTCTGCCCTGCCTGCGAGCCGCGCTCGAACGGCTCAAAAATGCTTTCCAGCTCAGATGCAGATAACCCCGGACCTGTGTCATCAATCTCCACGTGCGCCATCTCACGGGCGTAACGTACGCGCAGGCAGATCCGCCCGGCAGCCGTGAACTTAATGGCATTACCCAGCAGGTTGATCAGGATCTGACGCACGCGTTTTTCATCAGCGCGCACTACCTCGGGCAGGGTGCCTTCCGGCTCAAACTCAAACCGCAGTCCCTTCGCCAGCGCCTGGGGCTCAAACATGTCGCACATTTCGTCAATGCAATCGGCAAACCGCATGGGCTTGACGTTCAGACGAAGCTTGCCGCTTTCGATGTGTGCAATATCCAGCGTGCCTTCAATCAGCGACAGCAGATGCTCGCCTCCCCGCTTGATCACGTTGACGGCCTGCTTGCGGTGGGCAGGAATGGCCGTGTCTTCTCCCATCAACTGGGCGTAACCCAAAATACTGTTGAGTGGTGTGCGCAGCTCATGGCTGATGGCGCTGATGTACCGGCTTTTGGCCTGATTGGCCTGGTCGGCGGCCTGGCGGGCGCGCTCGGCCACCAACTTGGCGTTTTGCAAGGCCTCGTCGGTCTTGCGATGCAGCTCGATCTCGCGCATCAGCAGGTTAGTCTGGCGGTTCGATTCCTCCTGGGCGACCTGCCGGCTTTTATGGGCCAGCACCACCCACCAGGCCACCAGACCGGCAATGACCAGCAAGGCCATGTAGGCTTTCAAAAAACCCGAGCGCAGCGCGTCTTGCGGCGTGCCCAGCACGTCCACGTCGGTCATCGCCTGTGCCAGCGCCCGGAGCTCCTGGTGGTAGAGCAAGCCAAACACACTGGCCAGCAAGGGCACGATCACCAGCATCAACAACAGGAAATAGCCCAAGCCCGTGTCCAGGTACGGCCAGACCGATTTGGGCAAAAGCCAGTGCAAGGTGGCCGACCATTGCGACGACAGATTGGCCTTGGGCTTGCACATGTCGCCGCAGCGGGCATCCAGCGTGCAGCACAGCGAGCAGATCGACCCCTGATAGGCGGGGCAGTGAGCCATGTCCGGGCCTTCATAGTCGCGCTCGCAAATCACGCA
>JANPAZ010000394.1:0-1576 GCA_031430225.1 Rhodoferax sp. | reverse complement strand
GCAGCTTTTGCCGCAGGGGCCACCTGGGCCAATGGTGGAGCAGTGGCAGGACTTGCCGTCGCTGACGCGCTCAACTGGGGAGCGCTGTTAGTCGGGGTCGGGGCCACGCTCTTGTCAACCTGAACGGGCGGCGCGTCGGTCTTGGCCGGGGTTTGCGTAAAGACCTCGGGCGGCGGGGCTGTGGCCGGTACAGGCTGTCGACCGGTTCGGGGCGACAAAAAGTAGGCAGTTGCCGTGCCCAGCACCAATACGGCCGCAATGGCGCCGATCAAAACTACTGGCAGTCGGGGTGCCGATTTGCTGCCACCGGGCATGGCAGATGGTGCAACGGGTGGGGTGTTTGAAGGCGTTGCCGCCTCGGCCGTTGTTACTTGCCGGACAAGCCCGGTGGCTGGGGCGAGCTTTGTCTGCGGCGCGTAGGTTGCCGGCTCATCAGCACTTGCCAGAGCGCCGAACAGGGAGGCAGGCTGTGCCCCCTGAGCGGACATTACCTCATGGATGGACTGGGCAAATTCCCGGGCACTTTGAAACCGGTCGGCCGGATTCTTGGCGAGTGCCCGCTTGACTATGACATCCCACTCCGCAGGTAACGAGATATTCAAGGCCGAGGGCGGCACAGGCTCCTCCCGCAGTACCTTGTACATGATCGTCGTCATGTTGCCAACGAACGGCTTCTCGCCCGTCAAAAACTGGTACAGGATCACGCCACAAGAAAACAGGTCGCTGCGAAAGTCGACCGCTTGGCCCTGAAACTGTTCTGGAGACATGTAAGACGGGGTTCCCATCACCGTGCCGGCCAACGTCAACTCTGAGGTCTCGATACGGGCAATGCCAAAGTCCGCAATTTTGACTTTGCCATCGTCCAGCACAATCAGGTTGGCAGGCTTGATGTCACGGTGGACTACACCTTTGCCGTGTGCATGGTCCAGAGCATCCAGAATTTCAAGCAGAATGCGGGTCGCTTCTCGCAGGGAAAAGACTTCGCTGGCATCAAAGTAGTCTTTGAGCTCGCGGCCACGTACGAACTCCATGGCGATAAAGGCGACGGGCTGGCCATGCGCGGCGGGCAGATTGGCACCCGCTACCATCGTGCGATCATCCTCTTTCATCACCTCGCCGTAGTCGTACACGGCAACGATGCCCGGGTGGTTCAAGCGGCCTGCCGCCTGGGCTTCTCGCTTGAAGCGGGCCAGCACCCCAACCACCTCACCGTCGCTGAGCTGCGAAGGCAAGATTGTCTTGATGGCAACAGTGCGTTCGATCACGGGGTCGAATCCCTCGTAGACGATACCCATGGCCCCTTTCCCAAGCTCCCGCCGGATCAGGTATTTACCCAGCTTGGTCATTGTCGGCATGAGGTGTCTCTGAAGGCGGCATTTCTGACGGATTCCCCTGTTTTTGAGGCGATTGGATCGTTTCATTGTGCCATCCCGGGTCAATCGGAATTTCCGACCCATGCCCTACTTGAAACACTGCCACTTCGCCCATAATTACGCCCTGTCCGCGCCGAACCCCTGACTCACCTTCGTTTCTACAACTTCACCTCAAATGACCAAGCAAACTCTTTCCTTTCAAG
>JANPAZ010000393.1:0-2396 GCA_031430225.1 Rhodoferax sp. | reverse complement strand
TGCCAGCGCGCCCACGAGCGCTCCTATGGCCAGGGTGCGAAAGCCGAGTGTTTTGAGGTTTGTCATTGGGTTGGAGTCTCCAGAAATGTGGTGGGTGAATGGTGCGAGGTCATCGTTGTACGGTGGTCAGAATGCGTTTGGGGGGACTTGGTTCCCGTCGAGGGCGCAAGTCCCTTCAGCGGCAGGGGCGAAGTCAGGCCGGTCTGGTAGGGTGACGGCCAACCCAGCAGGGCACTGGCCGCGTCAGCACGCCGGTGCAGGTCGGTATTGTCAACACCGCCCAGATGCACGATACCGTATCGGTAGCTGCCCAGCCACTTGAAATCGCGGGCGACCGAGCCTTTGTCTTTGGGGAACGGAAAGAGCAGGCCATCCGGGAATTCGGCGGCAAATCGTGCCAACTGCCCGGCACCCGGCATGGTGCAGACCTGTTGCGGTGAAAACGTGCGGTACACCAGACTTGACGCGGCCCCCGCTGTGGGAATGGCACGCGCAACGCTGTCAGGATGCTCACCATGGGCCATCGCCAGGGAAATGGCGTGCAGGTCCAAACCATTCACGCGCAGGTACAGGTCCGAAAACTGCGAGGCCATGCGGGGGTTGAACTCGATCACGGTCAGTTGGTCAGTGGCAGCGTTGTGAAAAAACTCCATATTGAACATGCCGTAGTCAAAACCAACAGCACTGAGAAAAGTCTGAGCGACCTGCAGCGCGCGCTCCTGGATGGGCGTGGGCAGGCGGCTCGGGAAATCCCAGCGCATGAAGGCCTGGGTGCCGGGGTACATCACCGCATCCACCACCCCCAACATGCTGGCACGGCTGTTCCAGACATAGCCGTCCAAGTTGAACTGCGCTGCGTCGACAACGTCTTCCACCATCATGCGGTGCGCGCTTTGTGCCGGACCCAGACGTTGCTGGAACACCCGCTCAAAGGGCTCCACTAAATGGCGAATCACCCACAGTTCCCACTTGCCAAACCGGGTGTGGGCGTGCAGCTCTTCTCGGGTATGCACCACTTTTGCAAGGACCGAAAAGGCCGCTTTCACGGGCTTCACAAACAAGGGGAAGTTCAACCCGTCTGGCACATCGCCGCCATATTCGGTATCCAGCAGTGCAAAGGGCGCGTTGGCTTGTGGGCACACCTGCTGCATGATGCGCCGGGCGTGCAGCTTGTGCTGGCAGGCAAGAACCGCATTGACCGGCGTACCGGGCCAGCCCATGCGTTCGGCCAGCATGGCGGCAGCGAGCGCGCCAAATTGCTCGTGATGGGACACCACACCCTGCCATTGCGCAGACCTTGCACGCTGCGCCAGACGATTCACGAATCGGTCCATGTCGAACCAGGCCAGGTTGGCGTTGCTGGGAAAGCTGAACAAATCAAAGCCCGCGGTATCCAGTGAGCCGGTGCCGGCTGCGGCCCTGGCAAACCCGGATTCATCCCAGTCGTAGTTAAAAAGAACCAGTGTCCGGCGTTGTGGTGTCATGGGGAAGTTCAGGTCGGGGCGTGTAGGGCGACGAGCTGGGCCGCATTGGCCAGCGTAGTGCGGTATCCGGCGGCAATGGCGCGCTCGCGAAACTCGCGTGACAGGTTGACGTAGTAGCCAAATTCGGGGTGAAGCGTGACGTTGGCGGCGCGGGCATCAGGCTCGGTCAACGCGCGCTTGCGCAAGTCACCGGGCCGATACCGCTCAGTGCCCGACGGGGCGCGGTCTTCATGGGCAGAAGCGTCAACAGCGATGATACGTGTGGCTCCCAGCTGGCGCGCCAGACGGACCGGCAACGGCTGGTGCAGGTCGGCATCCACATATTGGTCGCCGCGGATCCGCACCGGGGTGAATTGCCCTTCGATGGCACAACTGGCCTGCACGGCCAAGCCCGCATCACCCGCATTGAAGCCAACCAGCTGGGCGTCAGACCGGCGCGTCGCCACGCACACGGCGGGCGTGCGAAGCCGCTCCAAAGGCTTGCCTCCAATTTCTGCGCGGACCAGGTCGGCAATGGCCGAGCCGCTGAATCGCTCACTGCCACCCAGAGCCAAACGGCCCAGACCCACCGGTTGAAGGTCAAGCGCCATGCGCTCTATGTCGCTGGCTGAACGGCCGGATGCATACACCACGGCCACCAGAGCACCAATGGACGCACCCACGAGCAGATCGGGTGCCAGGCCCAATTCAGCCATGGCCTTGATCACGCCCACATGCACAAACCCGCGTGGCCCGCCCGAACTGAACACCCACGCGGTGCGCACCGGGCGCGGCAATGGCATGGCGCGCGGGGCGTTGGGACCCGCATGGTCTTCATCGGGCGACAGGGTGCAACCCGCAAGCAGGCCGGCGCTCAGGCCACCCGCCAAGCGGCCGGATAAACGGCCATACAGACCACTGGCGAGAAGGTGT
>JANPAZ010000392.1:0-5536 GCA_031430225.1 Rhodoferax sp. | reverse complement strand
GCCCACGCCGCGCTGATGCGCTCGGCCGTTGCCGCCGGTGACGGCGACCTGGACAACGCCGCCATCATTCAACAAATCAGAAGGACGACCCCCACGCTTGTCACTTCGTGTACTACGCTGCCCCCCGAGGGGGCGAATTTTGGCTTCGCTGCTCTTCAAGAGCCTAGGGGCGGCCCGTCGGAAAATTGCCTCAAAAATAAGGAATGACACGATGCGCGACTTCACCCAAGACCACCATTGGCTTTCCATCAACACTGCCACCGTGCGCAAAAATGGCGGGCAAGACTGGCCACTGGACCTCATCATTATCGAATGCGCACGGCGCGGCATTCGCGCCATCAGCCCATGGCGCGACCAGGTGGCGGCGGTGGGGCTGGAGAAAGTTACCAGGCAGTTGCGTGAGACCGGCATCGGGCTCTCGGGCTATTGCCGTGGTGGTTTTTTCCCCGCAGCAGAAGCCGCGGGAAGGCAAGCGGCGCTGCTGGACAACCGGCGCGCCATCGACGAGGCCAAAACCCTGAACGCGCCCTGCCTGGTGTTGGTGGTGGGCTCGCTGCCCGGCGCATTGGCTGGCAAGCCAGAGTACACCGACATCAGCCGGGCCCGCGCTGAGGTCCATGACGGCATTGCGGCATCGCTGGAGTACGCGCGCTCGGTCGGCATGCCGCTGGCCATCGAGCCCCTGCACCCCATGCAGGCTGCCGAACGCGCGTGTGTCAACACCGTGGAACACGCGCTGGACATTTGCGATGCGCTGGACCCAGAACGCACCGGCGCTTTAGGCGTGGCTGTAGATGCTTACCACGTGTGGTGGGACCCCAAGCTGGCAGACCAGATTGCACGGGCAGGCCAAAGCCGCCTGCTGGCCTGGCATGTGTGCGACTGGCTAACCCCCACGCGCGACCTGCTAAACGACCGGGGCATGATGGGCGACGGTGTCATCGCGCTGCGAAAAATTCGCAGCCAGATGGAAGCCGCAGGTTTTTCGGGCTTTGCAGAGGTCGAAATTTTTTCAACCCTTGACTGGTGGCAGCGTCCTGGTACCGAGGTGCTGGACACCTGCATCGCGCGGCACAAGAGCGCGGTGTAGCCCTCGACCCAGCTGGCCGACCGAGGACGCGGTCCGCATGTCATTGCGCTGTCACAGTGTCCTCCTAGCATCGGTGTGTCGACCAACACACGCCTGCGGGCCCGAGGACACATTCAATGAAAAAAACACTTATCGCAGCGTCTGTTGCATCTTTGGTTGCCACCATTGCGCTGGTCGCCTGCGGCGGCACCAACAGCCCGGCTGCGCCGTTCACCGTCAAACTCATTGGCTTTAACGACTACCACGGCACGCTCGAGTCGCCAGGCACTTTCGGTGTGAACACGGCGGTGCCTGCTGCCAACCGCCCTGCTGTGGGCGGCGCAGATTTCATGGCTGCCCACGTTGCTGCGCTCAAAAAACAAAACTCACTCAACGTTGTGGTGGGCGCGGGTGACCTGATTGGTGCCACACCGCTGATTTCATCGCTCTTCTTTGACGAGCCGTCCATTGAAACGCTAAACCGCATCGGTCTTGAATTCACCTCGGTGGGCAACCATGAATTCGACAAAGGGTCTGCCGAGCTTCTGCGCCTTCAAAATGGCGGGTGCAAAACCACGGGCGGTATCACGGACCCCAATAGCTGCAAGGGTGCAACCGTCGGTACACCGGTTCCCTTTGAAGGAGCCAAATACAAGTGGCTGTCGGCCAACGTGGTGTCCACGGCCACCGGCAAAACACTGTTGCCTGCTTATGGCATCAAGACCTTCAACAACACGCGGGTTGCCTTCATCGGCATGACACTCAAGGCCACCCCCACCATCGTCACACCCACCGGTGTCGCGGGCCTGGAGTTTCGTGACGAGGCTGCCACCGTCAACGCTCTGATCCCCGAGCTGCGCGCCCAGGGCATCGAGTCCATCGTGGTGCTGGTGCATGAAGGCGGGTTCCAGACCGGCACCTTGTCTGACATCAATGGGTGCGAAGGCAACCTGGCGGGGTCTGCCATTGCCAGCATCGTCAAGCAACTCGACAACGCAGTGGACCTGGTGATCAGTGGCCACACCCACGCGGCCTACAACTGCATGCTGCCCAACGCGTCCGGTCGCAATATTTCAGTGACCAGCTCCAGCGCTTTTGGTCGCGTGTTGACCGACGTGGACCTGACCATTGACCCGAACACAGGTGACATCAGCAAGGTGGTTGCCAACAACCGCCTGGTGGTGCGCAACGACCCCGCCATCACGGCTGATACCGTTGTGGCCAAGATCGTGGATGCCTACAAAAACCTGGTCTCGCCGATTGCCAACACGGTGCTGGGATCCATCACGGCCGACCTGAGCAACGGTCGCACAGACGGCGCCTGCAACATGCCTGCGGGCGATCTGATTGCCGACTCGCAATTGGCCGCCACGCAGCCCGCCACATTTGGCAATGCAGTGGTTGCCTTCATGAACGGCGGTGGCGTGCGCAGCCCCGGCTTTACCTTTGCGTCCAGCGCAGCCAACGAAGGCAATGGCAACGTGACTTACGGTGAAGCCTTCACGGTACAGCCCTTTGGCAACAGCCTGGTCACCATGTCGCTGACCACGCAAAACATCAAGGACTTTCTGGAAGAGCAGTTTGCTGGCTGCCTGGGCCAATCGACCACGGCAACGCGTTTTGCCCTGCCTTCGGCGGGCTTCAAATACACCTGGGATGGAGCCAAGGCTTGTGGCGCGCGCATCACCAACGTGACGCTGCGCAACGGCAGCGCTTCAGAGACGCTGGTGGACGCATCGGGCGTGGTGCAAAACCCGGCCAAGAGCTACCGTGTGACGGTCAACAACTTCATGGCCGACGGCGGTGATGGCTACTCCACACTGCTCAAAGGTACCAACCGTCTGGGCGGCGCGCAGGACATTGATGCCCTCACCGCCTACATGTCGGCTAACTTCAAGGCGCCCAAAGCCGCTTACGCACCCAACACCAATGTGGCAGATGCCGGGACACCCCGCATTAACCGCGTGGGCACCAGCGCCACCTGCCCAAGTGGCGCCAACGTCAACCCTTGAACTGGCATGACAGCCTGCGGCGGCTAACAGCTTGCGTGGTGGCGGCTCACCTTGGCCTCGCCACGGGTTCCGACGTGGTTTCCACCAATGCGGACAGTGACGAAAAGCTGCGTCGGTTCATGGTGCAAATACGGCCACAGCCCACTGCCAGCCAGGCCGGTACGCAGGCCGTGCGGGAGGCCGGCGTGGTCACACCGGCCCGTTTACAAGAACGTGCAGAGCTGCTGAAAACAGGCGAGGTTGCGCTGGCCCGCCTGCAGCAAGACACCGCTTTGCAAGCTTTTGAGCGCGCGGCCCTGATTCTGCATGCGGCAGATACCGAGATGGCGCTGGTGCGTGCCTACATGCAGGGAGGTGAATACCGCCGTGCCCTGGCCTTTGGTGCCCACACAGCGGGCGCCCACCTTGACGTGGTGGGTGGCTCGGCCCTCTATGCCTGGCTGCTGTACGCTGGAGGTCAGGCCACCATCGCACAGAAGCTTCTGGCCGAGGCACAAGGGCGCGTGCCCGGCAACGCGCTGGTTCATGCCGTGCAGCAGCAACTGCAGTCAGGCGCACCGCTGGCTACTGGCGCACTACTTACGCTGCCAACCCGGCTTGCACCCTATGGTGACTCCCGTGGTGTGCCCGCTGCCGCCCGCGTTGTGGGCAGCGCCCTGCTGGTGCACAACGGCAGGCAGGCCCTGGTGCCGCTGCAATCGTTGGCAGGGCTGCCGCTCTCGGGTGGGATGTGGCTGCGCAATGGCTTGGGACAGCTCACCAAGGCTCGGGTGGTCAAGCGCATCACCCCGATTGGGGTTGCACTGGTGCAACTGGAAACCGCCCTGCCCGTGCCAGACAACCTGTGGACCGCTCCGCGCGATGCGTTCCCCGGTAGCGTAGGCTACGCCGTGGAATTTGCAGCGGCAACCGATGCCGCCCCGGCCTGGCCTATGCTGCGCACCGGCTTTTTGGGTGGCCTGCAAGACGGTGGCCCGAGCGGGCGACCCACAAGATTACTGGGTATTGACATGCCCGGTGGGTCAATGGTTGGGCCAAAGCGTGGCCTGCGTGGGCTGCGTGGCGGGCCAGTCTTCGATGCTGGGGGCCGGCTGGTGGGTCTGGCTTTGCCGGGCAAGCCAGGTTTGCCTGACCGGTTGATGCTGGCATCGCAGTTGCCAGAAGATTTGCAGCAGTCACTTGGCCCCCCGCCCCCGGCAGGCACAGAGCAACGCGCCTCAGTAGACCGGGTTTACGAGACCAGCCTCAAAGCTGCCTTGCAGCTGATAGCGGTGCCAGCAGGCCCTGCAAATCCGCTTCGCTAAACTTGACGGCCGCATCAATGTCCACACCCAGCACGCCCTCCACCAGCGCGCTTTTGCGCACCTGTAGTTCAAGCATGCGGTCTTCAATGCTGCCCTGCACCACCAGCTTGTAGACAAACACCGGCTTGTCTTGCCCGATGCGGTGTGCGCGGGCGGTGGCTTGCGCTTCGACCGCGGGGTTCCACCACGGGTCCACATGTATCACGGTGTCTGCGGCCGTGAGGTTCAGGCCCAGCCCACCGGCCTTGAGGCTGACCAGAAATACCGGCACCTCACCCGCCTGAAACTGCGCCACCAGCGCGCCCCGCTTGGCAGGCGGCGTTTTGCCAGTCAGCGCCGCCCAGGGCAATTGCAATGCGTCCAGCTCGGGCTCGATCAAGCTGAGCATCTCGGTGAACTGCGAAAACACCAGCACCCGCCGTCCCTCTTTCACCAGCGCGGGCAACAGTGTGGTGAGCAGCTCCAGCTTGGCACGTTCCATGGTGGCGGCGGTTTTCACGCCTTTGACCAGATACGGGTCGCAGCACACCTGGCGCAGCTTCAGCAGCGCATCCAGAATACTGATTTGCGCGCCTGCAAAATGGGCCCGCGCCAGCACCCTGCGCACCTGCTTGTCAGCCGCCACGCGCACGCTCTCATACAGGTCGCGCTGCTGGCCCTGCAATTGCACGTGCTGAATGATTTCGGTCAGCGGCTTCAGTTCGGTGGCTACATCGTCCTTGCGCCGGCGCAAGATAAAGGGGCGCACGCGTTGGGCCAGCAACTTAGCGCGCACGGTCTCGCCGTTCACCTCGATCGGCTTGCGCCACAGCCTCTGAAAACTGCGCGAATCGCCCAGAAAGCCGGGCATCAAGAAATCAAACTGCGCCCACAGCTCACCCAGGTGGTTTTCAAGCGGTGTGCCTGTCAGGCACAGGCGGTGGCGGGCCTTGATGCGCCGCACGGCACGCGCGCTGCGCCCTGCTGCGTTCTTGACCGACTGGGCTTCATCAAGAATCAACAGATGAAACGGCTGCGCCGACAGCGCGCGCACGTCACGCCACAGCAGCGGAAAGGTGGTCAGCACCACGTCAAACTCCGCCATGCGGGCAAAGTCGTCGGCCCGTTTGGGGCCTTGCAAGGTGAGCACGCGCAAGTCGGGTGCGATGCGC
>JANPAZ010000391.1:0-3794 GCA_031430225.1 Rhodoferax sp. | reverse complement strand
AGCGCGCCCCACGTGTTTATGCCTGGGTGGGGCTGATGGAGGATCTGTCGGGTCATGCGCCCAACGAAGAGGACTGGCTGGAGCCTGCCGCCCTGCCAGACTCACTGCTGGCGATGCTGCGTGAAGCGGGCCGCACCTATGTGCCGCTGATGATTGCCAACGCCCGCGCGTTGATGGCAAAGGCTGACACTGTCAACACACGCATTGAAGGCAAGGCGTGGACACAGAACGCATTTCCATATCAGGGCAAATGCCTCAAATGGTTGCGCGAGGAGTTCTCGTCGCTTGATTCAAAGGACCAGATTGCCGCCAGCGGCATTCTTGAACGCGCGGGGTGTGCGGCGCTGATCCATGAAGCACTCTAGCGGGCCAAATTGACGCTCGGAAAGCGCACGCGCCATCACATTTGTTAAAGCGTCGGACGTGCTACGGCTGTGGTGGACAAACAGAACGCGGGTGATCCGCTGTACAAAAACATGGCGGGCAACTTTGAAACCTCAGCGGCTTACAAGGCGGCGTGTGATTTGGTGTTCAAAGGTTTGGCGCAGCCCAGCGGCTATACCGAGCCGCTGCTGCATGCGTGGCGATTGAAGGTAAAGGCGGGGACGGCTTGAGGGGGTTTGCTTCAATATCAATAGCAAACTATTGAATTTCAGCAGGGACTTCAGGCATTTATTGTGCCATGCCCACTCGTTAGAACCCTGCTACGGGCTTGAGCACAGACGCCTTCAAGACCTGCGTGATAGCGCTGTTTACCGCCTCGGCCCCAGCACATCGCGCTGCCGCATAGAGTTCTGGATGAGCAGGATGTCAGTCGCGTTGGTGGGAAGTTGGTCCGCAGCGGGCGTCACGCAGGCAAAACTTGCCGTCGCATTCACGTCGCCACTGCCGCGGTAGGCCGCAACTTGCGGGTACGCGCAGATGGGCCGTTGCCGCGTGATGGCGCCTTTGTCGTCGTACTTGGTCGCGACGATGGAGGTGGGGGCCACGCCTTGTTCGACCCAGCGAGCGAGCGCGCTGACCACATGCGATTCGGCGGTGCGTTGTGCCTTGGCAGGCTCGGTGAAGCCTCCACCAAAGGCGTCCGGGCCGGTGCCGCTGCGGCAATGCCCGACGTCGGGCAGCATGAACAGGCGGTGGTAACCCTGCACTGTGGACGCCAGTGCCAGCGAGTCGGCAGTGACCAGCGCGGCAGACAGGTTGGCAACTGCCGCGTCGTAGTCGGAACGTGGCAGGCGTTTGAGTTTTTCAAACTGGATCAGCGCGTTGTAATAGGCCGGGGAGCCCTGAGGCGGCACGATGGGGTCTGCCCAGCCGTGGAACTGCACAAGCTTGCCACCGCGCGCCTTGAAGGCCGTCAGATCCGGGCTGGGCGCGGCCGTCGCGGGGGTGATGAAGGCCTTGATGTGGTCAAACTGATCGTCCCAGTTCAGGTCTCGCCGCCAGTCGTAGGGCGGCGAGGTTTTGGAATACACGTAGTGCCCGATGAAGGGCCCGTAGCGGCCGTTGTCACCAAATGCAGGGTCCCACTCGCCTTCGGAGCCTGGCATCACGCCGGCGTAACGCTGCACGCCGGTAGACGTGCGCATGCCGGCATACATGGCCTGGGCCACAGTCAGTTCGACGTCGGTCAGGCAGTTGGGCGTGTCGCCGGCAGTGCAGCGCAGCACGGCCGGGTTGAAGTTGCAGACCCGCGGGTTGGTGATCTGGCCATCAGCCAGGCCGTCCTGAGTGTCACAGGCGGCATGTGATGCGCGGCTGAGCAGTTGCCGCTTAGGTGCCGACAGGATGGGCTGGCCTTGCACCGGCGTCTGCAGCTTTCCGGAATACGCCAGCCAGGTGAGGATTTCCGGGTAAAACTGCGATGGCGCGCCTGCGGCAATGCCGTCAAACAGTTCGGGGTAGCGCTGGGCCATCATCATGGCCTGCCGCCCGCCGTTGGAGCAGCCTTCAAAGTAGGCATGGCGCACCGGCTTGCCGTAGTAGGCGTTGGCGAGCGTCTTGGCGGCCGTTGCCACGTAGTAGTGCGCGCGCAGGCCCCAGTCTTTGACCTTTTCAGGGTGGTTCAGCGTCCATCCCGGGCCTTCGCCGCCGTCGTGGCCCATGTTGCTCGCAGCGGTCACAAAGCCGTCGCTGATGTCTTGTGCGAGACGTGGGTAGGGGATCGCTCCGGCGTAGCCGCCCGTGCCATTGAGCTTGAAGCGGCCCGACCAGTCCTTCGCTGCAGTCGGGATCCACACTTCGAACTTGATCTCAGAATCAGACGATGGCCGCGCCACGCCCTGGACGCGGCAGAATTTTGCGTCCACATCGACATTGCCAATTTTGATGGCTGATGACACCGTGGTGGCCGATGTGATCAGGCTGGCTTCGGGCGTGACCTTGGCAAGGTCTTCGCACACCATCGGTTGCGAAGCTTTGTCCGTTGCACAGGCGCTGAGCGCCAGCACGACTGCCAAGGCGGTGAGCTTTTTTTCCATCTTTGTCTCCTCGTTGACCCTGATTCTTGCATATGAACAGGCGTTTGTGAAAGCCGAATGGACGGGTTGAAACTGTTTCATCTGGTGCAAAGGCATCGTTCCGTTAACCCGTTGCCAGACCGCACTGAAAATCGCAGACGTTCTTCGTACAACAGGCAACAATAAAGAGCTGACTGTTGTTCAATTCGCGTGGGACGCGGTGATTGGCAAGCTTGCGCAGTACAGGGCGTTTGAGATGCGCCTCAAACAAGTCTGTCCAGAAGGCCTGACGCCGGCATCTGACGGCCGAGCAGTATCGCGTGCAGAACGAGCTTGACCAACGGCAAAAGGCCAACACAGCCCCATTGCCACGCCACAAGGCATAAAGGCCTACGGCGCTTTTCTGGAAAAATTGGCTACCTCGTGCCCCAGCCCAAATCCTTCCACATCACCTCCGACAACTTGGATGCCGAACTGGCCAAAGGCTCGCACGCGGAACCCGTGGGCTAATGGCCGATTTGACTATCGACTTCTGATGAAACAGCGCCTGCAGGTGCCATTTTTGTTTTTTAGGGGCTTGGGATTTGCAACCCCGCAGTTCATCCAGCCAAAACTGCACCGCCACCCATTACCCCCTGCACCACCGCCCCCACCATATCCGCCGTCACCGCAGACAGCGTCCACCCCAGGTGCCCATGCCCGGTGTTGTAGAACACGTTGGCGGACTTGCCCCGGCCCACGCGCGGCATCATGTTGGGCATCATGGGACGCAGGCCGGCCCAGGGCACGACCTGGCGGGTGTTGATACCGGGGAAGCACTGGTTCACCCACGCAATCAGCGGCCTGATGCGGTCGGCGCGGATGTCCTTGTTGTAGCCGTTGAATTCGGCGGTACCGGCAACGCGGAAACGATCCACCCCCAAGCGGCTGGTGACGAGCTTGGTCTCATCGTCCAGCAGGCTCACGACGGGTGCTGATGCCTGGCTTTGCGCGTCGGGCAGATTGACAGTGATGGAGTAACCCTTCACTGGGTAGATATTGACCCTGTCGCCCAACTGCGCGGCAAAGCTGCGGCTCTCAACCCCGGCGCACACCACCAGGCCATCGAAATGGTGCGTCACATAGCCTTCCCCGTCAGCCACCGTCACTTCCACCGTTTTGCCATTGCTGTGCAACGTCTGAACGTCTTGCCCGTACAGGCACTGCACACCCAGGCGCTCGGCGGCTCGCGCCATGCCGGTGGTGAACTTGTGAATGTCGCCGGTGGAGTCGCTCTCGGTGAAGTAGCCGCCGTAGTAAGTGCCGGCCAACGTGGGCTCAATCGCTTTCATTTCA
>JANPAZ010000390.1:0-2688 GCA_031430225.1 Rhodoferax sp. | reverse complement strand
AGGGACTGCAGAGTCACCCAGGTACACCGGTGTAATCACAGTGATATCCGGCAGGTGTGTGCCACCGTGGTACGGGTCGTTCAGCACATAGACATCGCCGGGCTGCATGGCACCTGCGTTCTCCCTGATCACCGTCTTGATGCTCTCGCCCATCGAACCCAGGTGGACCGGCATGTGCGGGGCATTGGCAATCAGGTTGCCCTGAGCGTCAAACAGCGCGCAACTGAAGTCCAGCCGCTCCTTGATGTTCACCGAATGTGCCGTATTCTGCAATTGCAGGCCCATCTGCTCGGCGATGTTCATGAAGAGGTTGTTGAACACCTCCAGCAACACCGGGTCCGCCGTGGTACCCGCTGCAAATTTAATAGCGCGTTGCGCACGCCTGACAAGGGCCAGATGGTCAAAAGCCGTCAAAGACGCTTCCCAGCCCGGTTCCACCACCGTGGTGGCGTTTTTCTCAGCAATGATGGCCGGGCCGGGGATAACGTCGCCGGGCCTCATGTCTTCGCGTACGACCAGTGCAGCATCGTGCCACTGGCCACCAGAATACATCTTCACCGTTTCGCGCCGTGGCACGTCACGGGGTGGGTGCGTAGGGTGGCGGGGTTCGTCGGGCGCGTCGCCGGCAATCACGGCCTCTACTGACACCGCTTCCACGATCAGCCCTTTGCCCTGCATGAGGAATGCGAAACGCTGCCGATAGGCGGCCTCAAATCCGGCCTGGATGCCTGCCACAACGGCATCACGCTGCGCCGGGCTGCCCATTGCACGCGCTTCACCGGATGTGGGCGCATCAGGCCAACTCACGATCAGCGCCGAGTCACTGCCCTCATAGCGCACATGCACGCGGCGGTGCGTGGTGATGCCGCCGCTGCTGACCTGCTGGCGCGTGAGTTCGCCTTGCGCTGTGCTGGCCAGCGCATCCAGCTTGGCCACAATGCCGGGCAACGCGTCGGCGGTGAGTTTGAGCTCCACCGCCTGCTCGCGGATCACATTCTGGTCTGCCAGGCCCATGCCGTACGCCGAGAGCACACCTGCCAGCGGGTGTACAAACACCCGGGTCATGCCCAGCGCATCGGCCACCAGGCAAGCGTGCTGCCCGCCTGCGCCGCCAAAACACTGCAGCGTGTAACGGGTCACGTCGTAACCACGCGCCACCGATATTTTCTTGATGGCGTTGGCCATCTGTTGGACGGCGATATTGATGAAGCCCTCGGCCACCTCCTCAGGATCGCGGCCTGTCTGCCCGGCCAATGCCTTGAACTTTTCGTGCACCACCCTATCGTCCAGAGACGCATCGGCCCCGGGGCCAAACACCTTGGGAAAGTAGCGCGGCTGCACCTTGCCCACCATCACGTTGGCATCAGTCACCGCCAGCGGGCCACCCCGGCGGTAGCTGGCGGGACCGGGGTTGGCACCCGCGCTTTGGGGCCCGACCCGAAACCGTGCGCCGTCATACGCCAAAATCGAACCGCCGCCCGCGGCCACGGTGTGGATGCTCATCATCGGTGCACGCATGCGCACACCAGCCACCTGGGTTTCAAACTCGCGCTCGAACTCGCCCGCGTAGTGGCTCACATCAGTAGAGGTGCCGCCCATGTCAAAGCCAATCACCTTCACCGGCCCCGCAATCGGTGCGGCGTCATGGCGATGGGCCAATTCCGCGGTTCGGGCCATGCCCACAATGCCTCCCGCCGGGCCGCTCAAAATCGCGTCCTTGCCATGGAACACCTTTGCATCGGTGAGGCCGCCCGACGACTGCATGAAAAACAGCTTCACGCCCGGCATCTCGCCCGCCACCTGCTCGACGTAGCGACGCAAAATGGGCGAGAGGTAGGCGTCCACCACGGTCGTATCGCCCCGGCTCACAAACTTCATCATGGGGCTGGTCTCATGCGAGGTGCTGATCTGCGTGAAACCCACCTCAGCCGCAATGCGCTTGGCGGCCTTTTCGTGCTCGGTATAGCGGTACCCGTGCATAAATACGATAGAAACGCTCTTAAGCCCACGTAGATATTGCGTAGTAAGCTCTTCTTTTAATAGCATCTCATTCAGCGGCTCAACCACCTCGCCATGCGCGCCCATGCGTTCCTGCGCCTGTACCACCGCGCTATACAGCAGTTCGGGCAACACGATGTGGCGGTCAAACAGGCGCGGGCGGTTCTGGTAGGCAATGCGCAGCGCATCGCGAAAGCCCCGCGTGGTCACCAACAACGTGGGCTCGCCCTTGCGCTCCAGCAGCGCGTTGGTGGCCACTGTGGTGCCCATCTTCACGCATTCGACTTGCTCGGGGGTGACGGGTTCGCCGGATTTGAGGCCCAGCAGATGCCGGATGCCCGCCACGGCCGCGTCTTTGTACTGCTCGGGGTTTTCGCTGAGCAGCTTGTGTGTGACCAGCGTGAACGTGCCGTCGGCGTTGGGTCGCTTGCCCACGACATCGGTAAATGTGCCGCCCCGGTCGATCCAGAATTGCCAGCGGAGGTCTGTGGATGTATTCATTGTTCTAAATCCTGTTCGTAAAAACCGCGCGTCCCATTCCAGGGACACCGTGGAACTGGCTTTGCCAGGCCACTGGTGTCGCCCCCATGAGGGGGAAGCGGCGCAAGCCGCTACGGGGGGGAGTCATAAACTAGCTGCGGAACGAGCCGCCTGGTCGTAAATACCTGAGAGCAAACGCAGCAAACGCGC
>JANPAZ010000389.1:0-3022 GCA_031430225.1 Rhodoferax sp. | reverse complement strand
GCCCGCATTGGCCCCAGTGAGCTGATCCACAGTGCGGGCGTGACCGCCGGTTTTGAGGCGCGACTCAAGGCCCTGCGATCTGTTGGCGCCGGGGCACACGGGCTGTCACTCAGCGCACGTCCTGAATGGCAGTTTGATGCGGCCCTGGGCCAGCGCAAATTGCTGGAACTGCTCAAGGTGGCCAGTCTTGCGTCCTGGAATGCGCATGAGCTGCCCCAAGCCCACGCGGCGGCCAGCGCCCTGCTGGGCTATGCCGAGCACACCCAGGGAAGGGCCTTGAGCCACGTGCACAGCCTGCGGGTGCAACGCAATGACGAGCTGATCGACCTGCCTCAAACCACCCGGCGCAACCTTGAGCTGACGCAGACCCTGCGCGGCGAAGACTCGCCCACCCTGTTTTCGCTCATGGACACCTGCATGACCGGCATGGGAAGCCGATTGCTGAAGAGCTGGCTGCTTCAGCCCGAGCGCGACCGCGCCCGCGCACAGCAACGCCTTGGTGCCATCGCGACGCTGCGCCAAAGTGACTCACGGGCACCCCAGTCTCACGAAGGCCTTTGGCAAAGACTGCGCGAGCAGCTTAAAGGCAGCAGCGACGTGGAGCGCATCACGGCCCGCATTGCCCTGCGCCAGGTGCGCCCTCGCGAACTCGTTGCCTTGCAGCTAACGCTACAAAAAACAGAGCTACTAACGCACGTTCTACGTGGGCAAGAGGCCTATTTAGCTCACATCTCCGATGAGTTGACTCCGCCGCAAGGCTGTGCGGACCTGCTGGTCCAGTCCATTCTGGAAGAACCGGCAGCGCTAGTACGTGATGGTGGTGTGATCGCGCAAGGACTGGACGCCGAGCTTGACGAGCTGCGCGCCATCCAGACCAATTGCGATGACTTTCTGCTGGCCCTGGAGCAGCGTGAAAAGGCTCGCACCGGAATTGCCAATCTGCGTGTGCAGTTCAACAAGGTCCACGGCTTTTATATCGAGGTCACGCAGGGCCAGATTGACAAAGTGCCTGACGATTACCGCCGCCGCCAGACACTCAAAAACGCCGAGCGCTTCATCACGCCCGAGCTGAAGGCCTTTGAAGACAAGGCCCTGAGTGCGCAAGAGCGGGCGCTGGCCCGCGAGAAGTTTCTTTACGAGCAGCTGCTGGACCAACTGCAGGCCTTTGTGCCTGCGCTCACCCGCGTGGCACGGGCGCTGGCGTCACTCGACGTCCTGTGCGCACTGGCTGAGCGCTCCCTCACGCTGGATTGGTGCGCACCGCAGTATGTGCGCGAACCAGCCATTGAAATCACCGCAGGACGCCACCCCGTGGTGCAAATGCGCCTCGCTGAACTAAGCAGCGGTACTTTCATCGCCAACGACACCCGCCTGGGCGGCAAACAGCGCATGCAGATCATCACCGGCCCCAACATGGGCGGCAAATCCACTTACATGCGCCAGATTGCCGTCATCGTGCTGCTGGCCAGCATGGGCAGCTATGTGCCGGCCAGCGCCTGCCGACTGGGGCCGATTGATGCCATCCACACCCGCATTGGCGCGGCTGATGACCTGGCTAACGCGCAGTCCACCTTCATGCTGGAGATGACCGAGGCAGCACAGATACTGCACACTGCCACGCCCAACTCCCTGGTGTTGATGGACGAGATTGGCAGAGGCACCTCCACCTTTGACGGTTTGGCCCTGGCCTCGGCCATAGCCTCTCAGTTGCACGACAAAACCCGCGCATTCACGCTATTTGCCACGCATTACTTCGAGTTGACCGAGTTTCCCGCCAAGCACCACGCCGCGGTCAACGTGCATGTGAGCGCGGCTGAGTCCGGGCAAGACATTGTTTTCCTGCACGAGATTCAGGCCGGCCCTGCGAGCAAGAGCTACGGCATTCAGGTGGCACGCCTGGCGGGAATGCCTGCGGCCGTAGTCAACCATGCCCGCCATGCTTTGAGCGCGCTGGAATCAGGCGCGCAGGATGCGCAGGCCCAAGTGGACTTGTTTGCGCCGCCACCGGCTGCTGAACCCGTTGCAACCAGCGCGGTTGAGAAAGCGCTGGCCGCCATCAACCCGGATGCCATGAGCCCGCGTGAGGCGCTGGATGCGTTGTATCAGCTGAAAAAAATCAGCACCTCACAATAGCGATCCAGGAAATACCGCGTGACACCACAATCATTCATCACCAAATGGGGACCCGGCGGCCCGGCGTTTGACCTCAACGAACGCCAGGGCGCGCAGGCGCACTTCATGGATTTGTGCGCGCTGCTGGGTGTGCCCACGCCAGGCAGCACAACAGGTAGCGAAGGCGAATACATTTTTGAGCAGGACACCCTGGTGCTGGGCGAGGCACGCGGGTATGCCGATGTGTCCAAGCGCAATCACTTTGCGTGGGAGAACAACGCACCGGGCAAGAATCTGGACACGGCCCTCAAGCAGTTGCTGACCTACAGCCTGGCCCTGAGCAATCCGCCGCTGCTAGTGGTGTGTGACCGCCTCACGATTCGCATCCATACGCAGTTCAATGGCCATCCGTCCGAGGTGCACACGGTGCTGCTGCATGGAGCTGGACCAGCCCGAGAAGCAGGCTCTGTTGCGCCGCCTGCGGCTGGCCCCGGAGAGTTTTCGCCCCAAGAAAACCAGCCGCGACATCACCGAAGCCGCCGCCAAGAGTTTTGCCACGTTGGCCGAAGGCCTGCGCGAGCGCGGTGGCGATGCGGATGAGGTTGCGCACTTTCTGACCCAGTGTCTGTTCTGCTTTTTCGCCGAAGACGTGGGCCTGCTGCCCGGACGCATGTTTGAAGGCCTGGTGAACAACCGCAACCTGACCAGCGACAAGCTGGCCACCGGGTAAAACAATCTGTTCACAGAAATGCGTGATGGTGGCCAGTATGGCAACGACGACATTCCCTGGTTCAACGGTGGCCTGTTCAAAAAGATCAAGGTGCCCACGCTCACCATCCTGGACGTGACTGAGCTGCGCAACGCCGCCGCGCTGAACTGGTCCGCCATTGATGTGTCCATCTTCGGCACG
>JANPAZ010000388.1:0-3091 GCA_031430225.1 Rhodoferax sp. | reverse complement strand
CTGTCGGCGGCCACAGCACTATGCACTGCGCTGTTTCTGGGGCGCGAATGGCTGGCCACAATCTATGCAAAAAACCCGGAAGTGGTCGCGATGGCAGTCCCCCTGCTGGCCTGGGTTGCTCTGTATCACTTTTTTGATGCTTTGCAGGCAGTGTGCGTGTTTTTCCTACGCTGCTACCGGGTTGTGCTGATGCCGTTACTGGTCTACTGCGTGCTGTTGTGGGGTGCGGGATTAATGGGCGGCTACCTGCTGGCCTACCACGGTATCGGGCCGTGGCCAGCGATGGAATCGGCTGCCGCCTTCTGGGCCACCAGTGCCGTAGCGCTGGGTGCTACCGCCTTGATTTTCCTGGGCCTGCTGTGGCAGGTTATGAGGCGGGATCGATCGCTTTAACCCGAGCGGGCGGGAACACCAGGCTGAACGTCGAACCCTTGCCAGGTGTGCTTTCGATCTTCAATTCAGCGCCATGGCGCTGCGCCACATGTTTGACGATGGCCAGGCCCAGCCCGGTGCCGCCGGTGTCGCGTGAGCGGCTGCTGTCCACCCTGTAAAACCGCTCGGTAAGGCGGGGAATATGCTCCGCTGCAATGCCCGACCCGGTGTCCTGCACGGAGAACTCGCCACGTCCTTCAGGCAGCATCCGCCAGCTCACGTGAACTGTGCCGCCCGCGGGCGTGTACCGCACCGCGTTACCGGCAAGATTGGCCATGGCGCTCAAGAGCTCGCTGTGCGCACCAGCGAGCTCAGTACCTTCAAATTCATCAAACTCGATCACGTGGGGCTGGCCCGAAGTTTGACTCAGGTGCTCTGTCAGCGCATGAACCTCTTGAGCCACCTGCTGCATCAATAGGTGCACGGGAACCCATTCGGTGGCGCCGACGGGCGGACTCCCCTCCAGCCGTGACAAGGTCAATAAGTCACTGACCAAGGTCTGCATTCGCGACGATTGTTGCGCCATCAAGTCAAGGTAGCGATGGCGTTCGTGCTCGTCCAGCGCAAGTGTCTGCAAGGTTTCCACAAACCCGGCCAATACCGTCAGCGGCGTGCGAATTTCGTGCGACACGTTGGCGACAAAATCCCGGCGCATGGCATCGGCCTGTTCCAGTGCCGTGACGTCGCGCGACAACAAAAGCATTTTTCCGTCGCTGTACGGATGCAACTGGACGGAGAGCTTGACTGGGCGGGTCGGCGTGTCGGCTCTCCCCGGCATGGTCACGTCGCGCCGAAAATCACGCGCGCTGAAATAGGCCGCAAAGCCAGGGTCACGCACCAGATTACCAAAATGCTGCAGCACGTCACGTTGGGTCTCAAAGCCAAAATGGGACGCAGCCGTCTGGTTGAACCACTCAATGTGAGCCTGCGCGTCAAGCAGTGTCACGCCATTGGGACTGGCCTGGAGCGCCGCCAGAAAATCCTGCAGGCGTTCATCACTGGCTTGCGTCTGGCGCTCACGCGACTTGAGCTGACGACGGGTACGGTCAGCAACTTCACCCCACAAGCCGCCTGACATAGCCGGCGTCGTCGCATCGCCCATGCGTAACCAGCGAAGCAGTTTGACACCGCGCACCGCATCAACGAGAAACCATGCCAGCCCCGCAGCCACCATGCCGACCAGAAGACCCACCAGGGCGTTGCCCGGCGCCACATTGCGAGCGAAAAACCAGCCAGAAAAACCACCAACCGATTGAAAGGCCAGGTAGAGAAAAATGCGCCAGAACACTGATCAGGCGTGAGCTTGTACGCTTGGTGTGCTGACGGTCGGTCGCACAGGTTGTGCGGTCAGGCGGTAGCCCGCACCCCGCACCGTTTCAACCATAGGCCCGGCCTCAGCCATAGCTTCACGCAGCCGCTTGACATGTACGTCCACAGTGCGCTCTTCAATGAACACGTGGTCACCCCACACCTTGTCCAGCAGCTGCGCACGGCTGTGCACACGCTCGGCATGGTTCATCAGGTAGTGGAGCAGTTTGAATTCGGTTGGGCCGAGTTTGAGCATGTGCTCATTGTAAGTAACGCGGTAGGTCGATGAATCCAGCGACAAACCCGCAATAGTGACAACCCCACCAATTTGCTCGGGCGCGCGGCGACGCAGTACGGCACGGATCCGGGCCAGCATTTCCTTGGTGGAAAACGGCTTGGCCATGTAGTCATCGGCTCCGGCATCGAGCCCGGCAACACGGTCGGCTTCATCACCGCGGGCGGTGAGCATAATGATGGGCACGCTCTTGGTACGCGGGTCTTTGCGCCAGCGCCGGGCCAGAGATAAGCCGCTCTCTCCCGGCAACATCCAGTCCAGCAAGATGACATCGGGCAGCACCGCATCAATCTCGCGCTGGGCAACAGCACTGTCCATGGCCCAAGTGGGCTGAAACCCGTTGTGCCTCAGATTGACAGCAATCAACTCGGCAATGGCCGGCTCGTCTTCAACGATCAGGACACCTGGACGACTGTTCATTTGACGACAGATTCAATCTGCTCCATGGGAGTGTGCCGCACATCCTCGCCCTTGACGACATAAATGATGAACTCGGCAATGTTCTTGGCGTGGTCACCAATGCGCTCGATGGCCTTGGCCAAAAACAACAAGTCCAGGCTGGGCGAAA
The DNA here is from genome assembly GCA_031430225.1 of Rhodoferax sp. Classification (GTDB taxonomy): domain Bacteria; phylum Pseudomonadota; class Gammaproteobacteria; order Burkholderiales; family Burkholderiaceae_C; genus JANYCG01. Next base: position 488 of record JANPAZ010000388.1, on the reverse strand, counting down.
TCATGCGCGGGTCTTCCATCATGTAGGTGATGAGCTTGCGCACAAATCCGTCGAATTCCTTGTCGATGAGGTCGTCTTCCTTGAGGATGGACACAGCCGCCTTGGTGTCAAGACGTGCAAATGCGTCAAGTGCCTTGTTAAGCAGGCCAGACGCCAGATCAGCCGCCACGCGCAACTCCAGCGAAGGCAGCGAACGTGGTGCGCCGCTGTCAATAATGGATCGCACCATCCGCGCGATTTTTTCGGCTTCGTCGCCCACCCGCTCCAGATTGGCGGTTGTTTTGGAGATGGCAATGAGCAGGCGCAGATCGCGTGCCGTGGGCTGGCGCCGCGCGATGATGCTGGACAGCTCACGGTCGATCTCGACTTCCATGGCATTGACACGTGACTCTGTGGCCGTCACCTGATTGGCGACCTCGACGCTGAACTGAGACAGCGCATAAATGGCCTGACGGATCTGGGACTCAACCAGGCCGCCCAACTCCATC
>JANPAZ010000387.1:0-1957 GCA_031430225.1 Rhodoferax sp. | reverse complement strand
GTGTTTTCATGTTGTCCGGCGCGCTTGACCCCGCGTTCAATCGTGCAAATTCTCACGCACAAACTGGCGGAACCAAGCCATCACCGGGGCTTCGGTTCGCCCCGCCAGCGTGACATACGCAAAGCGGGCCGCCGCCTTGAGCGTGGGCTTGATGAGGAGTTCAACCAGTGACCCGTCTTGCAAGCCCGCCTTGGCCGCAGCCACCACGCCCAAATAAATCGCCTGGGTTTGTGCCACGGTGGCCAACAAGCTGGCGACGTCTTCGCACAGCAGAGTGACCATGGCCGACGGGTTGGCCAACACACCGAATTGGTCCACCAGCAGGCGTACCACTTCATCTGACAAGGGCGTGGAGGCCACCGGGTACTGCGTGACGTCCTGAAAGGTCACAGACCGTTTGGCCGCCAGCGGGTGGGCCGCGTTCACGATAAAACCCGCGCGAATGTCCCCCATCGACTCAATATTCAAGTCAATGGCGGGCGTGACCCGGCGCATGTCCACCACCATGGCATCAAGCTGGCGGCTGCGCAGTTGCTGGATTTGCAGCTCGGTCGGGCCACGGGTGATGGCGACCTGCATGCCGGGGTAGTGCCCGGCTGCAGCGCACATCAACGGTATCGTCAACAACGCCCCCGGCCCTGACCCCAATCCGACGCTGATCGAACCTTTGCCGCCTTGCTGCAGCAACTGCGCGCTGTGGCGCAGCTCAGCCGCATCGCGCACGATATGGCGCGCCCGGGCGACAACGTCCTGGCCCAGCGGCGTGAGTTCGTTGCGCTTGCCAATACGGTCCAGTACCTTGGCACCCAGGTCGTCCTCCAGGCTCTGGATGCTGCGGCTGAGTGCCGATTGCGTGATGAACAGTTTCTCGGCTGCGCGGCTGAACGAGCCAGTGTCGGCCAGGGCCAGCAGGTGCTCCAGATGTTTGATATTCATCTTTTGCGGCGCCTCAAGGGTTAGAAAAACAGCCAGAAAACCATGAGAAAAATGAATGATAACGAGAAAAATAAGTCATTGGACGCATTTGTTATGGTCACCTACCATTCACTTCCGCCCCTTTGCTTGCCCCTTTTACCACCACTTTTCTGGAGCCCGCCATGCACACCACCCCCCGCGCTTTAATTCGACATTGCAGTGCACTGTTTGTCGGTCTTGCGCTTGCCGCCTCAGTGGCTGCCCAGACTTACCCGACCAAACCCGTCAGCATGATCGTGGCGTTTCCTCCAGGTGGGGGTTCAGACGTGCTGGGCCGAGCGGTCGGAAAAGGCATGTCTGAAGTGTTTGGCCAGCCGGTCATCGTCGAAAACGTGGTGGGCGTGGGTGGCTCCCTGGGGGTGCTCAAGGCCGCCAACGCCCAGCCTGATGGCTACACCCTGTTGGCGGGTTCGCCTTTGGAGCTGATCTACACGCCGCTGGGTGTGGCCGCCGCCAAAAACAAACCAGAAGACATGCGTTTGGCGGCCCTGGTAGGCCACACCCCCATTGCCATTGCGGTGCGCAAAGACTTGCCGGTCAATACGCTGGAAGAGTTTTTGGCATTGGCCAAGAAGGCTGACAAGCCACTCAGTTTTGGCTCCACCGGCATTGGTTCCCTTTACCACTTGATGGCTGAGAAAGCCATGCAAACGGCGGGTGCCCGTGGCCTGCACGCGCCCTACAACGGCATGGCACCCTACCTCAAGGACTTGATGGGCGGCGTGATTGACTTTGCGGTCGTGCCCCTGGTCGGCCCGGTGATTGGCGCCATTGAAGGCGGCCAAATCAAGGCGTTGGCGCTCGCATCCAGCCAAACCTTGGCCCGCTTGCCCAAATTGCCTCTGGCCAGTGCGACCAAAGGCTTTGAAGACTACCAGTTCAGCATCTGGATTGGCATTGAAGCCAGTGCCAAAACGCCTGATGCACAAGTGGCCGCCGTACACAAAGCCGCCTACACCGCGCTGGGCAACCCAGACATTCG
>JANPAZ010000386.1:0-4200 GCA_031430225.1 Rhodoferax sp. | reverse complement strand
TATGCCACGCTGCATGGCTTTACCGAGAGCGGCCCTTATGGGGGTCGTCCGGCGTATGACGACATCATCCAGGGTATGTCGGGCAGTGTCGACATGATGGTGCAGCAATCGGGCGAGGCCCGGTTTCTGCCCACCATTGCGGCGGACAAAACCACGGGACTGGTTGCGGCAATGGCCATCATGGCCGCGCTGATGCAGCGCCACACCACAGGGCAAGGGTCATATGTGGAGGTGCCCATGTTCGAAACCATGGTGGCGTTCAACCTGGTGGAACACTGCTACGGTCAGCACTTCGAGCCACCGCAATCTGCTGCGGGCTACCCGCGCGTGCTGGCAGATTCACGCCGTCCCTATCGCACGGCTGACGGCTTTGTGTGCATGATGCCCTACACCGATGCGCACTGGCAGCGCTTTTTCGCCGCCATGGGCGTGGCCGAACTCGCCCGCGATGCCCGGTTTAGCAGCATGGCAGCTCGCACCCAAAACATCGTGGCGCTCTACGACACCATGGGCCAATTCGGCGCGAGCAAGACGACCGACGAATGGCTTGCGCTGTGCGATGCGCTCCAGATTCCGGCGGGGCGTGTGAACCGGCTGGATGACTTGAAGAAAGACCCACACCTGCAAGACACCGGCTTCTTTACGCAGGTAGACGACCCAGCCATGGGGCAGTTGCGCTTCCCCGGTGTACCGGTGCTTTTTAACGGCCAGCGGCCACCGGTGGCCACACCGCCGCGCCTGGGGGCCGACACACAAGCCGTGCTGTTGCAGGCAGGGCTGTCGGCGCGGCATGTGGCCAGTCTGGTTGCCAGTGGGGCTGTCGTGTCCAATTCTTCAGAAATTTAACGCCATGACATCACCTCATACAACATCCCCATCCCACTCTTCACAACAACCCGCGTTGCTGGGCCAGGGCTTTGTCTGGCAAGACCTGTCATTGGGCCAGAGGTTTCGCACATTTCGCCGCACCATCACCGAGACGGACCTGGTCAACTTCATCTCGTGCACCGGCATGCTGGAAGCCATCTTCATTGAAAAAGGCTACGCTGGTGGTGCCATTGAAGGCCGGCCGGTGCCCGGCGCACTCACTTACACGTTGATTGAGGGCTTCATCTTGCAGACCATGATTCAGGGCACGGGCCTGGCCATGCTGAAACTCACGCAAAAAATCCTGCTGCCCGTGCTGGTGGGTGACACTGTTCATGCCGAAGTCGAGGTCACCGGGGTGCGGCCCACCTCCAAGAGTGGCCGTGCCGTGGTCACGTCCGACATTCGCGTGTTTAACCAGAAAGACCAGCTCGTGATGACCTACACCGCCACGCGGCTGCTGGCGGGCCGGGCAACCTGATTCATTCAACACACAAAACCACACATCGACCTATTTTGGAGAGACTCATGAAAACCACGAATCGACTTGCTACCGTGACCCATGTTGCCGGTGCGATGGCGCTGGCCTGCCTTGCCTGCCTCGGTATAGGTGGGGCGCAGGCACAAGGTACGTACCCCGACAAACCCATCAAACTGGTGGTCGCGTTTCCGCCCGGCGGGCCGACCGACCTGGTGGCGCGCGTGCTGGCGCAAAAGCTCACCGAGCAAATGGGCCAGCCGGTGGTGGTGGACAACAAGGGCGGTGCCAACGGCAATATAGGTGCCGAGTTTGCCGCCAAGGCACCGGGAGATGGGTACACCGTTTTTTACAACACGTCGGCTGTTGCGCTCAGCCCGGCGCTGTACAAGAAGCTCAGCTATGACGTGACAACCGACCTGGCACCGGTCGCGTTAACGGCCGTGATCCCGCTGGTGTTGGCCGTACACCCATCGGTTCCGGCCAACAATGTGCAGGAGTTTCTGGCCTACGTTAAAGCCAATCTGGACAAGGTCACCTATGGCTCCGCGGGCAACGGCAACATCACGCACCTGGGGGCCTTCTTGCTGCTTCAAAGCAAAGGGCTCACCGCCACGCACGCACCCTACAAAGGCAGTGCCCCCGCGCTGACCGATCTGGTGGGCGGGCAGACCCAGTTCGTGACCGACACGGTGAATTCAGCCTTGCCCTTCGTCCGCGACAAGCGCCTGCGTGCATTGGCCGTGACGAGTCTCAAGCGCACTGCTGTGCTGCCCGATGTGCCCACACTGAATGAAACGGTGAGCCCGAGCTTTGAAGTGGGCGCGTGGCAGGGCATGTTGGTCCCCGCCAAAACACCGCCGGAGATTGTCAGGCGATTGAACGTCGAAGTGCTGAAAGCGCTGGCCTCCAGCGATGTCAAGGCCAAGTTGGCCGCGCAAGGGGCGGACCCGCTGGGCTCCACGCCCACGGAGTACGGGGCCTATATCAAATCGGAAATAGAACGATGGACCAAGGTGGTGAAGCAGACCGGGGCGTCGCTTGAATAAGGAGATGGATATGACGAAGCAAGTTGCAACCCTGCAAACTACCCCCTGGCGTGCACTGCAGGCAATACGGGGGTTGTGCCTGCTCGGCGCAGCCGCCCTGGCGCTGGGTGTTGTGCCGGGCCGCGCTGTCGCCCAGGATTTCCCCAGCAAGCCCATCAAATTCATCGTGCCATTTCCACCGGGCAGTGGCACGGACACATCGGCTCGTTACTTTGGCAAGAAGCTGTCGGAGATGACGGGCCAATCGGTGGTGGTGGAAAACAAGCCAGGTGCCAACGGGTTCATCGCGGTTCGCAGCGTGCTGTCTGCCCCCGCAGATGGCTACACGGTGTTTGTGGGCAGCAACTCCACGCTGGCTGTCAACACGGCTTTGTTCAAGGCCTTGCCCTATGACCCCGTCACCGAATTCGCACCGTTGACCATGATGATGCGTGCTCCTGCGGTGCTGGTCGTCCCCGCCGGGTCGGCCTACAAGTCAATCACCGATTTGATTGCCGCTGCCAAGGCGCAGCCCGACAAGCTGGACTACGGCGCGGGTTCGGCGGGTTACCAGTTAATGGCCGAGTTGTTCAACGATGCCGCCAAGGTGCAAACGCACCATGTTCCCTACAAGGGGGCGTCTGAGGCCATCACAGCGGTGGTATCGGGTACGGTGCAAATGGCTTTTGTCGACGTGACCGGAGCGCAAGAACTCGTCAAAGGCGGCAAGCTGCGTGCGCTGGCAGTGGCCTCAGACAAACGCATATCAGCATTGCCTGGTATCCCCACGGCGGCAGAAGCGGGGCTGCCCGGATTTACCGCCTACACCTGGGTGGCAGCCATGGTGTCAAGTAAAACGCCCAAAACCGAGACGGACAAGCTGGCCGCGATGATGGCCAAAATTGAAACCTTGCCAGAGACGCGTGAGTTCTACGAACGCCTGGGTGCCGAAACCATGCAAGGCGGCCCGGAAGAAATGCGCACGTTTCAGAATGCGGAAATCCAGCTCTGGAAACGCATTGCATTGAAGGCCAAGGTGGAGCAACAGTAATGAGTGCGCTTGATTCCCTGACTCTGACATCCATCCCGCCCGAGGATGAAGCCCTTCGCGCACCGGTGCGGGCGTTTCTGGCCCGGGCCATGCAAGAGATGCCTGCGCACGTTCGCGCGAAATCCTGGGCGGGTTACGACACGGCCTTCAGCCGCGAGTTGGGCCGCCAGGGCTGGTTGGGCATTACTCTGCCCAAAGAGTACGGGGGTGGCGGGCGTAGCCCGTTTGCGCGCTATGTGCTGGTGGAGGAGTTTCTGAACTTTGGGGCACCCGTGGGTTCGCACTGGATTGCAGATCGGCAAAGTGGGCCGCTGATCCTCAAATACGGCACTGAAGCGCAAAAGCGCTTTTACCTGCCGCCCATTTGTCGGGGCGAGTCTTTTTTCTGCATTGGCATGAGCGAACCTAATGCAGGCTCTGACCTGGCCAGCGTGAAAACACGGGCTACCAGGACATCCAGTGGCTGGACGCTGAACGGCCAGAAGATATGGACCACCAATGCGCAGGCTTGCCAGTACATGATTGCGCTGGTGCGCACCTCGGGGGATGCGCAAGACCGGCAAAAGGGCTTGTCGCAAGTCATTGTGGACTTGTCGTTGCCGGGGGTGACTGTGCGGCCCATCACTGACTTGTCCGGCGACAGTTTTTTCTGCGAGGTGTTTTTTGACAACGTATTGCTGGCTGACGACGCGCTGATTGGCGATGAAGGCAAGGGCTGGGAGCAGGTGACGGCCGAGCTGGCGTTTGAGCGCAGCGGGCCAGAGCGGCTTTTCTCA
>JANPAZ010000385.1:0-1700 GCA_031430225.1 Rhodoferax sp. | reverse complement strand
CGCGTGGGGTCTATCGCTACATACAACGCGTACACGGGCTGGCGGTGGCCGTGCAGCACGTCGGCATAGGCACTGCGCGCGCCGTGCGTCAGCACCTTGTCGCGCACAAACCGGCCATTGACATAGCAAAACTGCTGGTCTGCGCGCGCGCGGGCTGCATCGGGGATGCCCGCCCGGCCCCATACCCGCACGGCTTGTTGCCCATGCATGGCGGTGCTGCGGTAGTCGACCCGCACCGAGCGCTCGACAAAATCAGCGCCCAGAACGTCTGCCAGCCGTTGGTCCAGCGCTGCTTCAGAAGCACCGGTGCAGGGGCGCCATTGCTCTACCAGTTTGCCCTCGGACCAGATGGCAAAGCCCACGTCGGGGCGGGCCAGTGCATGGCGACGCACGGCTTCAACGCAATGTGCGAGTTCGGTGGCGTCGGTTTTCAAAAACTTGCGCCGTGCAGGGGTGCGGAAAAACAGCTCTTTCACTTCCACTGTGGTGCCCGTGCTACGCGCCACGGGTCTCAGCTCACCGGTGCGACCTTCCAGCGAATAAGCATCAGATTGGCCATTGGCCCGCGAATGGATTGCGCAGTCAGCTATGGAGTTGATAGCGGCCAGCGCTTCACCCCGAAACCCCATGGTGCCGACGGACTCCAGGTCAAGCAGGTTGCTGATCTTGCTGGTGGCGTGCCGCCTGAAAGCCAGCGAAAGCTCTTCGCGCAAAATACCGCCGCCGTTGTCTTCGACTGAAATCAGCCGCACTCCGCCCGCCAGCACGCGCAATGTGACTTGGGTGGCACCGGCATCCAGCGCGTTGTCCACCAGCTCGCGCACCACGGATGCAGGGCGCTCCACGACCTCGCCCGCCGCGATCTGGCTGATCAGCTCGTCGGGCAGTTCGCGGATGGGGCGGCGGGAATGAGTCGGGTTTGAGGTCAGTGGGGCATTCACGTCGTCATTTTAGGTGCGACAGAATCGCCACAAGCCCGCTGGCGGTAGCCGCTCAGCCTCTCGATGCCATCAAGGTCAATACGTCCTGCGCCAACATTTGAATATGTTTCATCTGTGCGGGAGAAATCGATCTCGGCCGGATGTCGTAGACGCACAGGGTTCCCACCGTGTGCCCGGAGACCGTGAGCCTCGCACCGGCATAAAAGCGGATGAAAGGCTCCCCCGCCACCAGCGGATTGCTCGAATAGCGGGGGTCAACTGTGGTGTCATTACTCACTATCAAATCGTCGTCAGACTGAAAGAATCCTTCACAAAAGGAGGTTCCCACGGGGCCCTGAGTCTGGCGCAACCCGACGGAGGACTTGAACCAGTCACGTTCAGCGTCCAGAAAATTGATCATGGCGATCGGCACATCAAGGCTGGTTGCCAACAATTGCGCAATGTCGTCATACGCTTTCTCTTTCGTCGAATCGAGAATCAGCAGGCGGCGAAGTTCGTTGAGGCGGGCAGAGTCGTTGCGCATGACTGAGTGTAAGTGCACATCCCTCACCCTTAAGACCGAAAAGCATTATCCCCAACGCGGGGATAATCCGTCCCCATGGAACTACTCACCTTCTTGATTGACTTCATCCTGCACGTGGACAAACACCTGGAGGCGTTTGTCACGTCCTACGGGATGTGGGTTTACGCTTTGCTATTCCTCATCATTTTTGTCGAGACGGGCGTGGTGGTGATGCCGTTTCTGCCGGGGGATTCGTT
>JANPAZ010000384.1:0-2841 GCA_031430225.1 Rhodoferax sp. | reverse complement strand
GGGTGCGCCGCGCTGCGTGATGGCGCATATTTGCTGCCAATGGAACATTCGCCAGCGCTGGAGGCGCTGGGCGTGGAAGTGCGCGAGCACGGTGGAACAGCGTCGGTGCTGACCTTGTCACCCAAAGACGATGCCCAGCGGCTGGAAATATTGGCCCAGTTCGACCGCACCGACGCGTATACCGCGTGGCACGAGTCGTTGCGCTCGGCGCTGGCAGAACTTGATGGCTTGGGAGAAACTGAAGCCCGCCGACGCGTGCGCACAGTGGCAGATGCACTCCTGACGCTCAAACGGATTGATTACTACCCGGGACCCGCTGGTGCCCAGGCTGATGCCGATCTGGCAACGCTGCGCCGCGAGCTTGATGCGCGCTTTTCCAAAGGCGAGCCGCAAGCGGCTAAAGGCGATATTCCCCGCCTGGACACCGCCAAATTTCAGGGCAAGCGCTGGGCAACACGCGCCAGACCATGGGTTGATCGACTGGCCTGCGCGTGGCTGATTCGGCGCTTCATCGACCGTGAAGCCAGCTTCGTCTGGCTGGCCGACCCAACCAAGGCACCCAAAAACGTACTCGGTTTTGACTACGACGGCGCGCGTTTCACGCACGTCACATCTGCCGGTCGGGAACACGTGAGTTTTGAAGTGCTGATGCTCAGCTTCGCTCTGGAGCAGGACGCGCGCCTCAAAGACATCGCATTGACGGTGCATTACCTCGACGCGGGCGGCATACCGGTTGCCCAGGCCGCTGGACTAGAAGCCGTGCTGGGTGGCCTGCGCGCGGTGCATGGTGATGACGACGCCCTGCTGACTGCCGCCAGTGCCGTGTTTGACGCGCTCTATGCCAACCCGGCCAACCCCGGAAATAGCAAAGATTGATGAAACCCATGAACGACAAAAAAGATCTTCTCTGTCCGGCCCCTGTCAGCTTTTATGAGGCCTTTCGCTTCTGGCTGCGCCTGGGTTTCATCAGTTTTGGTGGTCCTGCCGGGCAGATCGCCATCATGCACACCGAGCTGGTGGCGCAAAAACGCTGGATCAGCGAAAAGCGTTTTTTGCATGCGCTGAACTACTGCATGCTACTGCCCGGGCCAGAAGCACAGCAACTGGCTATCTACATTGGCTGGCTGATGCACCGAACCTGGGGCGGCATTGTGGCGGGTAGTTTGTTTGTGCTGCCGTCGCTCTTCATCCTGATCGGTCTGTCGTGGATTTACGTGGCCTTTGGCTCGTTGCCCGTCGTAGCCGGCATCTTTTATGGCATCAAGCCTGCGGTGACAGCGCTGGTATTGCACGCGGCGCACCGCATAGGGAGCCGGGCACTCAAAAACAACTGGCTGTGGGCCATCGCCGGCGCCGCGTTTGTCGCTATCTTTGCGTTGCAACTGCCGTTTCCCCTCATCGTATTGAGTGCCGCGCTCGTTGGCTATGTGGGCGGGCGTTTTGCGCCCAACGTATTTGTAGTGGGGGGTGGGCACGGCGTAGCGAAGGAATCTTATGGCCCGGCCCTGATTGACGACGACACGCCCACGCCCGAGCACGCCCGGTTTTCCAAAGCCTGGCTGGTAAAGATCCTCATGACAGGCCTGGTGCTGTGGGGCGCAGCTATGGGCCTGCTCATCACCACCTTTGGCATGAATGGTGTGCTGACGCAAATGGGCTGGTTCTTTACCAAGGCCGCGCTGCTCACCTTCGGTGGTGCGTATGCGGTGTTGCCCTACGTGTACCAGGGTGCGGTTGAAACCCATCAGTGGCTGAGCGGCGCGCAAATGATTGACGGCCTGGCATTGGGCGAAACCACCCCCGGGCCGCTGATCATGGTGGTGGCGTTTGTCGGCTTTGTGGGCGGCTGGATCAAACAAATATTTGGACCCGATGCGCTCTTTCTGGGCGGTGCGGTAGCGGCCACCGTGGTGACGTATTTCACTTTCTTGCCTTCGTTCATTTTCATTCTGGCCGGTGGACCCTTGATCGAGACTACGCACGGCAACCTGAAGTTCACCGCGCCACTCACTGCCATCACCGCCGCCGTGGTCGGCGTCATTGTGAATTTGGCGCTGTTCTTTGCGTACCACGTGCTGTGGCCGCAAGGGTTCAATGGCGCGTTTGACTATGTGTCGGCAGCCGTCACTGTGGCTGCTGCCGTAGCGCTGTTCCGGTTCAAGGTGGGTGTCATCCCGCTCTTGGGAGCCTGTGCGGCGATTGGGCTAATCGTCACGTGGCTTAAGCCGTGGCTATTTTTTTAAAGAGGAAAACACCATGACAACTCACACCACAACATCCAGCACCATGCGGGTCAGCGAGCTTGCCGCCTGGCGCGACCAGGGCCACAAACACACACTTCTGGACGTCCGGCGCGACATCAAACGAGCGGCCGAGGCAGACGAACTCTCTGGCACGATCTGGCGCAACCCGGCTCACTGGCTCGACTGGAAAGACCACATCGCAACGGGCGCACCCGTGGTGGTGTACTGCGCTTACGGGCACGAACTAAGCCAGGCCCTGGCAGCGTGCCTGCGCGCACTGGGTCACGATGCAAGACACCTGGAAGGCGGCATTGATGAATGGCGCAAAGCCGGCCTCACCACCCAGGCTCTTGCGGGAGAAACGCAGTGAAATGGATCACCCGGGAACGCCCCAAGATCGACCGCATCGCGTGCCCGTGGCTGATCGCCCGGTTCATCGACAGCGCACCTGAGTTTCTGTACGTGCCTGCAGCCGACGTGATGCGAGTGGCGCAGGAAACCGGCGCAACACCTTACGACGTGCCCGGCGTGGAGTTCACCCACGTGGGCAGCGATTGCAGCTTTGACACCTTCATCAAGAAACACAAGCTGGCCAATG
>JANPAZ010000383.1:0-6875 GCA_031430225.1 Rhodoferax sp. | reverse complement strand
GCCACTGCGCTGCACGCCATCAACTTATCCATGCGCGTGCTGGTGCGTCCGGTGCAGGAGTGCCGCGTCCTGATTTTGGGGGGCGGTGCCATTGGCATGCTCGCCGCCCTGCTGCTCAAAAGTTACGGCTGCACCGACCTGACTGTCGCCGAGGTCAACCCCTTGCGCCGCGAGCAATTGGAAAAGCACGCAAAGGTCAAGACCCACAACCCCAAAGACAGCAGCCCAGCGGAAGACAGCTTTGACTATGTGATGGATGCGGTCGGCTCCAAGATCACACGCAATACCGCACTGGCGTCGGTCAGGGCGGGTGGCGTGGTCATGCACATTGGCTTGCAAGACTGGGCCAGCGAGATTGACATGCGCCGGTTGACGTTGGCCGAGATTACTTTGCTGGGCACTTACACCTACACCACCGCAGATTTGCGCGCCACGGTGGCGGCCATCCATCGCGGCGCCTTTGGCGACCTGAGCTGGGTGGACGTTCGCCCCATGGCCGATGGCCCGCAGGCGTTTATGGATTTGGATCAGGGCAAGGCGGCGTCTGCCAAAGTGATTTTGGTGCCCTGAACAGCCTCACCTCATTGATTGGGAAGTGCCATGAAAAACGCATCAAACATTCTTTACATCATGGCAGACCAATTGGCTGCCAGTGTCCTCTCGGCCTACGGTCACAAGCTGGTCAAAACCCCCAACTTAGATCGCCTTGCCGCGCGCGGCGCGGTGTTTGAAAACGCCTATAGCCCCAACCCGATTTGCGCCTCCTCGCGCTTTGCCATGATGTCGGGGCAGTATTCCTCGCGCATTGAGGCCTTCGATAACGCCTCCGAGTTTCCTGCGGCTGTGCCTACGTTTGCGCATTATTTGCGCTCGCTGGGTTATGCCACCTGTCTGTCGGGCAAGATGCATTTTGTGGGCCCGGATCAACTGCATGGTTTTGAAGAGCGCGTCACCACCGATATCTACCCTTCCGATTTCGGCTGGACAGCCGATTGGGAAAAAAAAGTCGAGCCGTACGCGCCTAGTCAAATGAGCATGCGCGGGATTGTGGAGTCGGGTCAGTGCGTGCGTTCCTTGCAAATGGATTACGACGACGATGTGGCCAATCAGTCGGTGCAGTGGTTGTTTGACCACGTGAGGCGAAGCGACGACAGGCCTTTTTTGCTTGTGTCCTCCTTCACGCATCCGCACAACCCGTTCACCATCTCCAAAGAATTTTGGGACTTGTACGACGATGCCGAGATTGACATGCCTACCGTGCCGTTTATTCCGTTTGAGGAGCGTGACCCCTGGAGTCAGCGCTATTACAAACTGATTCGTCAAGATGAACACATCGTGACCGATGCACACATTCGCTCGGCACGCCATGCCTATTACGGCATGGTCAGTTACCTCGATCAGAGGGTTGGTCAGTTGATCGATGCGCTAGAAAAAACAGGGACGTTTGATAACACTGTCATCGTCTTTACTGCCGACCACGGCGACATGCTGGGCGAGCGGGGGATGTGGTACAAATTTAATCCCTATCAAGGTTCTATTCGCGTACCACTCTTTATCAGTGCGCCGGGTGGCAAAGCAGGGCAGCGTGTCAGTGCCAATTGTGGCTTGGTTGATATGCTGCCGACGCTTTTGGATTTGGCAACCGGTGGAAAGCCGCCAGAACTTGTCGATCATTGCGATGGTCATAGCCTGGCCAATTGGCTGCACGGCACCGATGCCGCCTGGAAGGACGAAGCTCTCATTGAATTCACCAGTGAAGGCGTCTATGCGCCGGCCTTTATTTTGCGCAAAGGCAAGTACAAGTACGTCTACTGCGAGGGCGATCCAGGCATGTTATTTGACATGGAAAACGATCCGCATGAGCTACGCAATTTGTGTCAAGAGCATGAATTCAAGCCGCTGGCGAATGTTTTGGCAGCCGAGATAGAGACCCGTTTTACACCCGGCAAGGTCAAAGAGAATGTGTTAGCCAGCCAAAAGCGAAGATTGTTTTTGCACGGCGCTTTGCTCAAAGGTCAGCACACGCCGTGGGACTACCAAGTACGCAAAGATGCGTCCAAACAGTATGTGCGCAGCTCAGCAACAACCAGCACCACAGCCACCAAGGCCAAAGCGCGCTTCCCGTTTGTGCCTTCGGTACCGCCCGATACGCCGCGCAAAACGTAGATCAATACCCGCATCGCTCAATCATTCGGATAAGGAAACTCTTATGTTTGGTACCCGCAAACTCACCCGCGTAGTAGCCGTCTTCGCCAGTGCTTTCCTGCTCGCCGCCGCCGTGCAGGCGCAAACGTATCCTGCCAAACCTGTGCGGGTAGTCGTTCCGTTTCCAGCGGGCGGCATTGTCGATATCTTGACCCGCGTAGTCACAGAAAAAATGGCCTCCAGCTGGGGGCAACCCATCATTGTGGAGACCAAACCCGGTGCCGGTGCGCTGATTGGCACCGAGGCCGTGGCTAACGCCGCACCTGATGGTTACACTTTTTTGGTTGCCAGTATCACGGGCTCCGTCGGCCCCTTGATCAACCCGCAGTTCAAGTACGACTTACGTAAAGACTTTACTGCTGTGGGGCAATTTGCCAGCGCCCCGAACATTGTCGTTGTGCCGACGTCTATAGCCGTCAATTCGATGACCGATTTGGTTGACATGGCACGCAAGAACCCTGGCAAGTTGAACTATGCCCATTCAGGTGCAGGTTCCACCAATCACTTGCCCGTCGAGTTCTTAAAGATGTCGCGCAAGCTATTTATTGTTCCGATTTTGTACCGTGGTCAGCCTCAAGCCGTGACCGATGTTTTGGGTGGTCAAATTCAGTTGTTGGTTGCAGCGCCTGCACTCTTAGCACCGCACGTCAAGTCTGGAAAGCTCAAAGCGATAGCGGTGACCTCTAGCAAACGATTAGACGATTTACCAACCGTACCCACGCTTGCCGAGGTTGGCTTTGGTGATGTGTTGGGCGGCTCGGGCTGGTTCGGTATTGTTGCCCCAGTTGGCACGCCCGCAGCGATTGTGCGCCGCTTCAACGAAGAGCTCAATAACGCCGTGAAATCCCCCGACGTGATCGAGCGACTCAAGAAAGCCTATGCTTTCCCAGAGGCAGGGTCTCCCGAAGATTTCACCAAGTTTTTAGCGGATGAAGGTACGCGCTGGGCCAAGCTGGTTAAGGATGCCAACATCAAAATTGAGTGAAGAGACCCGTCAAGGGAGCCTTAACATGCCTTCGGTTATTGCATGCATCGTGGCTGATAGCCAGGTTCTCCGCATGGCTGTTACCACCCTCACTCAAGGGCTGGATGTGCTCTAGCGTGGCATCGGCATGCGCCACGTGTTCGCCACAGACCCAGCAAGGTACTTTGCCGTGCAACTGGCGGGCGACGGTTTTGTAAATCTTGTCGCGGGTAAGTGACAGCCTGCTCAGAGCCACACCCCGCTGCGTGGCATCTCAATGGTCTGCGACGGACTTCCCCCCAGCACAAATGAGCCGAGTACCAGGCTGAGAACAGAAATGAAAATGCTGGCAAAAAACGCGGTCCAGAAACCCGACACTTTGAACCCCTTGACCAGCCAACTCACCATCAGGATCATCAACGCATTGATCACCAAAAGGAACAGGCCGAATGTGATGAATGTCAGTGGCAAGGTCAGCACGACCAGCAGCGGCCTGACGATGGCGTTGGCGAAACCAAGCAAAAGCGCCGACACAATCAACGAACTGGTGTCTGAAAACTTCATGCCCTTAAAGATATGGCTGGCCACCCACAACGACAACGCCGTGATGGCCCAATGCAAAAGGAAAGGGGTCAGGTCATCGAACATGCGCAAGGTATTGGTAAAGCAGAAGTAGGAACACGATCGATCTTACAGGCGTGCCGGCTTCAGCACCGCAAAAACCACGATGGCCGCCACAGACAGCACGGCCGACAAGACAAATGCCAGGCTGGGCGCCACGACCCACAAGGCACCCGCCATCAGAGAGGCGGGCAGATACAAAATACCCGTGACAAAGTTGTACGCACCGACCGCCGTGGCGCGCCGCTCAGGCTCCAGATCAGCAATAAAGGCCTTGCTCTGCGAGTCCTCAATGGCATAAAACAGTCCGTAAATGGCGAATATGGCCACCATTTCCCACCGCGTGACAGCCACTGCCAGCCACACGTTGATAACCGCATACACCGCGTACCCCGCAACCACGATGCGGCTGCGGCCCACCCTGTCGCCCAGCTTGCCTACGAGTGGCGCAGCAATCACGCAGGTGGCGTTGAACAGGGCATACAGCAGCACGACTTCTGTCACGCTGAACCCCACGGAATGGGCTTTGAGCAAAATGAAACCCAGGCTGAAATACGCCAGCGCAAACACCCCTGCGGGCACCAGGAACCGCTTGAAACCCGCGCTAAGCTGCTTCCAGTTTTCGCGCACGCTCTCGCGCTTGTGCGCCGCGCCTGGCTGGTCCGCAATCTGCGCGAGCACCATGATGCTGAGCACAGCGGGAACAAAGGCAACGAGAAACAGCGTGCTGTACGTGCTGGCAGACTCGCCTAGCCACGACAGCAAACCATAAGCGACCAGAGGTCCGAGCACAGCGCCCGATTTATCGAGCGCCTTGTGCACGCCAAACGCGTAGCCACGAGAGCCTTTGTCTGCAATGGACGATAGCCAGGCATCCCGCGGAGGCCCACGAAAGCCCTTGCCCAGCCGTTCGACAACCCGAAAAATACTTAAACCCACCACCGACGAAGACACCAGCAAGATGAGTTTGGCCAGGGTTGAGAAACCATAACCAGCGGTTGCAAACCATTTGCGTCGGCCACTGCGATCCGACAGCCAACCGGCCAGGTAATTCAGCGACGACGCTGAAAAATCCGCAAGGCCTTCAATCAGCCCCAGCAACGCGCTGGACGCGCCCGCCACTGTGGTGAAAAAAATCGCAAAAACCGAAAAAATCATCTCCGAGCTAAGGTCGGTCAGAAAACTGACCAACCCCAGCTTGAGCACGTCGGGGTGAAGCCGACGGGGTGGATCGCCAGCGGGCTGGCTCATCGCGCTGGCCTTACAGTATCCAGCCAGTCGATGAGCAGGCGGTTGACGACCTCCGCTTGCTCGTACTGCGCCCAATGCCCTGCATCAGGAATCACATGAGTGACGCAGTTGGGGCGGTTCTCGCTCAGGCTTCGCGCCACCACCTCGGGCTGCGCAGTCACGTCGTGCTCGCCCCACACGAGCAGCAACGGGGTGTTGCACTGGTCCAGAAGGTCCATCAGTCCGTTAGACCGTGAAATGGTTTTGCTATGAAAGCGTGTTTGCAGGCAGGCGCGCGTGTGCAAACCCACGGCCACATCATCAATATGCGCGGGGTCGTGCAGCATATGAACACCCAGGTTGTGGCGCATCAACTCTGCCAGTGCCCGCGCATCACCCGAATCAGCGGCACCGCGCCAGGCACGCAGCTTGCCTGTGGGGCGCCGCTGGCCGCCATGACCGGCCGCACCCAGTAACGCAAGACCGACGACAGCTTGTCGTTGCGCGGCCAAATGCGCCGCAACCAGCGCCCCGAACGAGAACCCCACAATACAAATGGGTGTTTTATCCGCCACGAGCTGATTGAGTGTGGCCAGAGTCATTTCCACCAGTGAAGCCCCGTCAGGCAAAGGCGGCGTGTCTGAATCACCATACCCCGGCATGTCCGGCGCCCAAACGGTGAAGCGCGTGGCCAGTGCTTCCACATTGCGCACCCAATGCAACCAGCTGCCGTGACCGCCATGCAGCAACACCAGGGGCGGACCATCGCCTGTTTGCCGCCAGCAAACCTCGCGGCCCAAATGCACAGGCCGGTGCGTTTTAACCCGTGTTTCGAGGGTATTCAATCCGTCGGACTTCATTTGCATTTCAAGGTGTTCGCAGCCCAAGGCCGCTTCGTATGTCTTGTAAGGCAGGAAGTTGCCCTACAGCATCATACGAGCGGCGCATCAGTACCTGGCAGCAACCCGATCACGAGGTTATTGATAGCATGAGCAGCCCGCCGCTTTATTGAACCCATCACACGTCAGGCCAGAACCAGTGCGGCTGCCATTTCCGGCGGTGTGCCTTTGCCTTATGGGGTGCAGACCACAGTGGTGCGAGTCAAGACGACTTCATTGCAGCTGACGTTGCGTTAAAGGCACCTTCGTCTTCTGGGGGTATGGAAAGCGTATGCGTGGGCGGGAGTAGCCATCGGGGGTTTGGGGGAATTCCGTCTATTGACACCGCATATCGCTGCATCCACTGTTTCTCACCACAATGCCAAGTGAAGTGAAAGGTTTGGTCACCTCGCCCGACCAATTCGCACTCACCGCACTACAAAGGTACACCGTGAACCGACGATCCACTCTCTCCCTGTTGGGCCTGCTGGGCCTTGGGCAGCATGTATCCGCGCAAGGCCCAAGCCCCGTGGGCGGCATTGTTCCTCTCAAGCTGTCTGATGCCGAATGGCAAAAGCGCCTGACGCCGACGCAGTACCAGGTGTTGCGCCAGGAGGGTACCGAACGCGCCCAAACCAGCCCGTTGAACGCCGAGAAGCGCAAAGGAACCTACCACTGCGCGGGCTGTGACTTGGCCCTGTTTGAATCCGCCATGAAATACGACAGCGGCACCGGGTGGCCCAGTTTCTTCGACTTCATCCCCGGAACATTGCAAACGAAGACCGATTTCAAATTGATCTATCCCCGCAAGGAGTACCACTGCGCTCGCTGTGGCGGACACCACGGCCATGTGTTTGACGACGGCCCCAAGCCCACCGGCTTGCGTTACTGCAACAACGGGGTTGCACTGAAGTTTGTGGCGGCTGCATGAACAATTTCACACAAACCATTCGTACATTGGTGGCACTATTCACCGT
>JANPAZ010000382.1:0-9626 GCA_031430225.1 Rhodoferax sp. | reverse complement strand
CCACTGGATGACCTCAAAATCATCGTCTTGATGGTTTACTGGAGTTTTGGCGAGGAGCCTGACGCGTTGGTCCTCGACGAATTGTGTGACGACAGCCGAGACCGCATCGCGCACTGAGCCCAAACCCTGAAACCCCTACCCCAGCAGTCTTTCGGGGTTGGCTTCCAGTTTTGCCAAAGCGTCGCGTGTAGCACGCACAGTCAGAGTTTCTTCCTCTTGCGGCAGCAACAAGCCGGCCTGCAAGTAGGCCGCAAGCCGCCCGGCCTGAATCAGAAAACTGTGCCCGTCCGTGGATGCAAACAGGTTGAGGTGCTTGCGGTCACTGCGCCATGCAAATTGAACTTGCGTTACTCGACGGTTGTGGTCCAGCGTGAACCAGGAACCCAGTTGCAACTCTTGCGCCCAGGCCAACATGGCCGCAGTTGGCTTGGAGCCACCATCGGTCACCACATCAATGGTGGACGCATCGATGCCCAGCATGATTTCAATGCTTTCGGAATCGAGCGGCAGGTCACCCATGCCGTCTTCGCTGACGAAGTCTTCCAGATTGGCAAGTCGCTTGGCCATAGCTTCAATTTGGGCCTGCGGCACGGCCTTCGTTTTGGACAGGAACGCATCTGCCAGGGTGTCGCTTACAGTCTTCACATGTGCATCCTGCTGCGACGGTGCCAGGCCCAGAAGGGTCATGCCGGCACGCAGGCGTTGCAACAGTTTTGGCAGATCGGCGATGACGCGAGCACGGTCACTGCGATTGGGCTTGGCGCTGGCCGCCCAAACCAGGTCAGTAGACGATTTTTTCAGCTCCAGTGTTTCCACATGCTGAGGACCTTTGCGCACAGCGGCAACGGCCAATACTTCGGCCCATACTTTGAAAAGGAATTCGCGTATTTCCTCTTGGACAGGCATATCCTTGAGCATGTTGCGCATCTCAATCGTGTACTGGATCGTGAGCGTCTCCTTCTGCTCAACCTGCTGCGCGACACTGACCACTTTTTGGGTCGAGCCCTTTTCGGTCAGGAATTTGGCCAGAAATTTCACGAACTCGTCATAGACCAGCTGATACACGCGTTTGCCGGTTTCAGGGTATTGTTCGATCACTTGGACCACGCGCTTGATTTCAGCTTCAATGGCTCCGCCCTGCACACCACTGGCATCGAAACCCATGACGCAAGAGCCCATGCGGTCGATCAGTTGACGCGCCGGGTGGTTCAGCGTACCGAAAAAGTCGGGCTCTTCCAGAGCCACACGCAAAACCGGCATTTGCAGCCGGGCAAACCAGACGCGAATGGCCGGCGGAATACGGTCTTCCTGCAGGATGGCCTGAAACATCAACGCCACAATTTCAATGGTGGCTTTTTCGCTCTTGGTCTCAGCCTTGTTCTTGAGCTCGGTGGTCTGCTCACGCAGCCGTCCGGCAACCCTTGCAACGCCTGCCGGGGTGTACTCATCCATGACCGTGCCACTGCCGACATAAACATCATCGCCCGGAACGGGGCGCGCGGCGATGGCCTTGGCCAGCGCAGGTGTAGGGGGCTCGAACGAAGTGGCTTCAAAATCTGACCCGGCTCGACCGATCAAAAGTCGTTTGAGCTGACCCATCACGCCCTGGGCCCGGCTGCGTGCCCGCGCCAAAGGCGTCGTGGCGGTCATCATCCGGGTTTCTTCATGGGCGTTAGCGTTGGCGTAGGCCGACGCAGCGTGGTGTTGATCTCCCATTGATTGACTGGAAGGGGCCTGAGAGCCAGGTCCACGTGATTGCCCTGAGACAGCAGACGCCTGCGGTGTACCGGAACCATCAACCGCCGGGTCTCCTCCCCATCCCAGGCGGCCCCCAAAAGCTCCCTCCCCGGATCGACTTGTCGGTGTCGCATTGGTGGAGTTGGGTCCGTTTATTCCGCTCTGACCGGTCGGCGCCGTCTGACCGGCAAAACCACGGTGCTGACCGCCAACATCGCCGTAATTGCTTTGTCCAGGAAGCTTGCCACCTGTGGTGGGACCTGAATCGACGGGTTGACCCGGGGCACGCGGCGCCCTTGCTGATGAGTTAGCGGTGGGAACGCGCTTTACCCGGTCTTTCAGATCAATCGTCGGTAAAACACCTTGCGTGATCAGAAACTGGTTGCAGTTGTCGTATGCAGCTTTAAGTCGCTCAATGAGCAATCGCTGAACGGCCTCCTGTACCAGTAGCCAAGACTCGCGCGGCATTCCACACGTCGCCCATTGCTCAACGATTTGCAGGATCAAAACTTCCGGGCGCAAAATATCGTGCGACTCAAGGTCTTCCGCGCCTTCCAGTGCCCGCATGCGAACGCGCAGGTCATCGCGTTGCACGGTCATCTTTTCGACCACACCCAAAACCAGCCGGGAGGCGACAATCTTGTTTTCGACTTCGTCCGTGCCGACCAGCTGCAAACCCTCCATTTCAAGGTCCGTAACAAGGCCTTTACTGGTTGGAGCAGGCGGCGGCAGCAACGCTTTTTGCCACGCCTTCATGGTGCCATCAAGCCAGACCGCGCGAGACCGCTGGTAAATGGTCCAGGCATCGCGCCGAATTTGCATGTCGCGCGACGGCGCAGCCTCATTCATCAACGCCGTGAGACGTTCCTGAACTGTCGTACTGATGTCAACCATGGCCCGCCCGGCATCCGCCACAAAACGCTTTCGCGTCTCTTGGGCTAGCTGGGCACGTTGGGCAAATGAAGGACTGGTGGCCATGATTTAGTAATGTCTAGACCGTCGCTCCAGCGTTCGGGTCGTTCGGGTCGCCGTCTTTTTTGACCGGCCCCTTGATCAAGTCCTCACGTGCAATACCCAGCCACATTGCTATGGCCGCCGCAACAAATACGGACGAGTAGATCCCGAAGAGAATTCCAATGGTCAAGGCCAGTGCAAAGTAATGCAGCGTGGCGCCGCCAAACAGCAGCATCGACAACACCATAAGCTGGGTGCTGCCGTGCGTGATGATGGTGCGGCTGATGGTTGACGTGATTGCGTTGTCGATGATTTCAACCGTGTCCATTTTGCGATACCGGCGGAAGTTCTCGCGGATCCGGTCAAAAATGACGACGGATTCGTTGACTGAATATCCTAGCACTGCCAGCACGGCGGCCAGCACTGGCAATGAAAATTCCCACTGGAAGAACGCAAAAAAACCAAGAATGATGATCACGTCGTGAAGATTCGCAATGATGGCCGCCACGGCAAACTTCCATTCGAATCGGATCGCCAGGTAAATCATGATGCCAACCACCACAAAAGCCAGCGCTTTGAGGCCATCCGTGGCCAGTTCATCACCCACCTGAGGGCCGACGAACTCGGTGCGACGCAACCCGACCGATGGATCAGTCGCCTTGAGCGCCGCCATGACCTTGTCGCTTTGCTGCGCGGAGCTCACGCCTTTTGTAGCCGGCATTCTGATCAACACATCACGCGCGGTGCCAAAGTTCTGAACCTGAACATCAGAATAACCCAGGGACGCAACAGTACCCCGCACCGAATTCAAGTCAGCAGCCTGGGCATAGCTGACCTGCATGAGCGTACCGCCTGTGAACTCCACAGACAAATGCAGCCCGCGCGAGAACAGAAAAAACACCGCTGCCAAAAACGTAATGAGCGAAACCAGATTGAAGATGAGAGCGTTCCGCATGAACGGAATGTCTCGCTTGATCTTGAAAAATTCCATGCCTGACTCCCCTTAACCTGGCTTAGCCGACTTTGACCTGAGTCTGGGGTTTTGCCAGATTCTCAGGACGCCAGACGGTACCAATGGACACACTTTTGAGCTTATTTTGCCGACCGTACCACAAGTTTACCAACCCCCGGGAGAAAAACACACCCGAGAACATGCTGGTCATGATGCCCAAACAGTGCACCACCGCGAAACCGCGAACCGGTCCCGATCCGAAAGCCAGCAACGCCATACCCGCAATCAACGTGGTGACGTTGGAGTCCAGAATCGTGGCCCAAGCGCGGTCATAACCCGAGTGAATTGCAGCCTGAGGTGAAGCTCCACCGCGTAGCTCCTCGCGCACGCGCTCATTGATGAGCACGTTGGCATCGATCGCCATACCCAAAACCAGGGCCATTGCCGCCATGCCGGGCAGTGTCAAAGTGGCTTGCAGCATGGAAAGCACGGCGACCAGCAACAGCAGGTTGACAGCCAACGCGACGCTGGAGAACACGCCAAACAGCATGTAGTAGAAGCACATGAACACGGCCACTGCCGCAAAGCCCCAGATCACGCTGTTGAAGCCTTTGGCAATGTTTTCCGCGCCCAGACTGGGGCCAATCGTGAGTTCCTCAATGATCTCCATCGGTGCAGCCAAGGAACCGGCGCGCAGCAGCAAGGCGGTATCTGCGGCCTCAACCGTCGTCATTCGACCCGAAATCTGTACCCGCCCGCCTGAGATCTCCGAGCGAATCACAGGTGCCGTCACCACTTCGCCCTTGCCCTTTTCAAACAACAAAATGGCCATCCGCTTACCAATGCTCTCTCGCGTGACGTCCCGGAAGATACGCGCGCCCTTGGCATCAAGCGTCAGATGCACGGCCGCTTCCTGAGTTTGATTGTCAAAACCTGGCTGCGCGTCCGTCAAGTTCTCACCTGTCAGGATCACCTGCTTCTTCACAATGACGGCCTGGCCACTGCGCTCAAGAAAACGCTCCGAGCCAAACGGCACCGGACCGGACCCGTTTTCTGCAGCCCGTGCTTCGCCGGTCTCATCGACCATGCGAACTTCCAGCGTCGCGGTTCGGCCCAGAATGTCCTTGGCTTTGGCAGTGTCCTGTACGCCCGGTAACTGGACCACGATGCGGTCAAGGCCCTGTTGCTGGATGACCGGTTCAGCGACACCCAACTCGTTGATACGGTTGTGTAACGTCGTTATGTTCTGCTTCAGCGCCTGATCCTGAACTGTGCGGGCAGCAACGGGCTTGATCGATGCGCTGAGTTTGTAGTCAGTGCCGTCGGGTCCGTCAGTGGTCTGCAAGTCAGCGAACTGGTCTTGCACCACGCGTTTGGCAGCTTCCATTGTGGCCGCATCGCGAAAGCGAATGTCAATCACTTGCCCGCTACGGCTGATGCCGCTGTGCCGGATGTTCTTTTCGCGCAGCACGGTCCGAATATCACCCGAGAGGGATTCGGCTTTTTTGGTCAGCGCCGCCGGCATATCCACTTGCAGCATGAAGTGAACGCCACCGCGCAAATCCAGACCCAGGTACATGGGGGCTGCGTGCAAGGCTGACAGCCAGGCGGGCGAACGGCTCAACAGGTTGAGGGCAACCACATACCCCGCCTCGGCCGGGTCCGGTATCAGAGCCTTCTGGATCGCGTCCTTGGCCTTGAGCTGCACTTCGGCCGAATCAAACCTCGCCTTGACGGAGGTGCCTTCAAGCGCAACCACCTCAGCCACCAGGCCCGCGGCCTTTAGTGCCTCCTGGATTTTTGCCTGGGTCGAAGCATCAATCTTGATTGCCGCCTTGGCGGACGACACCTGCACCGCCGGTGCTTCGCCAAAAAAGTTGGGCAGCGTGTACAGCGTGCCCACCACCAGAGCAATCAGGATGATTGCATATTTCCATACCGGGTAACGGTTCATGATCGCGCTTGCGTTGGCTTTAGGTCTTCACGACGGGATGACTGAATCAGCCAGTGCAATTACTTGATGGCACCTTTTGGCAGCACCTGCACGACCGCGCTGCGCTGCACCTGAATTTCCACGCCAGTGGCGATTTCCAGCGTGAGGTAGTTGTCAC
The DNA here is from genome assembly GCA_031430225.1 of Rhodoferax sp. Lineage (GTDB taxonomy): Bacteria > Pseudomonadota > Gammaproteobacteria > Burkholderiales > Burkholderiaceae_C > JANYCG01. The sequence goes on along the minus strand of JANPAZ010000382.1, from coordinate 3,872 downwards.
CCAGCTTGCTGACCTTCCCCAGCAAACCGCCAGCCGTGACAATTTCATCACCCTTGGCCAACGCTTCAATCATGGTTCGATGCTCCTTCTGCTTTTTCATCTGGGGACGAATCATCACAAAGTAAAGCACCACAAACATCAAAACCAGTGGCAGCATGCTCATCAACGAAGATTGCATGTCTCCCCCGGCAGCGGCAGCAGCGGGAGCGGTTTGGGCAAAGGCAGAAGAAATAAACACAGACGACTCCACGACAGTTAGTCAACAAACAAAACCCACCCGCACACGACACCCTCCATCTGGCGGCGCAGCGGACAACCCGCCATTGTATGCGGGGCTTAATTTTGAAGGGTTTTGCCAGTTTGCTATGCTATTTGAAGCAAGGAACAGCCTGTCTACATGGGCCACTTGCCATTTTGACTATCAGGCCACGCGCTTGCGCGCCAGCGGAGCGCGAAACTGCGCCATCAGACCGGCCCAACGGACCCGGGCCGCGCGGAGGTTTCGCTCCTTCACATGGCCAAACCCCTTGATTTGGTCCGGGACCTGCGCAATTTCAACCGCCGTGGCGTGGTTCGCAGCGTTCAGGCCATTGATCACCTCGTCCAGGCTGGCCCGGTAGTCGGCAATCAGGGCGCGCTCCTGGCGTCGCTCTTCGGTGCGCCCAAAAATATCAAGTGCCCCACCACGCAGGCCCTTGAGCCGCGCCAACAGTTTGAACACCGTCAGCATGGCCGGGCCAAACTTCTGTTTCTGCAACTCACCTTTGGCATTTTTTTTGGCGATCAGGGGGGGCGCCAAGTGGTAGTTCAACTTGAAGTCACCCTCAAACATCGCATTAATACGGGCATGGAACGCCGGGTCGGTGTGCAGGCGAGCCACTTCGTACTCGTCCTTGTAAGCCATCAGTTTGAACAAATACTTCGCGACCGCCTCGGTCAACGGCAAGTGTTTGACGCCGAGCAACTCTTCACGGGTCTGCACCTGTTTCACAAAAGCCCTGTAGGCTTCGGCATACGCGGTATCTTGATACCCGGTAAGGAACTCCACTCGGCGCGAAATGATGTCAGTCAGCCCGTCGCGCTTTTTGAATTCCACCACGTTGTAGGGCCGCAGCATTTCCGCGAAAGTCTTGGCGTCATGTGCTGCGCGACAGCCCCATTCAAACGCCAGCTTGTTTTGCTGGACCTGCACGCCGTTGAGTTCAATGGCCCGCATCAGCGATTCTTTTTCAAGCGGAATCCAGCCCTTTTGCCAGGCGTAGCCCAGCATCATGGGGTTGGTGTAAATGCTGTCTCCCAGCAATTTGGTGGACGCAACATCTGCATCGAAAACGCCGACCCCAGATTCACCCACCACCTCCGTGATTTCCGCCACGCATTGTTGCGCCGGGTTCTGCCAATTGGCATTCTTTACAAATGCGGCTGTCGGCGTGCTGTTGGAATTGAGCGCCACATGGGTACGGCCCGCGCGCATGCGCAGCAGCGTCTCCTTCGCCACGGTCACGATTGGGTCGCAGCCAATGATCAGGTCAGCGCCCGCCATGCCGACTCGCGTGGTGCGGATGTCGTCCTGATGGTCGGCAATCAGCACATAGCTCCAGGTGGCGCCGCCCTTTTGTGCCAGCCCGCCCGCGTCCTGCGTGACGATGCCTTTGCCCTCGATGTGGGCCGCCACCCCTAGCAACTGACCAATCGTAATCACGCCCGTTCCACCTACGCCTGCCACCACAATGCCCCAGGGCGCGGAGCCACCCGAGGCCTCGTGGGCTGATACGGGCTGCGGCAGGGGCGCCAGTTCAAACGGCGAGGGAAAGGCGCTGGCGTCTCCTGATTTGGACTTCTTCTTGAGTTGTCCACCTTCCACCGTGACAAAGCTCGGGCAAAAGCCCTTGAGACACGACATGTCCTTGTTGCAGGTGCTCTGGTTGATCTGGCGTTTGCGACCAAACTCGGTCTCCAGAGGTTCCACGCTCAGGCAATTGCTCTGCACGCCGCAGTCGCCACAGCCCTCACACACCAACTCGTTGATGACCACGCGTTTGGCCGGGTCCACCATGGTGCCCCGTTTGCGGCGGCGGCGCTTTTCAGTGGCACAGGTCTGGTCGTAGATGATGACCGTGGTGCCCTTGATCTCCCGAAACTGTCGCTGGATGGTGTCCAGCTCGTCCCGGTGGTGCACGGTGACGCCGTCCACCAGCTTCGCGCCATCGTATTTTTTTGGTTCATCTGTAACCACTACTATTTTGATAGCGCCCTCTGCCCGCATGGACTGGGCTATCTGCACAACAGAGTGGCCTTCGGGTCGCTCACCCACCTGCTGGCCACCGGTCATGGCAACGGCGTCGTTATAGAGAATTTTGTAGGTGATGTTCACGCCCGATGCAATGCTTTGGCGCACGGCCAGCAAACCACTGTGAAAGTAGGTTCCGTCACCCAGGTTGGCAAAGATATGCGGGTCGTTGCTGAACGGCTGCTGGCCAACCCACGGCACGCCCTCACCACCCATTTGGGTGAAGCCCGTCGTGCTGCGGTCCATCCAGATGCTCATGAAATGGCAGCCTATGCCGGCCATGGCACGCGAGCCCTCGGGCACCTTGGTGCTGGTGTTGTGCGGGCAACCCGAGCAGAACCAGGGCTGGCGATCGGCACCCTTGACGCCACTGACCTCCAGCACCTGCATGGAACGCTCCTTGGCGTCCAGAATCGCCAGTTGGGTATCCATGCGGGCGGCGGTGCCGGCATCCACACCCAATTTATTGAGGCGCTTCGCAATCGCACGCGCAATGATGGCAGGGGTCAAATCGGCATTGGCTCGCAGCAGCGTGTTGGCCGTCGGGTTGGGCATGGACCATTCGCCGCCACTTCCGTAACGGCTGCCGGCTTCTGCGCTGTCCACTTCGTTGAACTTGCCCAACACGGTGGGTCGCACGTCGGCACGCCAGTTGTAAAGCTCTTCCTTGAGCTGGTATTCAATGACCTGGCGCTTTTCTTCGACTACCAAAATTTCTTGCAGGCCGGTCGCAAATTCGCGTGTGGACTGCGCCTCCAGCGGCCACACCACTCCCACCTTGTGCAGGCGGATTCCCAGTCGCTGGCAGGTCAAATCGTCCAGCCCCAGGTCGAGCAGAGCCTGGCGCGTGTCGTTATAGGCCTTACCGCTGGCCATCAGGCCAAAGCGGTCGTTTGGCCCTTCAATGGCGTTGTAATTCAGCCGGTTGGCGCGGATGTAAGCCAGCGCGGCGTACCACTTGTAGTCAAACAGGCGAGCTTCCTGCTCCAGCGCCGAATCGGGCCAGCGGATATGCACGCCGCCGGGCGGCATCACAAAATCGGTCGGGATTTTGATGTCTACACGTTCGGGGTCGATCATCGCTGTGGCGCTGGACTCCACGATTTCCTGAATCGTCTTCATGCCCGCCCACACGCCCGAGAAACGGCTCATGGCAAAGGCATGAATGCCCATGTCCAGAATCTCCTGCACACTGGCCGGAAAGAACACCGGGGTGCCACAGGCCTTGAAGATGTGGTCACTCTGGTGCGCCGCGGTGGAGCTTTTGGCGACGTGGTCGTCGCCGGCCACGGCAATCACCCCACCCCAGGGCGTCGTACCCGCCATGTTGGCGTGCTTGAAAACATCAGAGCAACGGTCTACGCCCGGGCCCTTGCCATACCAGATGCCAAAAACACCATCAAACTTGTTGCTGCCAGCTGGCGCAAAGCCCAACTGCTGGGTGCCCCACAGGGCGGTGGCTGCAAGCTCTTCATTCACGCCAGGCTGAAACACAATATTTTGGGCTTTGAGAAATTTTTCGGCCTTCCACAGCGCCTGGTCGTAGCCACCCAGCGGAGAGCCCCGGTACCCACTGATGAAA
>JANPAZ010000381.1:0-1546 GCA_031430225.1 Rhodoferax sp. | reverse complement strand
CCCAGCGACTCACCCATGTCGAATTTCGCAAGGTAGGTAGGGGTGACCAGCAGCGCCGCGGCTACCGCCAACACGGCGTTGATGGCAAACGCGTAGAAGATCATGCGCGGCACGTTAATGCCCAGCACGGAAGCGCTCTCGGTGTTTTGGGCCACCGCCTGCATGGCGCGGCCCGTCACTGTCTTGGTCATGAAAGCCTGGGTGGTAAACACCAGCGCGAGCGCCAGCACAAACGTGCCCACGTCAGACAAGGTGACCGTTACGCCAGCAATGTTGTAGAGCTTGTCGGCAAACAGGCTGGGGAAAGGATGCGCCTCCGCGCTGTAGCCCGCCTTCACACCGTTGCGCATGGCAATGCTCAAGCCAATGGTGGCCACCACGATGGGCATCATGCCGAACTTGAACAGCGGGTCCACAATGCCGCGCTTGAAGATCCAGCCCAGAACGATGACCGCCAGCACGACCGAGAACACAAAACTCACGGCCAGCGGCGCGCCGAACGACATGAACGCCAGCATCATGAACGCGGGCAACATGACAAATTCGCCCTGGGCGAAATTGATGGTTCCACTGGCCTGCCACAGTAGCGTAAAGCCCAATGCGGCCAGTCCGTAAATGGCCCCAGTGGCCATGCCACTGAAGAAGAGTTGAAGGAAGTCGGTCATGACGGTGAATGTATAGATTACTTCTTGGCGGGTGAAGCAACCGCTGCGCCACCCAGCGGAGGCAGTGTGGCTACCACTTCCTGTTTGCCGTTTTTCACTTCCACCAGAAAGCTTTCACGGTCCAGGTCGCCATTGTTGTCAAAACTCACATCCATCAAAATGCCGGGTTCTTTGGCCGTGGTCACTTTCAGGCCGTGCATGGCAACGGCCACAGCCTTGCGGTCCAGCTTGCCCACTTTCTCAATGGCTGCTTTCAGGGTGTAGATGCCGGAGTAGCCTTTCATGCCGTTGTGGTCGGAAATGTATTTGTATTCTTTCTCGAACTTGGCGCGGAAGGCGCGAATGGCAGGCAGCGGTGCATCAACCGTCAACCCCACGTGAGCCACAGCACCGTTGGCGGCTTCACCGGCGAGCTCAATCACTTTCTGGCCGGTCAGCGTCGTTTCACCAATGATGGGCTTGGTCCAGCCCTGCTTGCGCAGCTCGCGCAAGATGCGGGCTGACTCTTCTTCGTTGGAATAGGCAAATACGCCGTCGGCGTTGCTTTGCTTGGCTTTCAGCACAGCGGCGGAGAAGTCCACCTGACCTGCGTCGGTAGACACCTCGGCAACCACCTTCGTGCTGGAGTTGGCCAGCGCCTTTTTGATCATGTCCAGGCCGCCCTTGCCGAAGTCATTGTTCACATAGATGATGGCCAGGGTCTTGAGCTTGGCCTGGTCGCTGATATAGCGTGCCACCTTGGGCATGGCAGTCGCCTGCGTGAAACTGGTGCGGAAGATATAGGGGTTGCCCTGCATGGTGATGCTGGCCGCCTCGCCACCCGTGAAGTTGGGGATTTCGGCCTTGCGGCTCTCGGCCATGCTGACCATGATGGAGCCCGA
>JANPAZ010000380.1:0-9853 GCA_031430225.1 Rhodoferax sp. | reverse complement strand
TAGACAAGGAGAACGCCATGTCTGCTCAAGTTCACCGATTCGCGATTCTGTACTCACCCGTGGTGATCACTTTGGTGGTCGGGGTGTTGTACGCCAGCATGCTCGCGGCATTCCATCAGGTCGTTTTGGGAGCCGTTCAGCAGGCAGAACTGCGGCATAAAACGAATGCAGTGGCAATCGAGGCGGCCTGGCGATGCAATGCTGCCAGACCGCCGGTCGTATCGTCTTGCGCAAGCCTTGCAAAGGTCGGCGCTGGCTTGACCGCCGGGCTGACGGTCAGCCCTCAAACTGGGTCGCCACCCCTGCCGCCATACAACGGATTGAACGTCCTGCCACCCACGTCGTCGTCAGACAGCGGGTTCGTAGGCGTAGCCTATGGGTATTCCTCGGCGATGGGGTTTACCCAGTAGGTGGCAAATGTGTTGATCTGCACGGGCTCAGCCCGCAAACGTGGTTTCTGGCAAGCCGCGCACGCCAGGTATGCGAATCGAAAAGAGTGAGCCGGAGAGTGGTGCCGCCGCCAGGGCCGCTTCATTGAGTCGCACTGACGCACTGGTGATGTACAGCGTGTCGAGGTTGGCACCGCCAAAGCAGCAACTCGTTGGCCGGGGTATTGGCATTTTGATGCGCAGCATTTCCTGGCCGTCGGGGGAGTAGCGTGATACGCGCCAGGCATCCCAGATCGCAATCCACAGGCAGCCATCTTCATCGACGGTCATGCCATCGGGCGTTCCATCACCGGCATCCAGCGTGATGAAAGGGCGGCGGTTCGAGACTGTGCCTGCGAGCAGGTCAAAGTCGTAGACATAGATCGTCCGCCTCGGTGAATCGGCAAAGTACATCCGCTTGTTGTCCGGGCTCCAGCCCAAGCCGTTGGCAACTGTGAAGCCAGAGTCCATCTTCTTCCACGTTCCGTCGGCATCCACCCGAAACAGGTTGCCACGGTTGGCGGCTGTGCCCATGTCTAGCGTGCCGATCCACAGACGCCCCATGCGGTCACACTTGCCGTCGTTGTAGCGATTGCCCGGACGGTCAGACTCAGGATGGCAGAAAAAGCTCAGATTCTTGCTGTCTAGGTCAAGCGTCATCAATCCACCGGGCGTTGCAACCAGAAGGCCGCCGGTGGCTTTGGGAATGGCCACGCTCACCATCGAGCCGACCTTGACTTCGGTATCCACCCCCTTCTGGTTGTCATAACAATGAACCGAGGGCGTGAGGATGTCGACCCAATACAGCGCGCTGTCGCGCGGGGACCAGGTGGGGCCTTCACCCAGCAGCGATCTTGTTTGTGCGACACATTGAATGTTGAAGCTGGCATCTTCAGCCGGTACCGCTTTGGGCTCGATCGACATGAACTGCCCTCCGGCATTGTGGGAAATGGTGCGTGCCGCTCCGATCAGTGTTGAAGACAGGCTGTGCGCACGGGCTGCGTCAAGTTGCCCCGGTGACCCATTGAACGAAACGGCACCGATCGGCCGGCCTTCAATGTCAAAGATGGGGGCAGCAACGCCGGCGAATGACCCATCGAATTCCATGTACTCGAGCCCGTAGCCACGGGCCCGCGTCAAATCCAGTTCACGCCGCAGGCTGTCAATGGTGGTCAGGGTGCGGTCTGTATACGCCTTCATCGTCAGGCTTTGCAAGAGTTCAATCTGCTTTTGAGGATACAGATAGGAAACGATTACCTTGCCAAGCGCGGTGGCATGTATGGGCAGACGAAGGCCCACTTTGGAGGTTAGGCGTACATCCCGGCCTGCCTCTTCGGAGGCGATCAACACGACGCTGTCACCATCCAGCACGGCAAGTTGTGCAGTTTCTCCCACCACGTTACGCAGGCGGATGAGTTCGTCCTGCGCAGCAAGCCGCAGGTCGAAATCACTCCACACCTCGTGTGCCAGTTCGAGCAGGCGAAAACCCAGTTGGTATGTTTTTGAATAGGTGTCATGGCGCAATAGACCCTCCCGCATCAACGTGGCAAGAATGCGGTGCAGAGTGGCTTTGGGTAGATTGCCAGCACGTAGTAGTTCGGTGAATGTCATGGGCGCACGGGCAATTGAAAGAATATTCAAAAGACTCATGGCTTTCTCCAGAACACCGGCACCTGCTGCGCTTGAGGACTCTTCTGGGGCGGAAATTTGTTCTTTGATCAACATGCGCGGCAATTCAAATGTGTTCCATTGACAGAAACAAAATGATTGTACAGAGTCAATTTGTGGTGATTAGAGCGTTCATCTCTTGCAATATAAGGCACGAGATTTAGTTTGGCGATGATTTGGCAGGTCTTTTTGTTTAGGGTAAGTACCAATGGTTGGAACACGTGATGTGGAAAATAATCCATCAATCCAACTTGTTCCAATCAATGAAACTTTAATCAGGAGACATTATGATCACCAGAAGACTTTTCACCGCCTCAGCAGCTGCCTCCTCGGTCGTTGGCGCGTTTCCCGCGTTGGCCCAATCGAAAGCGCTGACCTATGTGGGCTGGTCGCAAGATGAGGCCGCCAGCAAGCCCACGCTTAGCGCCATGTTTGACGGGTATCGCAAGGCCAATGCCGACGTGAAGCTGGATGTGGTCGGATTCCCTTGGGGGCAGATGCAGCAAAACATTCTGCTTCGGTTGCGCTCAGGTCAACCTCTTGACGTCGTTCAACTGGCTGAGCGTTGGCTGCCGCAATTTGCCAGCACCGGCAAGATGAATGACATGCATGAGGTGTACGGCAAGGGCGCACTTGAAAAGCTCATCAGCCCCGGTGTACTGAAGTTGGGCGACTATCGAGGCAAGCAGCTTGGCCTGCCATGGACGGCTGGCTCCATCGGGATGGTTGCCAACCTAAAGGTGCTGAAGGATGCCGGTGTCGCCGCGCCACCAAAGACGGTAGATGCGTTCATTGAGGCGCTCAAGGCCATCAAGAAAACCCAGCCACAAAGTGTGCCGTACGCCATGTCAACCAAGAACAACAACTCCCTGAGCCCTGACTTCCAGGTCTGGCTCTGGACCTTTGGCGGCGAAGTGTTTGATGCCAAGGGCAAAGTGGTGGTCAACAGCGCCGCCGCCGTGCGTGCGCTGTCTTTCATGACAGATCTGGTCAAGGACGGTCTTGCTGCCAAAGACATTGATCGGCCTGACGCGCGCCGTATGTATGCGCAAAATCAAACCGGGTTCTATCAGGATGCGCCGCTAGCACGCGGCTTTGCCCGCAACAACTCTGGAAAAGGCACTGAGTTTGACGTGTTTGTACAGGCCATGGCCACGCCCGTTCTCAAAAGCGGTGATACGCCACAGTCCTTCGCCTGGGGCCATTTGCTGACCATGTTCAATGATGGCAAGGGCGCGCCTAATGCACAGTCGATGCAAACAAAGTTTGCAAGCCATTTGGCTTTGAGCGATGCCAATCAGCTTCAGTATTTCAAGGAGCAGGGGTTGTTCCCGGTCACCAACAGCGCTTTGGCTTTGCTGGCCAACGACCCGTATGTGACTGCCTGGACTCAGGGCTCACGCACGGCGGAGCGGGACGAAGTGTCGCAGTGGACGACCTCTGCGGACCCGGTCACGATCATTGGTGAAGAGGTGCAAGGCTCGCTACTGGGTCAAAAGACGCCGCAGGCTGCCATCGAGAGCATGAGCCGGCGGCTTGAGGCCAAGATGGCCGAATTGCCGAAGGCGTGACGCGCGACCTCGGACCCACTAATTCTCACCCGCGATGGCCCTATAAACAATGACGACCTATTCCAGTCCAAAGCGGGGTCAACTCAAGGCGCACGAGCGTCGAACGGGGCTTCTACTGCTTTTGCCGGCGCTCATCGCTTTCGCTGTCGTGATTCTTTACCCGTTCATTCAGTCGTTGCGCTTGTCGTTGTACAAGTACACGATTGACATGGATAAGCCGGCGTTTGTGGGTCTGGGTAACTTCACGCGCTTGCTTGCAGACCCCGGCACCACAACCGTATGGCTTAACACCTTGCTGTTCGTGGTGGCGACGACCGGGTTGACCTTTGTGCTGGGCCTGGCCTGGGCGCTGATGATGAATCAGTCGTTCAAAGGGCGGGTATTTGTGCGATCGTTGTCGCTGCTGCCGTGGGTCCTTCCCACCACAGTCACTGCGTTTTTGGCCGCATGGATCTTCAACGGGCAGTATGGTGTTCTCAATGCGGTGCTGCTCTCCGTCGGCGCCATCTCAGAGCCCATTACCTGGTTGGCAGAAGAAAAGGGCGCCATGGCAGCAGTCATATTGACCAAGGCGTGGCTTTCCGTCCCTTTGTTCATGGCGTTCTTCCTGGCCGGGCTGCAGGGCGTATCCCAGGATCAGGTGGACGCTGCCCGCGTGGATGGATGTGAAAACGTCGGCGTTTTGAGGTACGTGGTGCTGCCGCATCTTGCTCCCACCATGATCATCGTGACGATCCTTGGTGCAATGGGAAACCTGCAGGCCTTTGACGTGATTTACGCATTGACCCAGGGCGGGCCCATCAAGGCCACCACGATGTTGTCGGTAGAGGTTTACAAGCAGGCCTTTCAAAACTGGGACATGGGTACCGCTTGCGCAGTCGGCGTGATGTGGTTTGTCACGATTGCAGTTCCCACCACGTTCTATCTGCGCATTCTGTTCAAGCGCGAAAGTTAAAACCATGCTTAAGCTTTTGACGTGGCGCGCCCGGATCGCGTTCTGGACCATCTTTGCCGTGATTGCCTCGTTTCTGTTCCTGCCGCTGATCTGGATGGGACTCACGTCGATCAAACCTGAGAGCGAAGTGTTTGTGCGCTTCCCCACGCTTTGGCCGAAGACCGCAACCATGGGCAGTTACACCAGTTTGTTCGCCCGTGGCGACATGGTGGACAACCTTAAAAACAGCCTGATCACAGCCGGTGGTGGTGCGCTTTTGACTGTGATTCTGGCAACCTACGCCGCTTACAGCTTTGCAAAATTCCGCTACCGGGGACGCAAGCCCCTGATGTTTCTCATGCTTTCTGCGCAAATGTTTCCGTTCGCCATGCTGTTGATCAGCCTGTACCCGTTGCTGCAGCAATTTGGCTTGCTCAACACCCATCTTGGCTTGATCCTGGCCTACATCATTCTGGCCCTGCCTAGCGGCACCTACATGCTGTACAGCTACTTTGTGAATATTCCGACCGAAATCATTGAGGCAGCGCGAGCCGATGGTGCGGGCGAGCTCTACATCCTTCACCGAATCGTGTTGCCACTGGCGATGCCTGCCATGGTGACGGTAGGGCTGTATTCCTTCATGTGGGCCTGGAACGACCTGCTGTTCTCGCTCACCCTGATTACCAAGCCCGAGTTGCGCACGGTGGGCCCTGCGCTGCTTCTGAACTACATCGGCGAGAGCAAGAGCGACTGGGCTGGTGCCATGGCGGCGTCCATCGTCAGCTCGTTACCGGTGGTCATCGGGTTTGCCTTTCTGCAGAAGTTTTTTATTCAGGGGCTCACAGCGGGCGCGGTGAAATCATGAGGCTCAGCAACAAGGTCGCCATCATCACCGGTGCGGGTCGCGGCATCGGCGAAGCCATTGCGCTCGGTTTTGCGGCCCAGGGCTGCCAGGTTATTGCGCTGGAACGCGACAAGGCGGCCGCGAGAGCCCTGAAGAAGCGCATGCCCGACCACCAGGTCAAAACAATGGACGTGTCGGATAAAGCTGCAATCATCAAGTTAGTCAAACAAACCATGGTGCGGTTTGGCCGGATTGACATCCTGGTGAACAACGCGGTGGCATATACCGAGCGACCTGCGCACCTCTGCACCGATGAGGAGTGGGAGAGCACGATTGACTCGGCACTGTCTTCTGTTTTTCGCGCCTGCCGTGCGGTGCTGCCGCACATGATGAAAGCGCAACAGGGCAGTATCGTGAATTTGAGTTCGGTCAACCAGATCACGGCCAACCCCAATCTGGCGGCATACACCGCAGCCAAGGGTGGCATTCGCGCCCTGACCAAGCAGCTTGCAGTGGAGTACGGACCTTATGGCATCCGGTGCAATGCGGTGGCGCCCGGGCTGATCATGACGGCGCGCACGCTTGAGGGGCGCACCGCCGCCGACCTTCGACTGGACAAGGAGGCCTACCCCATTGGTCGTGTCGGGGTGCCAGATGACGTGGCCAACGCAGTGATCTATCTTGCCTCTGACGAAGCTGGCTTTGTGACCGGTGTGGATCTGCCAGTCGATGGCGGCTTGACATCGCTTGCGCCCTCGGCACTTGTATCGCCCAAGATTCGCGGCTGGTGGGGCCGCAAGCCCATCCAACTTGCTGACGATGAATAAGACCATGAACCAACCTCAATCCAAACCCGCTACCGGCGTCTATCCGGTGCTTCCTACCCCATTCGATGTTCACAAGGCACCTGACATTGCAGGTCTGCGCACCCTCGTGCGTTACCTCGTGGCGAGCGGCGTTGATGGCATGACCTATCCAGGCGTTGCCAGCGAGTTCTCGCAACTCAGCGAACAGGAGCGGGCTGAACTCACGGCGGTGGTGCTTGATGAGGCGTCCGGACGGGTACCCGTGATCGCGGGGGTAACCAGCAGCGACCTTGCCATGACCCTGCGCCTGGCCCGGGTGGCGCTGAAGGACGGCGCTGTGGCGCTGATGATTGCGGCACCGCCCGACCGCAAGACTGCTGACGAACAGATCGCCTACTTCACGCAGATTGCAAGCGAATTGCCTGGCGCCGCCATCATGCTGCAAAACGTGCCGCCGCCTGTGGGCGCGGGGCTGGACCCTGAAGTGGTCTTGCAAATTTTGAAGGCGGTGCCTGCGATCCGCTATGTCAAGGAAGAGGCACTTCCCAGCGGGCAGCGTTTGAGCATCATCCTGGCAGCCGCGCCCAAGTCACTGGCTGGCGTCTTTGGTGGCGCAGGCGGGCGATACATCACAGACGAATTGCGCAGAGGTGCCTGCGGCACCATGCCGGCCATCGAATTGGCCGAAGTGCATGTTGCACTTTTTGCAGCGCACCGCAAAGGAGAAGGGAGTCTGGCGCGCCACATCTTCACCCGCATGCTGCCTGTGTTGAACATCCAGGCGGTTTTCCGCTGGTCGCTGACCAAGTACGTCTTGAAGCGCCGGGGCCTGATCGGCAGCACGATGCAGCGTATCGCCGGGCCCACACTGGACGGACTCGATGAACAGGATGTGGACGCATTCATGGACGACCTGGCAGACCTGCTCCTGGCTCAAAGCGCTCTCAATCAAGTGATCAATCGCACTGAGGTATTGCATGGCGCAGCTTGAACTGAAAAATGTCTCGAAATCATTTGGCGACATTACCGTCATTCATGGCCTGGACCTCACGGTCCAACACGGCGAATTCTGTGTATTTGTGGGACCTTCAGGTTGCGGTAAATCTACCCTGCTGCGGATGATTGCGGGCCTGGAAGAGTGCACAGGTGGTGATGTGCTGATGGACAACCAGGATGTGACTGACCAGCAACCCGCAAAGCGAGGCATTGCCATGGTTTTCCAGTCGTATGCCCTGTACCCGCACATGACGGTTGCAGAAAACCTCGGATTTGGGCTGAAGATTGCCAAGGTGGATGCGACCGCTATTGCGGGCAAGGTCGCGGCGGCGGCAAAGACTTTGCAGATTGAGCATCTCCTTAAACGCAAGCCCAAAGACCTGTCGGGAGGACAACGACAGCGCGTTGCCATCGGGAGGGCCATCGTGCGCGAACCCCGCATGTTCTTGTTTGACGAGCCGCTGTCCAACCTCGACGCTGCCTTGCGGGTGGAAATGCGTGTGGAACTGGCCAAAATCAAGACCCAATTGAACACCACGGTTGTGTATGTCACGCACGATCAGGTCGAGGCCATGACGCTGGCCGACAAGATTGTGGTCCTGCGCGATGGCCGCATTGAGCAGGTGGGGAGGCCACTTGATCTTTATGCGCGCCCGGCCAATCAGTTTGTTGCGGGATTCATTGGCTCGCCCAGGATGAATTTTTTGAAAGGAACAGTGATGAGGCAGGCGGACCAACAACTCGATGTGCTGCTTGTCAGCTCGGACACAGTGCGGGTTATGTGCAACGCGTCGGTTGGGATCGGAGCAGGGCTGACTTTTGGAATTCGCCCTGAACATCTTTCTATCGTTTCCCCCATCCCTGGTGAACTGCAGGGTGTCGTGCTTGTTGTTGAACGGCTGGGCGGCGAGACCTACTTTCACATCAATGTGGCTGATCAAACCGTGATCGCAAAAATCGACGGAGATTCCGGCGTCAATGTGGGCAGCACGGTGGGCCTTGCCTTTGATCCGGCGAAAGCACATCTGTTTCAGGCAGACGGGCAGCGTCTGCAATAGTCTGCAATTGCCCAACAGTATTTCAATGTCTCAAAAAATATATGGACAAATTTCCAAAAATTGCCAGCGTTGAGTCGTTCATCATTTCGATCCCGCGGGCCACGCCCTACCTTGGGCCACTGGGCCCGGGTGAATTCATCAACAGCCGTGGCTACCTGATCCGCCAAGGTAATCGCTCCATTTACCCGTCCTCTGACATGTCGGTGCTGGTCAAGGTCACAGCCGAGGATGGCACGGTCGGCTGGGGCGAAACCTACGGCATCGTGGCCCCGGACGCTGTCACCAGCATCATTGACGATGTATTGGGCCCGGTAAGCATCGGGCGCGACCCCCGTGATGTGATGGTGATCCAGGAGGATCTTTACGACATGATGCGGGTTCGAGGCTTTTTTGGCGGCTTCTACATGGACGCCATTGCCGGGCTGGACATCGCCATCTGGGACCTGTTCGGTAAGCTGGTGGGGCAGCCGGTAGTGAAGTTACTGGGCGGGCAACGCATGCAATCCATCCCGGTTTATGTATCCGGACTGCCCGCAGCCACCCTGGAAGCCCGCCTGGAGATGGCGCGCGGGTTCTGCGCGCGGGGATTTGACGCTTTCAAATATGCCGCTGCTGTTTCTCACGAAGGTATCGTGAATGAGATGCGCGTGCTGCGCGAAGGGCTCGGCCCCAAGGTCAAGTTGATGGTCGATCTGCACTGGAAGTTCACAGCCCAGGAGGCGGTACAGCTCATTGGCCAACTTGAGCCCTACAACCCTTATTTTGTCGAGGCACCCTGCCAGCCCGAAGACACTGAGGGCCAGGCCCACGTTGGAGCCAACATCAGGGTACCGTTGGCGTTGGGCGAGGAGTGGCGCACTGTCTACGAGGTGCGCCCGCGCATGGAACGCCGGGCCATGTCCATCATCCAGCCCGAGATGGGGCATACCGGCATCAGCCAGTTCATGCAGATTGCCCGAATGGCCAATGCGTTCCATGTCAAGGTGATTCCCCATGCCAGCATTGGCATCGGCATATTCCAGGCCGCCAGCCTGCACGCCACGGCGGCGCTTCCCAATTGCCCGATGCATGAGTACCAGCATTCGGTTTTTGACAGAAACCTTCGGTATGTGAAAACTACCATGCAATGCAAGGAAGGTGCGTTTGTCCTGCCTGACGGACCGGGTCTGGGCATTGAGCCGCATGACGACCTATGGCAATTTGTTCGCGCAAAGGGGGCTGTATGACCCAGTTTTCAGGGGTCTATCCCATCTTGTACGCCTTCTATGACAAGAATGGCCGGCTTGACGATGGTCTGATGCGTTTGCAGGTTGACAAGTGCATTGCTGTGGGCGCACACGGCATCGCTGTGCTGGGTCTGGTCACTGAAGTCCACAAGCTGGATGTGAATGAGCGCCGCCATCTGGTTGAAGTGGTGGGACGGGCGATTGATGGCCGTGTGCCGTATGCAGTAACCGTAGGCGAGCAATCGATTCACGGGCAGATTGAGTTTGCGCAGATGGCGCAGGCCAATGGCGCGAGCTGGGTGATATTGCAACCGCCGTCCAT
>JANPAZ010000379.1:0-3902 GCA_031430225.1 Rhodoferax sp. | reverse complement strand
AAGGGCAGCAGCGAAGCCCTGCAGGGCTTGGTGGGAGGCTCCACCCAGTTCCAGTTCGACTCGGTCAATTCACCGCTTACCCTGATCAAGGCCGGCCGCCTGAAGCCACTGTTCGTCACGTCGGCCCAGCGCTCACCGGTGCTGCCCGATGTGCAGACCCTGGTCGAGGGGGGCTCAGGCCCGATCGACGCGGCCGCGTGGCAAGGCGTGATGGCGCCGCCCAAGACATCGGCTGCGATCGTGCAGCGATTCGGCGCGGAGATCGCAAAGGCCATGGCCAGCCCCGAGATG
Source organism: Rhodoferax sp. (assembly GCA_031430225.1). Classification (GTDB taxonomy): domain Bacteria; phylum Pseudomonadota; class Gammaproteobacteria; order Burkholderiales; family Burkholderiaceae_C; genus JANYCG01. Next base: position 3,611 of record JANPAZ010000379.1, on the reverse strand, counting down.
AAGAACGCGCTCGCAGCACAGGGCGCCTACGCCATTGCCACCACGCCCGAGCGCTACGCCGCGTTCTTCAGCGACGAGATGGATCGCTACAAGAAAACAGTCGACGAGCTCGGCATCAAACTCGATTGAAAGGCTATTGATGAACTTCTCCCTGACACCTGAGCAAGAGTCAATCCGCGACGCGATCTTCAAGGTCTGCGCCCGCTTTGACGCCGAGTACTGGCTCAACCGCGACCGCAACGGCGGCTTTCCGCTGGATTTCCATCAAGCCATCGCTGACGCAGGTTGGCTCGGGGTGTGCATGCCCGAGGAATACGGCGGTGCCGGCCTGGGTATTCTTGAGGCCGCCATCATGGTGCAGGCTATTAGCGAATCAGGCGCCGGCATGAGCGGCGTCTCGGCCATTCACATGAACATCTTCGGCCTGAACCCGGTCGTCTTGTTCGGCACGGAAGCGCAAAAGCGCCGTATCCTGCCTCCGCTTATCGCCGGAAAGGAGAAGGCCTGCTTCGCGGTGACCGAGCCCAACACAGGTCTGAACACCACGCAGCTGAAGACCTTCGCAAGGAAGGAAGGCGACGGCTACATCGTTAACGGGCGAAAGGTCTGGATTACCACCGCGCAGGTCACCGAGAAGATGCTGCTGCTGGCCCGCACCACGCCGCTAGAAGACTGCAAGAAGCCCACCGACGGGCTGAGCCTGTTCTATACCAATCTTGACCGCCGGTATGTCGACGTCAAGGAAATCGAAAAGCTCGGCCGCAAGGCCGTTGATTCGAACGAACTCTTCATCGATAACCTGTCGGTGCCGGCTGAAGACCTGATCGGCGAGGAAGGTCAGGGCTTTCGTGCGATCCTGCATGGCATGAATCCAGAACGTGCCCTGGCCGCCGCCGCCGCCGTCGGGCTGGGCCGGGTAGCTCTAAAGCGTGCGGCCCAGTACGCCGGAGAACGTGTGGTGTTCGGCCGGCCCATTGGCAAGAATCAGGGCGTACAGCACCCGCTGGCCAAATGCTGGATGGAGCTGGAAGCCGCCAACCTGATGGTGATGAACGCAGCGTGGCGCTACGACCAGGGCATGGAGTGCGGTGCCGAAGCCAATGCAGCCAAGTATCTCGCCGGCGAGGCGGGCTTTCGCGCCTGCGAACACGCGGTCCTGACGCACGGCGGCTTCGGATACGCCAAGGAGTACCACGTGGAGCGTTACTTCCGCGAGGCCATGCTGCTTCGCATTGCACCCATCAGCAGCCAGCTGATCATGTGCTACATCGCCGAAAAAGTGCTCGGCCTGCCCAAGTCGTATTGAACGGGATGGTGAAACAATTACTGAACCCTATGAACAGGAACTCCGAATGATCGATCTTGGACGCCTGAGCAGCGCGCTTTACTTCGAGGACTGCGCGACAGGCACGACCTGGCGCAGTGCCGGCCGCACCATCATGGAAAGCGACCTGTCCACCTTCATCAACTTTTCCTGGTTCCACGAAGACCTGTTCACCAACCAGCACGACCGGTCTGCCAATGCCATCGCCGGGCGGCCAGTGCCGATGGCCATGGTGTTCGCGATGTCCGAGGGCTTGATCCTGCCGTCCATCGATGGCACGGGCCTGGCCTTTCTCAATGTGGACCTTGACGCCAAGGCGCCCACCATGGTGGGTGACACCCTCTACGTTCACTGCGAGGTCATCGAGGCAAGGCTCACATCAAAGGGTGATCGCGGGCTGGTGCGCACACAGAACACGGTGAAAAACGCAAGGGGCGAGACGGTACTGGTGTACCGACCACTGCGGCTCATGAAGCTGCGCAGCGCGCGGACCGGGCACTGATATGAGCAGCCCAGTGAGCCTGCAGCGGGTTCTGTCGCAAGGAGAGCGGTGAGCCCGCATGACGCAAAATTTGGCCTTCCTGGCGCTATTTGACGACGACTGTATTACTGGGAGCAGCTGCCGCCGCCAGGTCCACCATTCTTCGTCGGCCTAGACGGCGGCTACGTCCACGCCTCGGATCAGAAATCCAGAACCGAGGGGTGGTTCGAGGTCATTGCCGGCAAGAGCATCAAGACCGAGGGCGGTGGTGCCAAGTTATTCGCCTTCGTCAACAAATACGACACCAAACCCAAACGCCGGCTGCACGAAGTCCTGAAATCGCAGGGCCTGCAGATGAATCAGCAAGTCGTTTTCTTGTCTGATGGCGGCGATACGGTGCGAGATATGCAGGCCTATCTCAGCCCGGAGTCCGAGCATTTGCTCGATTGGTTTCACATCACGATGCGTTTGACGGTCATGGGACAACTGGTCAAAGGCATGACCGCAGAACTCAAGCCCGACCAAGGGTATTCGCTCACGCCTGGCGCATTGGCCAGCCTGGACAAGAATCTTGAGAGCGTCAAATGGAATCTGTGGCATGGCAATGTCTCGCACGCCTTGCAGCGAATGGATGATCTGGACGACGACCTGGAGACGTTGGAGGAAAATCCGCAGAACAAAAGGAAGCTGCAAAAAGCAGTGACGGAACTGCGCGGCTATATCGTCGCCAACGAGGCGTTCATTCCAAACTACGGTGACCGGTACCGACACGATGAGCTGATTTCCACGGCGTTCGTGGAATCAACGGTGAACCAGGTCATCAGCAAACGCTTTGTCAAGAAGCAGCAAATGCGATGGACACAGCGCGGCGCGCACCTGTTACTGCAGACCCGGGTTCAAGTATTGAATGAAGACTTGCGTGGCACCTTTGTGAGGTGGTTCCCTGGCATGAAGGCCGATCAGGACGCTGAGCTAGAGGCTGCTTGAAGGAGTCTGGCCTGCGGTTTGCCCCGCTCTCCGCATTAGCGCGGCCTGAAGCGACTAAGGGGCAAACCAAGGAAAATTCATTGCCGCAAAAGCAAATTCTGCTAGATCAGTCCACCACGGCCCGCTCTGCTTGAAGGCGCTGGATCATGAAATCCGCCGCGTCAAGGATGTGCTGTCGCGCTAGCGTTTCTGCCTGTGCGCCATCGCCGGCGGCCACCGCGCCCAGCATTTCCTCATGTTGGTTCCAGATGTCCCTGGGTTTGTCGTCACGCATCAGCACTTCGCCCATCACCCTCTGGGTTTGCGTCCAGTGGGTTTCCATCGACGGCGCAAGCAGCGGATTGCCCGACTGTGCATAAATGAAATGGTGCAATGCCATGTCAGCCGCAATCATGGCGGCAAACGATTGGGCAGAGACCGCCTTGCGCCCAGCACGTATCAAAGCAGGGCTGCGCCGCGCAACTTCAGCAGCGTTGTTTTTGGCCGCATTGCGAAAAGCAAGGCCTTCAATGACCGCCCGAACCTCGTACATGTGTCGAACATGGTCGAGGTTGAGCGGAGCTACTTGCAAGCCTCGTCCTGGCGCATCACTGAGCACCCCCTCTTTGCGCAGCAAGGTTAGCGCCTGTTGTACCGGCTGCCGCGACACGCCGAGCTCCTGGGCCAATTGCTCCTGGATGATCCGCCCACCAGGCGGCAAGCGGCCACCTGCAATGTCCGCGAGGATGGCTTTGTGAACCTGCTCCACCAGCCTAGGTCCAACTTGCAGTGTTTTCATGGGCTGCGATGGTACCCGCAGCGGACTGGAGATGGACTCAT
>JANPAZ010000378.1:0-5367 GCA_031430225.1 Rhodoferax sp. | reverse complement strand
CGCACAAACGACTGTTACCAGGCGGCCCGCGGATCGTGTCGTGCCAGGCGGTGGACCAGATGGTCCACCTCGGCCTGCGTTGTTTTTGACATCGGTGCCGCTGGCTTGCGTTGCGCGGCACTGGTCAGGAGGCCGCGGCGCATCATCACATATTTGCGCACGGCCAGCCCAACACCAGGCTGCTGCTCGTAGCGGATCAGCGGCAGGTGAGCGTCAAACAGGTCGTGCGCTTCCTCGGTTTGACCCGCCCCATAAAGCCGCACCACGTCGCACAGCATGTCAGGAAAGCAGTAGCCCGTGTTGGCGCCATCCGCACCACGAGACATCTCATAGTCCAGAAACAGACCGCCGTTGCCACACAGGATGGGGATGTGCCGCATGCTGCCATCGCGTTCAAAGCCGCGCAGCGTTGATATCTTCTCCAGGCCCGGCCAGTCTTCATGCTTGAGCATGGTGCAAGAGGGAACTTCATTCACGATGCGGCGTATCACGCTTGGCGCCATTTGCACAGAAAACGTCAGTGGATAGTCTTGCAGCACAAACGGCACCTCAGGGCCAATGGCCTCGGCTGCCTGCTTGTAGTAGCCCACGATCTGGTCATCGGTGCGCAGGGTGTTGGGGGGCGCAATCATCACACCCGCCGCACCGGCGTCCATCACTTCACGTGTCAAGGCGCGCATCGCCGCAAAACCGGGGGCCGATGCGCCGACGATGACCGGCAGCGCGCCAGCCCGCCGGATCATTTGCGATGAAATCGCCACCGATTCGGCATGCTCGAGCTTTGGGGCCTCGCCCAGCTGCCCCAGTACGGTGATGCCCGTGGCACCGCAACTCAAGTAGAAGTCTGTCAGCCGGTCGATGGAGGCGTGGTCAATGGCACCATCGTCCAGAAAGGGCGTGGGCGCTATGGGGTAAACGCCCCGGGCGTTGGAGTTAAGCAGCATGGCGTGACCTCGTTGAGTGAGACTTGCTGCACACGAGTCTACCGTTTGCGCAACCCCAGCACCATCACCGTGCCCACCACCAATAACGCACCAGCGACCTGTATGGCAGCGATGGACTGGCCCAAAATCAGCCAGGCCAGTACCAGCGCAAATACCGGCTCCACATTCATGATGGCCGAGTTGCCTGCCACGCCCAGCTTGGGCAATACGGTGAACATGATGGTGAAGGCCGTGCCATACAAAAACGTCAACGCCGCCAGCCCAAACCACCCGGGGGTTGCCTGCGGCATATGAAAGCCGCCCTGTGCTGTGACGACCACAAGTGCCATCAGACCGGTAAAGAGCATGGTGCTTGCAGTGCGCAGGCGGCCATCCAGATCACCAGCTTCGTGTTGCGTCAAGATCATCGCCAGCCCGAAAGTAGCTCCGGCGGCCAGGGCGAAAGCGACACCGGCGCCGATGCGCCCCCACTGGCCAGCCGCGCCCAGGCCGGAGGCGGCCCCAAACACGTCCAGGGCCATGGCCAAACCCACCATCAGCACGGGCATCGCCATCAGCACGGCGCGCTCAGGCTGCCGTTTGTACAGCAGGCGGTCCCACAGCGCTGCCCATAGCGGATATGTGTTGAAGGCCAGCAGCGCAAGCGCCACGGGTAGCCGGGCCACGGCCGAGTACAGGCAAAGGCTCTGCACGCCGATCAGCAGGCCGATGGCCGGCAGATACCGTTTGTGCCGGCGATTGAGCGCCACAGGCGCACGCTGTATGAACAGCAGGATGACGAGCACACTGGCCGTCACGCCACTGCGAAAGGCAACGGCGGTGGCCACATCAACTCCGTTGTTAAACGCTAGTCTGGCAGCCACATGATTGGCGCCCATCATCAATGCAATTAGCAACAGGGTGGCAAAGGCTGTGCCGCTGAGGGCACGCGTGCCCATCAGTACAAGCCTCGCACTCGTGCATGCAGGCGGCTCAGGCCCAGCAACGTATCGATAGTCGGAGTCGCCACACCCGTCAGCGCGCCAAGCTCTCTGACGACGGTCACCAGAGCATCAAGCTCAACCGGCTTGCCGCCTTCCACGTCTTGCAGCATCGAGGTCTTGAAAGGTCCCAGCTTCATGGTCACCGCATGGCGGTCTGCGGGCGACTGGTCGATGGGCACGCCGATGTGTGCGCCGATGTCTTTCGCTTCCTGCATGGCGCTGGACACAAAGTTGCGCACCAGGTCGTCGGCCAGGATCAGGTCGGTGGTCGCACCCGTGATGGCGCTGACGGGGTTCACCGTCATGTTGCCCCATAACTTGTACCAGGTGTCTTTCTGGATCTGCTCTGCCACCGGAGCCTCGAAACCGGCACGCGTAAGCAATGCTGCAAGCGCCTGCACACGCGCGGTTTGAGCGCCCGATGGCTCGCCCAGAATCAGCTTGTTGCCAAGACGGTGATGCACGAGCCCGGGCTCATCCAGCGAGCAACTGGCGTGCACCACGCAACCGATGACGTTGGCGGCAGGAATCAGGGCTTCGATTTCACCGGTGGCGTCCACCGCCTTGAGCCGGGTTCCTGCAAATCGGCCCCCAAAGCCGTGAAAGAACCACCAGGGCACGCCGTTCATGGCGGTCAACACCACGGTGTTGGGCCCGATCAGTGGCGCAATATGGCGTGCCACCTCCAGCAATGCCGGTGCCTTGACGGCAATGATCACCAGGTCTTGAACGCCCAGGTCAGCCGGGTTGGCACTGGCCTTGACAGCATGGGCGCTCGTGGTGCCCGCTTGGTGCAGCCGTAGCCCGTGCGTTTGCAACGCTGCCAGAGTCGCTCCGCGCGCCACCACACTCACGTGGCAACCCGCACCGGCCAGACCCGCGCCCATCCAGCCGCCAATGGCCCCGGCACCGTAAATACAGACCTTGTTGAAGTTTTCAGTGGACAAAACGATCTCCTGCCCACATAGAACGTGAATAGTTAGCTATAAATAGTGGAGCAAACTGCTGCATTGACGAATTCTCGTGTGGGGTCAAACCGCGTAAGGGTGGGGGTCGTTGCGCGCTACCTGGCGCGCCATGGCGTTGAAAACGTCTTCGCCACCGCCCTTGTCGGGATACTGCAAGGCGTCGCGCGTGCACTTGGCCGCAACCGCCTCAGACACCGGTATGGCTTCGCGCCCCGGTCCTGTCATGCTGAAAGTCGCCATCTGGATATCGCAGGCACGCTGCAGTGTCCACAAAACCGCAAACGCCTGGGGCAGCGTGCGACCCCAGGCCAACAAACCATGGTTGCGAAGAATGACGGCTTGGCGGTTATTCATGTTTTTGATCAGGCGCGGGCCTTCGTCTGCATGAATCGTGATGCCTTCAAAGTCGTGGTAAGCCACCATGTTGTGCAGTTGTGCCGTGTAGAAATTGGTCTGCTGCAGGCCACCCTGCAGGCAGGCCACGGCCACACCGGAGGTGGTGTGCGTGTGCATGATGCAATGGGCATCAGCCACACCTTCATGAATGGCACCGTGCACGGTGAACCCGGCGGGGTTGACCGGGTAAGGCGAGCCATCCAGCACGTTGCCGCCCAAGTCGATCTTCACCAGGTTGCTGGCGGTCACTTCGTTGTAGTGCAGGCCGAACGGGTTGATCAGAAAATGTTTCTGTCCGCCTGTGACGCTTTCAGGCAGGCGCACCGTGATGTGGTTGTAGATCATCTCCACCCAGCCCAGCATGGCAAACACCCGGTAGCAGGCCGCCAGCTGGACGCGGGCTTTCCACTCGTCTTCGTGGAACCTGGACTGTGCTTCTGGTTTCAATACAGCGTTCATGCGTGATCTCCTGTGGTGACTCAATAGGTCTTGCTGGCCGGGGCTGCTGTCACCGCCGTCTTGAACCGTGCCGCCAGCGCGCTGGTGTGGCGCACCAGCAGGTTGGTGTCCAGGCCCACGGCCACAAAAGTGGCGCCCAGGTCGAGGTAATGGCGAGCCAGCGTCTCGTCGGGCGTGAGGATGCCAGCAGCCTTGCCTGCCTTGATGGTGCGCGCTATCGCATCTTCAATGGCGGCTTGCACCTTCGGATGCATCGGGTTTCCCACGTAACCCAGCGAGGCCGACAGATCGGCAGGGCCGATGAACACGCCGTCCACTCCGTCAATGGCGGCAATGGCGTCAAGGTTGTCCAGCGCCAACTGGCTTTCCGCTTGCACCAGCATGCAAATTTGAGCGTTGGCTTCTTTCGCATAGTTGGGGTAGCGGCCGAATCGCGAAGCGCGTGCACCGGCCATGCCGCGAATCCCGCGGTTCGGGCTGCTCACGTCATCATCCTGCGGGTAGCGCGAGGCGCGCACCAGTTTGGCGGCCTGCTCGGGTGTGTCCACCATCGGGATCAGCAGGGTGGTAAAGCCCAGATCCAGGTATTGCTTGATCAGCATGTCTCCGGCATGGCCATGACCCATGGGCACGCGGCCAATCGGGTGCGCTCCGGGGTAGCCTGCGATGGCCTGCAGTTGTTGCAGCAGGGCGCGTGGTTCGGCCGGGGCGTGTTCGCCATCCACCAGCAGCCAGTCGAACCCGGCACCGGCACAAATCTCGGTGCTGTAGCAATCGGCCAGGCCCAGCCATAGCCCGATTTGGGCTTGCTTGTTGGCGAGCGCCTGCTTGAAGGTGTTGACAGGAGTTTTCAGGGTGATTGTCATGTGGGGTGCTCTGCTTTCGTATTCAGGTTTGTATTCAGATAAAGTGGAATTCAAAACGGCCTAATGGCCCGTAGTCGGCATCAAACACGTCGCCAGGTTTGGCCAATGCGGGCCGGGTGAATGAGCCTGCCAGCACCACCTCTCCCGCGTCCAGGCCCTCGCCCCAGGCACTCAGTTTGGAGGCCAGCCAGGCCACACCAATGGCCGGGTGGCCCTGCACGCCAGCGGCCAGGCCGGTCTCTTCCACCACGCCGTTCTGGCGCAGTATCGCGCCGACCCACGGCAGGCTCAAACCCTGTGGCAGAGCGCGCGGCAGCGCCTTGATGCCCCCCAGCACAATGCCTGCGTTGGCCGCGTTGTCAGAAATGGTGTCATAGACCTTTCGCATGACTTTGGTGTGGCGGTCAAACTGCTCAATGCGCGAGTCGATGATCTCGATGGCCGGCGTCACGTAGTCGGTGGCATCCAGCACGTCGTCAATGCTGAGGTTTGCGCCTTCCAGTTTGCGCTTGAGCACAAATGCCAGCTCCACCTCCACACGCGGCGCAATAAAGCGCGCGGCGGGAATGTCGCCGGGCTCAAAAAACATGTCGTCCAGCAGCGTGCCGTAGTCGGGCTCGTCAATCTGGCTGGCTTGCTGCATGGCACGCGACGTCAGGCCGATCTTGTGACCTTTCACAACCCGACCCTCGGCAATCTTTGTGGCAACCCACGCCCGGGAAATGGCGTAACCGTCTTCAATCGTCATGCC
>JANPAZ010000377.1:0-4459 GCA_031430225.1 Rhodoferax sp. | reverse complement strand
AACGATGAGCCCGATGGGCGCAAACCTTTTCGATTTGATGATGCCAAGCACCGTGCGCGCCGCTTCCCGCGTCAGCTCGTCACGCAGGCCTGCGCCGGGGTTCACAAACGCGGTGCCGGGTACATGCAAGCCCATGGCTTCAAGCAGCATCTGGTTGCTGTTGGCTGTGCCGTAAAACGTGCAGGTGCCCATGCCGTGGTAGGCGGCTGATTCGGCCTGCAGCAGCTCTTCGCGACCGACCAGGCCCTGTGCGGCCTGCTCGCGGATCTTGCCCTTGGCGCTGTTGGACAGGCCAGACGTCATTGGTCCGGCCGGCACAAACACGGTAGGCAAATGACCAAAATGCAGCGCGCCAATTAGCAGGCCCGGCACAATCTTGTCGCACACGCCCAGCATCAGCGCGGCGTCATACATGTCGTGGCTCAACGACACGGCGGTAGACATGGCGATCACATCGCGACTGAACAGACTCAGCTCCATCCCGGCTGTGCCCTGCGTGACGCCATCACACATGGCTGGCACACCGCCCGCCACCTGCGCTGTCGCGCCATGCAATCGGGCCTCGGCCTTGATCAGGTCGGGGTAGTGCTGCAGCGGCGCATGGGCTGACAACATGTCGTTGTAGGCCGTGACGATGCCAATGTTGGGCGCGCGCTGCGCCACTATTCTGAGCTTGTCATTGGCCGGCATGGCTGCCACTGCATGCGCTACGTTGGCGCAACCCATGCGCTCGGCGCCGGGCTTGCGTTCACTGGCAGCTTGCAGCCTGGCGAGATAATCTCGCCGCAGGTCCTGGCTTCGCACCATGATCCGTTGAGTGACTGCCGCGACCGTCGTGTGGAGTTTCATGGTGTTTTGGTAACAAAATTACAAAACTCATGGTACCCCTGAACACGGTTGTCATGTCAGCAATAAGTTACCAACCGGGTACCAAAAAGACCCGCTTGAACACGCTAAAGTAGCAACGTGGCAACTCTTCCCATCCCCGTTCGTGACCCGGCCCCCATGCTTGAAGCGGTGCGCAAAGATTGGGGCGGCACGTCAGACCTGTGGGTCTTTGGCTATGCCTCACTCATCTGGCGGCCTGATTTTGAGGTGGCCGAGCACCGCCTTGCCAAGGTTCACGGCTGGCACCGCGCACTCAAGATGTGGAGCCGCGTCAACCGTGGCACCCCAGAATGCCCCGGTCTGGTGTTTGCGTTGCTGTCCGGCGGGAGCTGCCACGGCATGGTGTTGCGGGTGTCTGGCAACAACGTGCCGCAGGTACTCGACAAACTCTGGCTGCGTGAGATGGTGACCGGCGTGTACGACCCCAAATGGCTGACCTGCAGCACCTCCCTGGGTCCGGTGCGGGCGCTCGCATTCACGTTGTCAAGGCAGAGCCCCAACTTCACGGGTGAATTGCCGTCCGACCACTACCGTCAGATATTTTCTGAATCATGCGGTCGCTACGGCACCACGCTGGAGTATGCGCGCCAGACGCTGGACAGCCTGAAGGACCATGGTATTCATGACCACGCGCTGAGGCATCTGCTTTCGCACGCGCCGCGCTGAAGCCACCGTGCCAACCCATCCGCTATCGGGCTGCGATGATGGCCTGAGCGCGTTGCAGGTCTTCCACCGTGTCAATGTCGGTCACCGTACCCACATCATCCACTATTATTTCAATAGCATGGTAAGCACGTATTACAGGGGCTGCACCCTTATTTCCCTCTAAATCCAGCAATGACTGGCGGCATTTGACGGAAAAACCAACGGGGTGCCCACGCGGCCCATTTCTTCCACCATACACCGGTATGACCACTTCGTGGTGCGTCAGCGCATCTGCCAGCAGGCGCAAGGTGGCGCTCTGAATCAGCGGCAAGTCCCCCGGCAAGATCAGCCAGCCATTGGCGTCCGGCGTAGCCCGCACCGCCGCCGCGATCGAATCGCCCATACCAGGATGCCCCACATCTTCAAGATGCCAAGGGAGCCTACTGGCCCGTACCGCGTCCAGCGTGTGCTGCAAGACGGGTTTGCCAGCCAACAGCGCTTTCAGCTTGTGAGTGGTGCCGCCAGACGCCAGAAAGCGCTCGCCACGGCCAGAGGCCAGAACAATGACCACGGGCCGCGCCAGTGCTACTGATTCGGGTTGCACACTGAGACTCATCGTTTACCTATACTTCTCGAATGACTGAAGATGTTTCCAAGCATATCGCCTCTCTGCGCAAAAGCTACGAGCGCGCCGAACTCGATGAGAGCGCGTCTCACAGCGACCCCTTAAAACAGTTTGACCAGTGGCTGGACGAGGCCATCAAAGCGGAAGTGCCCGAACCCAATGCGATGACGCTGGCCACTGTAGCGAGCGATCTGCGGCCCTCCACCCGGGTGGTGCTCATCAAAGGTTACGACGCGCGTGGCATCGTCTGGTACACCAATTTTGAGAGCCGCAAGGGCCGCGAGCTGGCGGGCAACCCTTACGCCGCCTTGCAGTTTCACTGGGTTGAGCTGGAACGCGTGGTGCGCATAGAAGGACTGGTCGAGAAGATAAGCGACGCCGAAAGCGATGACTATTTTCACAGTCGCCCTCTGGACTCGCGCATTGGGGCATGGGCATCGCCGCAGAGCGAAGTCATTTCAGGCCGCGGCGTGCTGGTGGCCAACGCCGCCAAGTTTGGTGCCAAATTTCTGCTGCAACCCCCTCGCCCACCGCACTGGGGCGGCTACCGGCTCAAGCCCGACAGCTGGCAGTTCTGGCAGGGTCGCAAGAGTCGGCTGCATGACAGGCTGCGCTATCGACAAGATGGTAGCGTGGATGACCAGCAAGTCTGGATTCGGGAACGGCTGGCACCTTAAGACCCAGGGCACCAAGACGCGGAGCCTTGTCACGCTGCCATCCCTGACTTGCAGTTTTAACTGCCCGCGCCTTCCCTATCAGTCGTGCTGCGAATCAGGTCCAGCGACAGCCCCCGATGGTGGTCCACCAGCGCTTCACCCGCCACCGTGTGCCAGTATGACTCTGACCCGCCCGCTTGGCGCCACCGGTGCAAGCGGCGCGTGTAGAGCTGCAAATCAAATTCTTTGGTGAAGCCAATGGCACCGTGGATGGAGTGGCTCAGTGCCGCCACTTCCACTGCCGCTTCACTGGTGCGGGCCTTGGCCACAGCCACACACAGACGGTCTGGCACGAAAGTGCTGGAGCGGCAGCCCATTTGCGCCGCCATACGCGCCACAAAAGCGTGCTCTGAAATCACCGCCAGTTGATGCTGAATGGTCTGAAATTTACCGATAGGGCGGCCAAACTGATTGCGGTCATTGGCGTATTGCAAGGTGCGGCTGAAAACCGCCTGCATGGCACCCGCCAGCTGCGCTGCGTAGATACAGCCTTGCAACGTCTGGATGTCGTGATGGCCGTTAAAACGCTGCGCGGTAGCAACCGCACTGGGCGACCACGTCAGCATTGCATCAAGGCAGAACCCGGCTGGCGTTTTGGCGGCTTTCGAAGCGGGCAACAGCAGACACACGTTACCCGATGTTGCTAACTGGGATTCACCCTGCAACACCAGCACCCAATCTGCCACCTGGCCGCACAGCACAATATTGCACACCACACGCCCGTCGGTACTTGAAGAGGCCCGACCCAACGCAATGCTGCCAGCGGGGCGCTGCACACCGGCTTGCGCCAGCAGCGCACGCGCCAGCATGGTCTCAGCCAATGGCACCGGCAGGCAGAAGCTGCCGCAGAGTTCCAGCAGACCATAGACTGCTGGCAGGCCCAAACCCGCTCCGCCCTGCGCCTCACTCACCAGCGCATCGGCAAAGCCCGAGGCCTCAATCAGTTGCCACAGTGCCTCGGTAGATTGACCCGCTTCAATATCACGCACCACCTGCGGGGTGCATTGCGCAGTCAGCAGTTGGCGCAGGGCATCCGAAAAAACATCGTCAGTTGAATGTGTCATTAGCGAAGCCCCAGTCCGCGGGCGATCATCCCGCGCAAAATATCCCGTGTGCCACCCCGCAACGAATAAGACGGGGCGACCTGCGTCACGTAGTTCAGCGTTTGCAGCAACTCCAGCGGTGCGTTTTGACTTTCGCGTGAAAACAGATCATCGGCAATGGCGCTAGGTATGAACTGCTCCACACCCGTGCCCAGGTCTTTGACCAACGCAGCCTCCACAATCGGACTCATGCCGCGTGCGAGCTTCTCCGTGACCGCCACTGACATGGCCCGCAACGGTGCCAGTTGGCAAAAAATTTGGCCGGCCAGACGCACCGACTCCGGCGTACGGCCCGCCTCGGTTCGGACGAAAGCCAGCCATTCGTCAAACAGCACGATGCTTGAGAAAAGCCGCTCTGGCCCGCTGCGCTCAAACGCCAGCTCGGCCGTCACCTGCTCCCAGCCCTTGCCTTCATCGCCAATCAGCGCGTCGTCAGCCAGCAATACGTTGTCAAAAAACACCTCGCAGAAAAAACTGTCGCC
>JANPAZ010000376.1:0-27209 GCA_031430225.1 Rhodoferax sp. | reverse complement strand
CGCAGACCACGCGACTCAAACAAGGCGCGAACCTTGTCGCCCAGCACTTGCTGCTCGGCATGCAGCTTGGCATAGCCGTAGGCACGGGACTCGCGCATGGTCACACAAAGGCGTGTCAGCGCGTCGGTCGGCATGGTGGTGTGGTACATGTGGGCACCGCCCTCGTAGGCCTCCATCACCTGCAGCCACTTGCGCAGGTCGCAGGCAAAGCTGGTGCTGGTTGTGCTGTCAATGCGCTGGCGGGCGAGCTCACTCAGCATCACCAGGGCCGCGCAGGGCGAGCTGCTCCAGCCTTTTTGCGGCGCCGAGACCAACACATCAACGCTGCAAGCCTTCATGTCAACCCAGATGGTGCCGGAGGCAATGCAATCAAGCACAAACAAGCCACCCACCTTGTGCACGGCATCACCGACGGCGCGCAGGTAATCGGGCGGCAGGATCATGCCCGCGGCGGTTTCCACGTGGGGCGCAAAGACCACATCGGGTTTTTCTGTCAGGATGGTCTTGACCACTTCGTCGATCGGGCAGGGCGCAAAGGGCGACTGGTGGGTTTCGCTCTGGCGGCGCGCCTTGAGTACTATGGTCTCCGAGGGGATGGATCCCATGTCGAAAATCTGTGTCCAGCGGTAGCTGAACCAGCCGTTGCGGATTACGAGGCATTTTTTCCCGGTGCCAAACTGGCGGGCCACGGCTTCCATGCCGTAGCTGCCGCTGCCGGGTACCACCACGGCCGACTTGGCGTTGTAGACCTCTTTAAGAGTGGAGGATATCTCCCGTATGACGCCCTGGAAGCTCTGGGACATGTGGTTGAGCGCGCGGTCGGTGTAGACCACCGAGTACTCCAGAAGACCATCAGGGTCTATGTTGGGCAGAAGTCCGGGCATGTTTGAGCTCCAATTGAAATCGGGGATGTCAGCTTAGCATGACTGGCAATGCCGGTGACGGGATCAGGGTAACGGCGCATGACCGCGGTCAAGAACTCGCAAACGACTAACATCGCGCCTGTCATGTCCACACCCCGCCCCTTTGTAGAAGTTGCCGTCGTCATGCGCCGAGAGCGCATTGAGGGCCCGCAAGCACGCTGGCAAACCTGGCGCTGGGTGCTGGCCGAGGTGATTACGGGCGAGCTGGCGTACGGTACCGAGCCACGCCTTCTTTATCAAAATGATAGCGAAGAGCGATGGCTTCACCCGGGCTACAAGGTGGAATTGTTCAAAGATGACGCCGAAGGCTACTACCTGAACGCGACGACAGACGCCCCGTGCTGGTTTGTGCTGTGGCGTATGGAGGAAGAAGCCCGGATGGGTGATGAGCCGATCGCGGTGCCGCAGATCGTGACCTTGAGCTACCACGATGCCGGGCGATGGCTGGACGCGCAGGAAACGGTAGAGCAGGTGAGCGCCCCGTTGGACATTGTGGAATGGATACAGGCTTTTGTGGACGAGAACTACCAGCAGGAAATCAAGAAGCGCAGGCGACCCGAGAGCTTCAAACCGCTGACGGACCGTTTTGGTAACCCGGCATCGGTATCAACCCAGAAGACGTTTGGTGGCGGTGGCAGTGGCGGCGGCGGTAATGGCGGAAATGAGGGGGCTGCGCGATGACCGACGGGTTCTTGAGCCGCTGGTCAAAGCGCAAGATCGACGTGAAACAGGGAAAGCCTTTGGCCGAGCCCGACATTGTCGCGCCGCAACTCAAGCCGGTGGTTGAGCCCCATGTCACCCATGCGGGAGACAGTTCCAAGCTTGAAACGCATCAAGTCCAGCTAGCACGAGCAGATGTGACGCCAGCACCTGCCATTCCGTCGCCTACCTTGGCCGATGCGCAGAGCCTCACGCTTGATTCAGACTTCAAACCCTTCATGGCCCGTGGCGTGACGTCCGATGTCAAGAACGCCGCCATGAAGAAACTTTTCACGGATCCACACTACAACGTGATGGACCGGCTGGACACCTACATCGACGACTATTCGTTGTCCGACCCAATTCCTCAGGCCATGCTGCGGCAAATGGCCAGCGCCCAGTTCCTCAAGCTGTTTGATGAAAAAGAGCCGGATCCGAAATCCGGAGAAGTCCTTGGCCCTCCACTGCCTGACGATGTGCGGGATGATGCGGATATCGCCGCGGCCAAAGTCGTGGCACAGTCGCACCAAGCGGCGGACACACCGCCAGACTCTTCGATACCGATACAAAATGACCACATTGATTTGCGATTGCAACCAGACCATGCCACTGCAGTCCAAGCAGCTAGGCGAGACTCTGCATGAGGACCTGACGCTTCATTCGGCTTTGTGCCGCCGCGAGGCGGGGGCTTTTCAGGCTGCACTGTTGAGTGGCGAAGATCTGGTAGTGGCCTGCACGCAGGAAAAGCGGCTTTTTTCCGAACTGGCAGAGCAGACTGAAGGGGCTGCGCCGCTGTCCGAGCGGCCCATCCGCTTTGTCAATATCCGGGAGACCGGTGGCTGGAGCAAAGATGCTGCCAAGGCCATGCCGAAAATTGCAGCCTTGCTGGCGCTGGCGCATTTGCCAGACCCGGAGCCCGTCACAACAGTTACCTTCAAGAGTTCAGGCCGCCTGCTGATCATTGGCGCGCTGGACGCCGCTGAGCGAATGGCCGGCATGTTGGACGACACGCTGGATGTCACCATATTCTCGCAAGGACCAGGCGCCAGCGGCGGGGCACAAGAGCGGCGTTATCCGGTGCTTGGCGGCGAGCTTGACGCCCTCACCGGCTGGCTGGGCGCATTCGAATTGACCTGGACACGTAACAATCCGATCGACCTGGATTTATGCACCCGCTGCAATGCCTGTCTGGCGGTTTGCCCGGAAGGTGCGATTGGTCTTGACTACCAAATTGATAGCGAACTATGTAAATCCCATAGGGGCTGCTTGCAGGTTTGCTCCATCGTGGGGGCCATAGACTTCAACCGCAAGTTTTCAAGCCAGACCGAGAAATTTGATCTGGTGCTCGACTTGCGTTCACCTGCTTCCCCAGGCGCGAGCTTCACGCAGCACGCCCCGCCTCAGGGTTATTTCAAACTGCCGGCAGGGTCTCTGAATGAAACCCAAACGATCTTCAAGCTGCGCGAACTGGTGGGCGAGTTCGAGAAGCCCAAGTTTTTTGCCTACAAGCAAAAGCTCTGTGCCCACAGCCGCAACAAGCAGATTGGCTGCAATGCCTGTATTGACGTGTGCTCGGCGGAGGCGATTCAAAGCGAATCGGCGCGACAGCAGATCAAGGTCAATCCGAACTTGTGCGTGGGTTGCGGTGCCTGCACCACAGTGTGCCCCACCGGGGCCCTGAGCTACGCCTACCCCCGGGCGAGTGAGCAGGGGGTCAAGCTCAAGACACTGTTGGCCACCTATGCGCGAGCCGGTGGCAAGAACGCAGCCTTGTTGTTGCACAGCCAGGAGGCTGGTGCCAAATTGGTGAACGACCTCGGTCGGGCTGCCCAACTCGGCACCGGCATGCAAGGCGTGCCCTCGAGGGTGCTGCCGGTGGGTCTGTGGCATACCGCTTCCACCGGAATAGACGTTTGGCTGACCGCGGTGGCCTATGGCGCTTCTCAGGTCTGGGTTTTGATGACGAGCGAAGAAGCGCCGCAATATGTGGATGCTGTAAGGGCCCAGATGGACGTGGCCCAATCCATCCTGAACGGTCTGGGTTATGCCGGTACTCACTTCGCGATATTGCAAGCCACGAACGCCCGTGATCTTGCCGGGCTGGATCGCGCCTTGCAGGCGCCTGTCGCTCAAAGCGTGAGCCGGGCCGCCAGTTTTGCGGTGCAGGCGGACAAGCGGGCTACGCTGGATCTGGCGCTGGACCATTTGATTGAGCAGGCGCCCCTTAAGCCTGAAGAGATCGCGCTGGATGGAACCGGGTCGCCCTTTGGAAATCTGCAAATCAACAAAGACGCATGTACCTTGTGCCTGAGCTGCGTCAGTGCGTGCCCCTCCAGCGCCCTGCAAGACAACGCGCTCATGCCGCAGCTGAAATTCATCGAGAAAAACTGCGTGCAATGTGGTCTTTGCGCTACGACCTGCCCGGAAAACGCCATCACCTTGCAGCCTCGACTTTTGTTGACGCCGCAGCGCAGCCAGGCCCGTGTGCTGAACGAAGCCCAGCCTTATGCCTGCGTGCGTTGCAGCAAACCTTTTGGAACACTCAAGGCGATTGAGGCCATGCTGGGCAAGCTCTCAGGGCACGCGATGTTTCAGGGTGAGGCGTTGGAGCGGCTCAAGATGTGCGGCGATTGCCGTGTGATTGACATTTATTCCGCGCCCAATGAAGCCCGGATCACAGATCTATGAGTACTCAACCTGCCGCCAATGTCAGCGCTTCTGCAATTCCAGTGTCGTCCGCGCTGGATGAGGAGACCGCTCGCGCCGAGGTGTATGGACTGCTTGCTGCCCTCTACTACGCGCCACCAGAACCGGATCTGCTGGCGCAGCTGCGTGTTGCTGCCACCGAAGCGCCAGCGGCAGGGGGATTTCTGGAAGAGCCCTGGCGGGAATTGGTGAGTGCAGCCCGCACTTTTGACGATATGGGCATTCGCGCTGAGTACAACGCGTTGTTTGGTGGCGTGGGCAAACCCGATGTCTACCTCTTTGGCTCGCACTATTTGAGCGGCTTTCTAAACGAGAAGCCGTTGGCCGTTTTACGTGGCGATCTTGCGCGTCTGGGTTTAGCGCGTATGGACGAAATGAGTGAAACCGAAGACCACATCGCCTACCTGTGTGAAGTCATGCGTTATCTGATTGCAGGGGACGATGTTGCTGTGTCCAACCTGACGGCACAGCGCCAGTTTTATGCAGACCATCTTCAGCCATGGGTGATGCAATTTTGCGATGCCACGGCAGCACACCCCAAGGCCCGGTTTTACGCAGCGCTGGCCGGGTTCACGCGCTCGTTTATGAGCATCGAGGCGCAGGGCTTTGACATGCTTGCCTGACCTCCCTCGGACAAGAAGTTGGTGGAGTCGCAAGGGCAGGCTTTCGGGCGGTAGAATCGCGGCCCTGTAGACGGCCTGGCGACGGTTGTCTGCCTTTTGTCCGTGTGATTGTGCTGAGAGCTTCTGTTTTGACCACCCAACCCGTTTCTGAGTCTTCCTTAAAAATCCAGGAGCCGCGCCTTTGGTGTGGCGATGGATGGACAGCCCAGGTCATCAAGAATGAAGACGACGACGGCTGGGCGGTGGCCATGATCAAGGATGGCGAGCCAGAGCCGGCCCTGATAGGGCCGTGGACGATGGGCCGCGACAAAAAGAACCCCAAGCCGCTGGACGCAAACGCCTTCAGTACCTTGGTCAAAACCGCTTCGGAATTTGTGCGTCGGCATGAGCAGCAGTTGCATGCATCCCTGCACCAAAGCATCACGGTGACGGTGAAATCGGCCCGAGTGACCGTGTCACTGGACATTGAACCCGATGACGACAACCCGAGCGCATTTTTGAGTGGACACGCGGACAACGGCGACTTGTTGGCGAAAGTGCGAGTGGCGCCTTCTTTCAAGCTCAACCGCACGAGCGCAGAGGCGTGGGCAGAAAACGGATATCCCAAGCCGCCGGAGCGATAGATCGGCGTAACGGGGCTATGAGCAAAAATTTAGAGCAGACAGCCATTGCCTGCGGGATCGATTTTGGTACCTCCAACTCCACCGTGGGCTGGTGTCGGCCGGGGCAAAGCACCCTTTTGCCGCTAGAAGTTGATAAACCCACTTTGCCTTCGGTCATCTTCTTCCACGCCGATGATGGCCATGCCAGCTACGGACGCGCCGCACTGGCCGACTATCTGGAAGGGCACGAAGGGCGCATGATGCGTTCCCTCAAAAGCCTTCTGGGAACGTCCATGATGGACGGACACACGGAAATGGGTGGGCGAGCCCTGCCATTTCGTGATCTGCTGGGCATGTTCATTGGCGAACTTAAACGCCGGGCCGAGCGCGTTGCTGGTCGCGAATTCACCCAGGCTGTGTTGGGCCGTCCTGTGTTCTTTGTGGATGACGACGTGAAAGCGGATCAACGCGCGCAACAAACCCTCGAGGACGTTGCCCGTAAGACTGGTTTGAAGGAGGTCACCTTTCAATACGAGCCGATTGCGGCGGCCTTTGACTATGAGTCTCAAATTTCGCGCGAGGAACTGGTGCTGGTGGTTGATATTGGCGGTGGCACGTCAGACTTTACCTTGATCCGCCTGGGGCCAAAGCGCGCACTGCGTATCGACCGGCGTGACGATATTTTGGCCAGCGGCGGCGTCCACATCGGCGGCACTGATTTCGACCGTGCCTTGAGTCTGGCTTGCATGATGCCCAGGTTGGGCATGGGAAGCCTCCTCAAAAGCGGGCTGGAGATGCCTTCGGCACTGTATTTCAACCTGGCAACCTGGCACACCATCAACCTCGCCTACACCCGGCAGGCTACGGCAGAGATCAGTGATATGCACCGCGAAGCCTGTGATCGGGACAAGTTGAGGCTTTTGCAAAACCTGGTTGACGAGCGTGCCGGCCACTGGCTGGCCATGCAGGTGGAAGAAGCCAAGATTGCGTTGAGCAGTGCGCCTGTGACCCGGCTCAATATGGACCGCATTTCTTCGGGCGAGTCAGTCGCCCTGAAACGCGAAGAAATGGACTGCGCGATTCGTACCCGCGTGGCGGGCGTGGAGCAGGCAGTGGCAACCTTGCTGCGTGAGGCAGGCCTTGCAGCAGCAGGTCTTGACACTGTGTTTTTCACAGGTGGCTCCAGCAGCGTTCCGCTATTGCGCGAGAGGATACTGGCGCTGGTGCCTCAAGCGCGCTGTGTTGAGGGTGATCTGTTTGGCAGTATCGGTGCCGGGTTGGGGCTGGATGCTTTGCGCAAGTTTGGCACCTGACTGCGAACTTACAGCCTTGGTCGGTAATAACCCCTGCTTGTTCACGGGGCCGAGCCTTGGTACAGTACGGGCTATGCAGGCTGATGCCTAAGTGCTCTCATATCAGATCACAGTCAGTCCTGCACAGGAGACCCAAGCATGAGTCACAAGACCAGCGCATCAACCGACCCTGTGTCGCGTCGCCAACTTTTTGCGGGCGCTACTTCCCTCGGTGCCATCGCCGTTACCGCAACCGTCCTGCCTTCAATCCACAAGGAAATCAGTCCTTTGCCGGTGGTCAAATCGCCGCCTCCCCGGGGCGGTGGCTACACGCTTTCTGAGCACGTCAAGCGTTACTATAAAACCACTCTCGTCTAATCCTCACCGCAGGAGATCTACATGTTGTTGACCAAAAAGTCGGGAGCCGCTTTGGGCGGTTCGGGTTCTTCGTTTGTCCATAGTTTGCGTCGGGGGCTTTCTGCGGCTCTGCCGACCATGGACCGCCGTTCATTTTTGCGCCGCTCTGGTTTGGGTGTTGGCGTTGGCATCGCGGCTGGCCAACTGGCGCTCGTCAAGAAGTCAAATGCTGCCGATGGCAAGCCCGCGCTTGGAGAGGGCAAGATCGAAGTCAAGCGCACGGTGTGCACGCACTGTTCTGTGGGTTGTGCGGTGGATGCCATCGTTGAAAACGGTGTGTGGGTCCGTCAGGAACCCGTGTTCGATTCCCCGATCAACATGGGGGGTTACTGCGCCAAAGGGGCTGCATTGCGTGAGCACGGTCATGGCGAATACCGGCTGCGCTATCCAATGAAGTTGGTCAACGGCAAGTACGAGCGTATTAGCTGGGACACCGCACTGAATGAAATCACCACCAAGATGAT
This sequence comes from Rhodoferax sp., assembly GCA_031430225.1. Taxonomy (GTDB): domain Bacteria; phylum Pseudomonadota; class Gammaproteobacteria; order Burkholderiales; family Burkholderiaceae_C; genus JANYCG01. The sequence continues at coordinate 19,483 of JANPAZ010000376.1, read as the reverse complement.
GGATCTTCGCAAAGCGAGCGGTCCAGATTCGGTCTATTGGGTGGGTTCATCCAAGCACAACAACGAGCAGGCGTACCTGATGCGCAAATTCGTGAGCTTCTGGGGCAGCAACAACTGCGACCACCAGGCTCGCATTTGCCACTCCACCACGGTGGCGGGTGTTGCAAACACCTGGGGCTACGGCGCCATGACCAATTCATACAACGACATGCAGAATGCCAAGGTGGCGATGTATATCGGCTCGAATGCGGCTGAAGCGCACCCAGTCAGTATGGTGCACATGTTGCATGCCAAGGAAACAGGCTGCAAGATGATTGTGGTAGACCCGCGCTTTACCCGCACAGCGGCCAAGGCAGACGAGTACGTTCGCCTGCGCTCAGGGTCGGATATTCCTTTCCTGTTTGGTCTGCTGTATCACATCTTCAAAAATGGCTGGGAAGACAAGCAGTACATCAACGATCGCGTCTACGGCATGGAAAAGGTCAAGGAAGACATCCTTGCCAAGTGGACACCGGACAAAGTGGAAGAGGCCTGCGGCGTCAAGGAAGCGCAGATGCTCAAGGTCGCGTCCATGCTCAACGAAAGCCGTCCAGGCACTATTGTGTGGTGCATGGGGCAAACCCAGCACACCACCGGCAATGCCGTGGTTCGTGCCTCTTGCATCCTGCAACTTGCGCTGGGTAACATTGGAAAATCCGGCGGCGGTGCCAACATTTTTCGGGGCCATGACAACGTGCAAGGCGCGACGGATGTGGGCCCCAACCCCGATTCTTTGCCAGGCTATTACGGTCTGGTAGAGGGCTCGTGGAGGCACTTCGCCAAGGCTTGGGGTGTAGATTTCGAATGGATCAAGGGTCGCTACGCCTCGCCCGCCATGATGGGCAAGCCAGGCATCACCGTGTCGCGCTGGATAGATGGCGTGCTGGAGAAAAACGAGCTCATCGATCAAGACTCCAACCTGCGCGCTGTTGTGTTTTGGGGCCATGCACCCAATTCGCAAACCCGTGGTCTGGAAATGAAACGCGCCATGGACAAGCTTGATCTGTTGGTGGTCGTGGACCCTTATCCGTCGGCGACAGCCGCCATGGCAGCGATGCCCGGCAAGGCGGAAGATGTCAACCCCAATCGTTCGGTGTATTTGCTACCGGCTGCCACACAGTTCGAAACGACAGGCTCGGTGACGGCCTCCAACCGCTCCATCCAATGGCGCGAAAAGGTCATTGAGCCTCTGTGGGAAAGCCGCACCGACCACATGATCATGTACCAGTTTGCCGAGAAGTTCGGCTTTGGTAAAGAGCTGGTCAAAAATTACAAACTGCAAAAAGTCAAAGGCATGGATGAGCCCGTGCCCGAAGACATCCTGCGTGAAATCAACAAGTCGATGTGGACCATTGGCTATACCGGTCAAAGCCCAGAGCGCTTGAAAGCGCACATGCGCAACATGCACATGTTTGATGTAAAGACGCTCAAGTCCAAAGGTGGCAAAGACAAGGAAACCGGCTACGACACCACGGGCGACTATTTTGGCTTGCCCTGGCCCTGTTACGGTGCTCCTGAATTAAAGCACCCCGGCTCACCCAACCTCTATGACACGTCGAAACACGTCATGGAAGGCGGCGGTAACTTCCGTGCCAACTTCGGGGTCGAGCGGGAGGGCAAGAGCTTGCTGGCTGAAGATGGGTCGCATTCGAAAGGCGCAGACATCACCACCGGCTACCCCGAGTTCGACCACGTGTTGTTGAAAAAGCTGGGTTGGTGGGACGACTTGACCGAGGTTGAAAAAGTAGCAGCCGAAGGCAAGAACTGGAAGACCGACATGTCCGGTGGCATTCAGCGAGTTTGCCTTCAGGTGCATGGCGTTCACCCCTTTGGCAATGCCAAAGCTCGCGCCGTGGTGTGGAATTTTCCTGATGCCATTCCCCAGCACCGCGAGCCGTTGTATGGCAACCGGGCTGACCTGCAAGTCAAGTACCCGACCCATGACGACAGGAAAGCTTTCTGGCGTTTGCCCACGTTGTACAAGACGATTCAGCAAAAAAACATTGCAGACAAAGTGCATGAAAAGTTCCCGTACATCATGACTTCAGGTCGTCTGGTGGAGTACGAAGGCGGCGGTGAGGAGACCCGATCCAACCCATGGCTGGCCGAATTGCAGCAAGAGATGTTCGTCGAGATCAACCCGGCGGTCGCGTCCGCGAAAGGTATTCGCAACGGCGACCGGGCCTGGGTTTCGTCGCCAACGGGTGCACGTCTCAATGTTCAGGCCCTGGTCACAGAACGTGTGGGTCCGGATACGGTGTTCCTGCCATTTCACTTCTCGGGTCGCTGGCAAGGCGCCGACATGTTGGCGTATTACCCCAATGGGGCGGCACCGGTGGTGCGAGGCGAGGCCATCAACACAGCCACCACCTATGGTTACGACAGCGTCACGATGATGCAAGAGTCCAAGACCACTGTTTGCAACGTAGAGAAAGCATAAGAGGCTCGATATGGCAAGAATGAAATTTGTTTGTGATGCCGAGCGCTGCATCGAATGCAACGGTTGTGTCACCGCTTGTAAAAATGAAAACGAAGTACCTTGGGGTGTGAACCGCCGCCGGGTGGTGACGCTGAACGACGGTGTGCCAGGCGAGAAATCCATCTCGGTGGCCTGCATGCATTGCAGTGATGCGCCTTGCATGGCCGTGTGCCCGGTGAACTGTTTTTATCGCACCGATGAAGGTGTGGTGCTGCATGACAAAGATGTTTGCATTGGCTGCGGCTACTGCTCGTATGCCTGCCCATTTGGTGCGCCGCAGTTTCCCTCGCAAGGTACGTTTGGTGTACGCGGCAAGATGGACAAGTGCACCTTCTGTGCCGGTGGCCCTGAAGCCAATGGCAGCCAGGCGGAGTTCGAGAAATACGGGCGCAATCGTCTCGCCGAAGGAAAGCTCCCGGCCTGTGCTGAGCAATGCTCGACCAAGGCGCTGTTGGCGGGTGACGGCGATGTGGTGGCCGATATTTTCCGTAACCGGGTACTCAAGCGCGGCAGGGGAGCCGAAGTGTGGGGCTGGGGTACGGCCTACGGGTCCAAGCAAGCGGGCCAACAACCTGCAGCAGGAGCCAAGTCATGAGGCGCGCCTTGACCATCGGATTCGGCACACTGGCACTTATGGCGTTGGGCGCCTGTGGTGACAAGCCCCAGACGCTGGGCAGTGCCAGCAAGCAGGATCAGGCATCATTCAGCGGCACAGGAAGCGCGTTTGTTGACCCTGGCTGGAAGGCTGGCGACAAAGCCAGTTGGGAGTCTCACCTGAAGGCTCGTATGCAGAACGGCCAGAACGATTATTCCAAAGCAAATTGAACAGGAGTCCACATGTTCAGGTCTCACTTTGCTTCTCTTTTTATAGCAATCAGTTTGGTTGGCCCCAGTCTTGCGCAAGACAAGGCGGTGCCGACACCGGTTGCTCCGGCGGCTGCCGTGGCGACAGGCGGTGTGCAAAGCCAAAATATTTTTGACGTTAAACCGGATGCCAGTGATGATCCGGGCTATGCCAAGCAGACCAATGCTGAGCGTGCCAAGGTGCAGCCGGGTAACAATGCTCCGGTCTGGCGTCAGGTGGGGTCGGGGGTTGAGGGCTATAGCAGCTTGCCCAAGAGCGATGCACCTGAAGCGGGAATTCTGATACAGCCCTTTGTTCAGTATCCCGGCTCACGCTTCACAAATGCCGGTGAAGCCTGGCGGCAGGTCAGAAACAACTGGATCATTCCTTACGGTGGTGCGCTGGTTCTGATCGTCATCGGTGCCATTGCCTTGTTTTACTGGGGCAAAGGGCCGTTCAAGCAGCATGCGTCAAATACGGGGCGCACCATTGAGCGCTTCACGCCATTTGAGCGTTCTGCCCACTGGGCTAACGCCATTGCCTTTTCAATCCTGGGTATCTCCGGTTTGGTCATGGCATTTGGAAAATTCTTTATCTTGCCCGTGATTGGTAGCGCGCTATTTGGCTGGCTGACCTACGCTTTGAAGAACCTTCATAACTTTGCCGGCCCCGTATTTGCCGTCTCTCTGGTGGTGGTGATTGCAACGTTTGTCAAAAGCAACCTGCCTGCAAAAGGGGACTTGGTCTGGCTCGTCAAAGGTGGCGGCTTGTTGCAGGGCAAGGAAGTTCCATCTCATCGCTTCAACGCGGGCGAGAAAGTGGTTTTTTGGGGGGGTGTGTTTTTCCTTGGTTTGATCGTGGTGGCGTCTGGCCTCGTGCTTGATAAACTGGTTCCCGGCCTGCTTTATGAGCGGGGCACCATGCAGATCGCCCACATGACACACGCCGTGGCCACAGTGCTGATGATGGTCCTTTTTATGGGTCATATTTACATCGGCACTATTGGGATGGAGGGTGCTTATAAAGCAATGGAAACGGGTTATGTGGATGAAGCCTGGGCCAAGGAGCACCATGAACTTTGGTACGACGATGTCAAATCGGGCAAGATTCCTGCGCAGCGCAGCCCACAGACTGCGCCCGTGCAGACAGTTCAGATTTAGTAAAAATTCAGTACATATTCGGTACATATTCGGTACTTGGGCCTATTGATCCGGTTGAGGACTCCAACATGAAAAAGATCACAATTTCAATGCTAATGATGGTCGCGTCTAGTGTGGCTACTGCAAAGTTGCCAGCCTTGAGTGACGATGCCAAAGCCAAAGCTGCTGAAGCAGCCGCCAAAACGGCATGGAGCGGCAAGGTCGAAGGGTATCTCTTGTGCAAATGGCAAGACTCGGTGTCGGCCAGTTATTTCAAAACAGCCAAGGCTGCTGGTAAGGCGACCAAGCCAGCCACCGCCACGCCCGCCTGTGCTGATCCCGGCGCCTTCGTCTATCCTCCGGTTCAAGCCGCAGCCCCGGCCGCGCCGGCCTCTCCAGTGGCTGCTGCACCCGCCAAAAAATCCTGATTCGTCTCAGTAGTCTGCAACCCCTGGTTCAGGCCAGGCATTCAAGGCCAGGCCCGCAGGCGCTGGCCTTTTTTGTTATGGTGTGGGTCCATGCAGTCCAGCGCTCTACCCAACTTACCCCACCTCACCCGCGCAACAGCGCCGCTGACATTTGACACCGTCGCCATCAATGAGTTTGGGGACGAGGCTTCCATCGCAATTCCAGCCGAGCGCGCACTCACTGTTTACGTTGACAAACGCGAGCTGGTGACGCTGATGACGCTGGGTGCCAACCCGGAGTTGTTGGTGCTCGGTTTTTTGTTAAACCAGCGCCTGATCAAAAACGCAAGTGAACTTCATTCGATCACGGTCGATTGGGATGTGGGTGCGGCCGCCGTCAAGACCCATGACGGCATCGGTGACATCGAAGAAAAAACTTCAAAGCGCGTTGTCACCACGGGCTGCGGTCAGGGTAGTGTTTTTGGCGACATGATGAGTGACCTCGACAACATTGTTTTGCCTGGCGCCAAGGTCACCCAATCGCAGCTTTATGGCATCGTCAATGCGATCCGTCTGAAAGAAAGCACCTATAAATCGGCAGGATCCGTGCACGCCTGCGCGCTGTTTTGCGGCGAGGAGTTGCTGCTGTTTGTCGAGGACGTGGGCCGCCATAACGCCATTGACACCATTGCGGGGTGGATGGCGATTCAAGTCATGCCCGCTTCCGACAAGATCTTCTACACCACGGGCCGTTTGACCAGCGAGATGGTTATTAAATCTGCGCAAATGGGCGTGCCCATTGTGATATCGCGCAGCGGCATCACGCAAATGGGTCATCAGGTGGCGCAGCGTTTGGGGTTGTGTGCCATTGGCAGGGCTACCAACAAACATTTTCTATGCTACAGCGGCGTTGACAAGCTGGTATTGCAGCCCGAGCTGGCAGGTCCGAGGCCCGTGTATGGAACGCCGCCAGGCAAGATGCGATAAGGTCGGACCATGAGCATCTCATTCTGGCGCCTCGGTACGCGAACTCTCTGGCGGGATTTCCGATCTGGTGAACTACGTTTACTGATACTGGCGGTGACCCTGGCAGTGGCGGCGTTGACCGCTGTGGGTTTCTTTGCCGACCGGCTCAAAGGTGGGCTGCAACGCGACGCCCGCCAGTTGCTGGGTGGTGATGCCGTGGTGTCCAGTGACAACGCCACGCCGGCCGCGTTCTTGGCCAAGGCGAAGGCCATGGGCCTCTCAACGGTTGGAACGCTAACATTTCCCACGATGGGCCGGGCCACGGAAGCCCAAGGTGGCGCTTCCAAATTGGTGGCACTCAAGGTGGTGGAACCGGGCTACCCCTTGCGGGGCAACCTCAAGATAGCAGCGGCGCCCGATGGCCCGGAGGCAAAAACTCGAGCCATCCCCAAGCTGGGTGAGGCGTGGATTGATGCCTCGTTGCTGGACGCGCTGAACCTTCGCATGGGCGATTCCCTTCTGCTGGGCGATGCGACATTTCGTATCAGCGCAGTCATCGTGATTGAACCCGACCGTGGCGCAGGCTTCATGAATTTCTCGCCGCGCGTCATGATCAACCGCGCCGACGTTGCGGCGACCGGTCTGATTCAACCCGCCAGCCGGCTGACCTATCGCATGGCCGTCGCAGGTGAAGAGGCACAGGTCAAACCTTTCGTCCAATGGGCCCTGGACGAAGTCAAGAAACCCGAGGTGCGTGGTCTGCGCGTTGAATCACTGGCGGCAGGCCGCCCCGAGATGAGCCAGACCATGGACCGGGCCGAAAAGTTTCTTAACCTGGTGGCACTGCTGGCGGCGCTTTTAAGTGCGGTGGCTGTGGCGCTAGCGGCCCGTGGGTTTGCGGCCAGTCATCTGGACGACTGTGCCATGTTGCGGGTGTTGGGCCTCAGCCAGCGCACGATTGCCATGAGCTACACATTGGAGTTCGCAATGATCGGCCTGCTGGCCAGCGGGCTGGGTGTGGCCATAGGATATTGCGTTCACTATGGGTTCGTGCTTTTATTGGCCGGTCTGGTGGAGGCAGCACTGCCTTCGCCCACGATGTGGCCGGTACTATTTGGCGTGGGTATGGGCCTGACTTTGCTTTTCGCTTTTGGCCTGCCACCTGTGCTGCAACTGGCGCAGGTGCCGCCACTGCGGGTTATCCGACGCGACGTAGGCAACCTCAAGCCCGCGTCACTGGCCGTTTTGGGCGTGGGTGTGGCGGGCTTCGCGGCCCTTTTGCTGGCGGCCAGCAGTGACCTCAAATTGGGGTTGATTGCCGTGGGTGGATTTGCGGCCGCCGTGCTGCTGTTTGCCGGGCTGGGATGGCTGGCTGTGAAACTTCTGCGAGTCAGTGTGAATGAAGCTACCGCACCCCGCTGGCTGGTGCTTGCCACGCGCCAGATATCAGCGCGGCCGGCCTACGCGGTGGTGCAAATCAGCGCACTGGCGGTCGGCTTGCTCGCGCTGGTGCTGCTGGTCTTGCTGCGTACTGACCTGATCAATAGTTGGCGTAAAGCCACCCCGCCTGATGCGCCCAACCGGTTCGTCATCAACGTGATGCCGGAGCAGGGCGATGCGTTTGTGAAAGCGCTGCGCGACGGCGGAGTGAGCAAGTTTGACTGGTTTCCCATGATTCGTGGACGTCTGGTGGCTGTTAACGGCAAGACAGTCACGCCCAGCGACTGGGTTGATGACCGTGCCAGGCGCTTGGTGGACCGCGAGTTCAACCTGTCGAACAGCGCCACTAAACCGCTGCACAACGAACTCGTGGCCGGGCAGTGGGTAGATAACGAAGAGGGCGCCATCAGTCTCGAGGATGGCATTGCCACGACTTTAGGCCTGAAGATGGGCGACTTACTGAAATTTGACATTGGAGGCAACCAGGTTGAGTCCAGAGTAACGACGTTGCGCAAGGTCGATTGGGGTTCGATGCGCGCTAACTTTTACGTGATCTATCCGGTCAAGGCCATGCCGAACGTGCCCACGACCTTCATGAGTGCGTTCAAGGCCCCGTCCACCAAAGGTTTTGACAATGCGTTGGTCCGTCAATTTCCCAACATCACATCGGTTGATCTGTCGGTTACTTTGACGCAGATCCAGCGTGTGCTCGATCAGGTTGTGGGGGCCGTAGAATTTTTGTTTGGCTTCACCCTGGCCGCCGGGCTGGTTGTGCTGTTTGCCGCCGTCACTGCGACGCGCGAGGAGCGTGCGCGCGAGTTCGCCATCATGCGTGCGGTAGGGGCCCGCAGCAGCCTGCTGCGCCAGGTGCAGCGCGCAGAGCTGGCTGGCGTGGGTTTGCTGGCGGGATTTTTGGCGTCAGTTGTGGCGGCGATAGTGGGTTGGGCACTGGCCAAGTACGTGTTCGAATTTGAATGGACCGTGCAGTGGTGGGTGCCATTGGTCGGTGCGCTTGCAGGTGCAGTTCTTGCGCTGGCGGCCGGCTGGTGGGGCCTTAGAGAGGTATTGCGACGCCCTGTGGTGGAAACTTTACGCCGGGCGGCCCAATAGCCATCACAGTGCGGCGAATGCCTGATCTGCCCTTCAGACTTCCAGCAAATAGTTGCGCGACAACAAAATACCTGGCTTGCCAACGAAAAAGAGTGACCAGTGAAAGTGCCGCGGCGCGAGATCAATCGCTTCGCCGTGCACAGTACACCTAACGACCATGATGGGCAATGCCTGGTTGCGTGGTCGCACCGCGTCCAGCACGTCCAGGCCTGACATATCGGGCAGGTCCCGGGCCAGGATCACGGCATCAAAGGCATCGACAGGAATGGATTTTAAAAACGACGAACCCGTAGAAAATACACGGCAAATGTGACCAGATGCCTGAAGCGGCCGCAAAATTTGCGCGGCATCTTCAGCATCATCTTCTACGCGTGCAATTCTCATTCGGGCGTTCGGTTATTCTTGTGGCTCCAGTTTGGCTTGATAGCGGCAAGCTGTTGGGCACCTGCGGTTCAATAGATTGAAGTGCGGCGTGAGGTTGGACTTGACGCCGAAGCCCGGACAAGCCAAAAAATCAGGCGCGTGAATGCGCCCAACGAAACATCAAGGAAATTCAGCCATGGGCGCGCAATGGAAAGCAAAAGGCAAGGAACTGGCGGCAAATGCCAAGGGCCGCGTATTTGGAAAACTGTCTAAAGACATCATGCTGGCAGCACGCAGCGGTGCTGACCCGGCCGGTAACGCCCGTCTGCGTCTACTGGTTGAGCAGGCCCGCAAAGTTTCGATGCCAAAGGACACGCTGGATCGCGCCATCAAAAAAGGCGCGGGTCTGACGGGCGAGACGGTTCATTTTGAACACGTGATTTACGAAGGCTTTGCGCCGCACCGCATAGCCGTCATGGTTGAATGCCTGACCGACAATGTGAACCGCACTGCGCCCGAAATGCGTGTGTTGTTTCGCAAAGGCCAATTGGGCACGTCGGGTTCGGTGTCATGGGATTTCAACCATGTCGGCATGATCGAGGCCGAGCCTACTGCCACAGGGGCAGATCCTGAAGTTGCTGCAATTGAAGCAGGGGCACAAGATTTTGAGGCGGGCGACGAAGACGGCACGACTCTTTTCCTGACAGATGCGGCCGATCTCGATCTGGTCAGCCGGGCACTTCCAGCCCACGGCTTCACGGTGTTGTCTGCCAAGCTCGGCTACAAGGCAAAAAATCCGGTTGATCCTGCCAGTTTGAGCGCCGAACAAATGGAAGAGGTGGAGGCGTTCCTCGCGGCGATTGACGGAAACGATGACGTCCAGAACGTATTTGCAGGACTTGCCGGTTAAGGCAGACCTGTTGCGCAGCGAGTTTCGATGACTTCAAGGAAACGCCAATGCTGCCAAAGGCACTTTCACTAGTCTCGACAGTACTGCTGCTGATGTCGTTGGTGTTCTCTGTGCTGGGGGCGACACCGTTGCTGATACTGAAGCACGAAGTCGCGATGGATTCACGTGTCATCAGGCAAGTATTTCATTACACCTACCTGCTGGTCGCTGTGTCGGGGGCAGCCGCTTCTATGGGCTATTGGTTGACAGACCAGGCAATGCTCTCATTGACTCTGGGCTGCATGGCGCTACTGGCCTTGGCCCTGCATCGCTTGACACTCACCCGCATGGATAACCTGCGCGCAACAATGCATGACGGCGACTCGAACGCCGTACGGCGGTTTTGAAGGCTTCACGTCGCGGGTATTGTGTTGAACCTTACCCAACTTGCTGCCGTAGGCTGGGCTGTGACCCAAATCAGGCTCTAAGTCTTGCGGGCTGCGAGCGTCCCAATGGGCGCGTGCCAAGGCTCCGCTATCATTCGGGCCACGCCACCAAAGCACTTTAAATGCTATATAAAATATAGCAAACTATTGACATTCTATGTGGGCTCTAAGCCGTTTTTATGAATATATCCTATCATGAATATCTCTGAGACACCTTCCGAAGGCCCAGCGTTCGACACGCCGTTTGCCTGGATCGGTGGCGAAGAGCGGGTCCGCCTGCTGACCGAGCGGTTTTACGACCTGTTGGATCTGGAGCCCGGCAATTCAGCTTTGCGATCGGTGCATGGAACCGAGCTTGGCAACGCGCGCGAAAAGCTGTTTTGGTTTCTGTGCGGCTGGCTGGGCGGCCCCCAACACTACACCGACCGTTTTGGCCACCCGCGTCTGCGCATGCGGCACATGCCTTTCAAGATCGGGATTCTGGAGCGCGACCAATGGCTGGCCTGCATGGATCAGGCAATGGGGGAGACCGGCGTGGACCCTGTGTTGCGGGCTCGTTTGAAAGAGTCTTTTTTCCAGACTGCCGACTGGATGCGAAACACGGGTGTTTGAGCGACGAAGCCCCTTTGAGGTCTCTTTTTGCTGAACCAAGACCCTATTTCAACCAATGGCCGTGCCGCGACGCTGACCGCAAGGGGCTAAGCCGGCGCGCTGTGGCTTCCCGAATTGCCGCTGTTGGAGCCGGGTGCGATGGACGGTTGCAGCAGCACCACCAGCGCACCCGCACCGCCATCTGCCGGTTTGGCTTGCACAAAGGCCAGCACTTCCTTTTTTTGCACCAGCCAACTGTGCACCTTGTTTTTAAGTACCGGCGCTTTGCCTGGTGACCCCAGGCCTTTGCCATGAACCACCCGCACGCAACGAATGCCATGTCGGTGGGCCTCACGGATGAACAGGCTCAGGCGTTCCCGTGCTTCCTCGCTGCGCAGACCATGCAGGTCCAACTGGCGCTGAATGCTCCAGTCGCCCCGGCGCAATTTGCGGGTGACATCCGTGCCAATGCCGGGACGTCGAAAGCTCAGGTGGGCATCCGTGTCCAGCAGCGTGCTGACATCAAACTCATCACTGATGGCCTCAATCAACACCGCCTGGTCGTCAAGCTGTTTTTGCCTCGGAATGGGCGATGGCTGCTCTTTTTTCAGTAGCGCCTTGCGCTTGTTCGGCAGGGGTGTGACGATTCCTGCGGCATTGACAAACAGGTTTTTTTCGGCCGCAAGTCGAGCGGCTAGACGAGCCTGCTCGACGGCCGCCAACGCACGGGCCGCCGCCTGAGCTTCGATTTCGCGTTTGACATGAATCAGATCAGCGAAGTCGCTGACCCTGTTCTTGGCCACGCTGTTGCCAGGGGTCTTGATGCCAGATGCCTTCACATCAACCCCCTTTCTGCCAATGACAACGTCTCGCCCGCACCCACAATCACATGGTCCAGTACACGCACGTCCACCAGCGCCAGGGCGGCTTTGAGGGTTTGTGTCAGGGCCTCATCGGCGCGCGAGGGCTGCACCGAGCCACTAGGGTGGTTATGGGCAAGAACCACGGCAGCAGCCTGGTGGTGCAACGCCCGCAAAACCACTTCGCGCGGGTAGACGCTGGTTTGGGTCAGCGTGCCGCGAAACAATTCTTCCAGTGCGAGCAGGCGGTTTTGAACGTCAAGAAATAAAACCGCAAACACTTCGTGGCTTCTGGCGGACAGATGAAGTTGCAGATAGTTTTTGACAGCGTCGGGCGTGGCAAAAACCGTCTTCTGAGTCATTTGCTGCGCCATCGCCCGGCGGGCCAGCTCCAGCACGGCGACCAGTTCAGAGCGCTTGGCCGGCCCCAAACCCTTCACCCTTTTAAGGTCATCGGCGGTGGCATGCAGCAAGCCAGCAATGCCGTCAAAACCGGGGGCACCCGAGGCATTGATCTTGAGTTGCAGAAGTTCATCTGCCATCTGCAATACGCCCTTGCCCTTGATACCTGTACGCAGCAGCAGCGCCAGCAGTTCGGTATCACTCAGGGCACCGGGCCCGCGCGCCAGCAGCTTTTCACGCGGTCGGGCGTCTGCAGGAAGGTCTTTGATGGTCATGGGTTTCTACAATGTAGGACTTGACAGGCGTTTGGCCAAGTTTATCGAGACTTCTATGACATCCACTATTGCCCGGGTTCAACCGGGCTCATTCCTGACCCTTCACTACCGGCTGGCCGGGCCGGCGGGCGACATCATCAACACATTCAATGACAAACCGGCTACCTTGTCGCTGGGCACGGGGGAGTTGTCGCCCGCCGTGGAGCAATGCCTGCTGGGGCTGGAGGAGAGCACGCGTGCGACATTTGAATTGCCCGCCGGTGCGGCCTTTGGTGAGCGCAATGCCGACATGGTGCAGTGGGTGGCACGCAAACTCCTGAAAGACTTGGGCGACCCCCATGAGACCTACCGAGTGGGCGATGTGGTGCAATTCCCGACGCCCGATGGGCAGGGCAGCTACGCCGGGGCCGTCGTGCAGGTGGGCAAGGATGACGCCGGTGACACCAGCAACGACGCTGTGTTGTTTGACTTTAACCATCCACTTGCCGGGCAACCAGTCACCTTTGAAGTTCACCTGATCGGTGTTTTATGAGCGTATTACCGCAAGAAATTCTCTTGGCAGAGCCGCGCGGCTTTTGTGCAGGGGTGGACCGCGCCATTGAAATTGTGGAGCGTGCGTTGACCAAATTTGGCCGCCCCATCTATGTTCGCCATGAAATCGTTCACAACACCTACGTGGTGAACGACCTCAAAGCCAAGGGTGCCATCTTCATTGAAGAGCTTGACGATGTGCCACCCGGCGCCACGCTGGTGTTCAGTGCGCATGGCGTGAGCAAGGCCATTCAAAACGAGGCGGTAGCGCGGGGGTTCCAGATTTTTGACGCCACCTGCCCGCTGGTGACCAAGGTGCATGTGGAGGTCGCCAAGTTGCACAAGGAAGGCTATGAGTTCATCATGATTGGCCACAAAGGGCACCCGGAGGTGGAAGGCACCATGGGCCAGCTGGAGAGCGGTATTCATCTGGTGGAAGACGTGGCCGATGTGGCCCGCGTGTCGCCCGCTCAAACCATCAAACTGGCTGTGGTCACCCAGACCACCCTCAGTGTGGACGATGCGGCGGAGATTTCAGCCGCTGTCAAAGCACGATTCCCCATGGTTCGCGAGCCCAAACAGCAAGACATCTGCTACGCCACCCAGAATCGGCAGGACGCCATCAAGATCATGTCGCCACAGGTGGATCTGGTCATCGTGGTGGGCAGCCCCACCAGTTCCAACAGCAACCGGCTGGCCGAGTTGGCCCGCAAGCTGGGTGTAGACAGCTACATGGTGGACAGCGCGGATGAACTGCAAGCCGAATGGCTTGAGGGCCGTCAGCGCGTGGGTCTGACGGCCGGTGCCTCGGCCCCCGAGATTCTGGTCAAGCAGGTGATTGACCGCATCAAGGCGCTCGGTGCCGTATCCGTGCGAAAGATGGATGGCATTGAAGAGACAGTGAAGTTTCCACTGCCGAAAGGGCTTAAGGTGCGCTGAAGATCGAGCCTGAGCAGCCAGCCCGAACAGGCAGCCTGAAAATCTGGCCCCTGTAATATAAAGCGGCTCTCAACTCAGCTTGAAGAAGCTCACTTCGTCTGCCAGGCGCAGCGCTCACCTGGTTGATGCCTTGGCTTTGCGCACGGGTAGCCGTCGAGATTTCGTTCATCATGGCGTCAATCTTTGAAGCATTGGCCACGATGTCGGTAATGGTGGCACCGGCTTCTTTGACGACCTGATTGCCCGGTTTCAACCTGCTGGATGCTGGCGGTAATCGAATCCTGCGTTGCTGCTCATGGGATGCATTGCCATTAATGCCGCTGATTTTTATGCGAACTTGCTCCCCGATGCGCAAATGTAAGTACTTTTCTCGCGCCGAGTGCCGCTCAATCGTGGAGTCGGTCAAAACTCTACAATCCAGGAGTCGCTTCGTTGCAGGAAAATGACACATGAATCGCTCTGATATTGATAGCGCACATCGCACGTTATACGTGGGCAATCAGACCTTTTTACGTATTACGCCGCTGTACAAGCTGCCTGGCGCGGCGCTGGGCATTGCCTGCGCCGAGGTCTGGCTCAAGCTGGAGCACACGCAGGTGGGCGGCAGCTTCAAGGCGCGCGGCATGCTGAACCGGCTGCTGTCCAACACCATTCCAGGCAGAGGCGTGATTGTGGCGTCCGGCGGCAATGCCGGCATTGCCACGGCCGTGGCGGCCAAGGCACTGGGCGTCCCGTGCGAGGTATTTGTTCCCGCCGTTTCGTCGCTGGCCAAACAAGAGAAGCTGCGGGCGCTGGGTGCGACTGTCGTCGTCACAGGGGCCGCCTATTCAGATGCATTGCAGGCCTGTCTTTTGCGCCAACAGGCTACCGGTGCGCTGCTGACTCACGCCTATGACCAGCCAGAAGTGGTGGCCGGCGCGGGCACGCTGGCCCGCGAAATCGAGGCGCAGGGTGGGGTGCCTGACAGTGTTCTGGTCAGCGTTGGGGGTGGCGGCTTGATTGCCGGTGTGGCCGCCTGGTTTGAGCAGCGCAGCCGTTTGGTGGCGCTGGAGCCTGAACTGGCTCCCACCTTGCATGCAGCCCGTGAGGCGGGTCACCCGGTAGACGTGGCCGTCAGCGGTGTTGCCGCCGACTCTTTGGGGGCCAAACGCATTGGGTCCATCGCCTGGGATGTGACGCACCGCCATGTCAAAGACGCGTTGTTGCTCACCGATGAAAGCATTCGCGCGGCGCAGCTCTGGTTCTGGAACGAGATGCGGCTGGCGGTGGAGCCTGCTGCCGCGCTGGGGCTGGCAGCCTTGCAGACCGGCCTGTATGTGCCGCGCGCCGATGAGAAAGTGTGCCTGATCCTGTGCGGTGCCAACATGGACCCGGCCAGTCTGACTGAGCCTGTCATCCGCGCCCCCTAAAATAGGGCGATGCTAGACATCACCCTTCTCCGCAAAGATCTCGGTTCGGCGATTGCCCGCCTTGAGACCCGAAAAAAGCCACAGGCCTTCCTGAATGTGGACGCCTACCAGGCGCTGGAAGCCGAACGCAAAACCATTCAGTCGCGCACCGAGGAGTTGCAAGGCAAGCGCAACACCCTGAGCAAGCAGATTGGCCAGCTCAAGGCCAAGGGCGCTGCCGGTGCCACTGAAGCAGACGCTGTGATGGCCGAAGTGGGCTCCATCAAGGCCGAACTCGAGACCTCAGCCACGCGCCTTGAGCAGATTCAGCAAGACTTGCAGGCCATGTTGCTGTCGGTGCCCAACCTGCCGCACGAGAGCGTGCCCGTGGGGTCTGACGAACACGGCAACGTCGTGGTGCGCGCCTGGAGCCCCGATGGCAAAGGCCCCGCCCAGCGCGATTTTGTGGCGAAAGATCATGTCGATGTGGGCCAGCCGCTGGGGTTGGACTTTGACATGGGCGTCAAGCTCACCGGATCGCGCTTCACGGTCATGAAGGGCCCGATTGCCCGCATGCACCGGGCGTTGTCGCAGTTCATGCTGGACGTTCAAACGCTGGAGCATGGCTACACCGAGTGCTATGTGCCCTACATCGTCAACGCCGATTCGCTCAAGGGCACGGGCCAGTTGCCCAAGTTTGAGGGAGACCTGTTTGCCGCCAAGAAGGGTGGGCAAGATGGCGAACCGGTGGCCGACAACGCTGTTCTGTACCTCATCCCCACCAGCGAAGTACCGCTGACCAATTTTGTGCGAGACGAGTTGATGGCCGAGTCGGCCCTGCCGGTCAAGCTGACCGCGCACACGCCGTGCTTTCGCTCCGAGGCGGGCAGCTACGGGCGCGATACGCGCGGCATGATCCGCCAGCACCAGTTTGACAAGGTTGAGATGGTGCAGATCGTGCACCCCGACAAGAGCTACGAAGCCCTGGAAGAAATGACCGGTCATGCAGAAGCCATTTTGCAAAAGCTGGGCCTGCCGTACCGCGTGATGTCGCTGTGCACCGGCGACATGGGTTTTGGTGCCACCAAAACCTATGACCTTGAGGTTTGGCTGCCCGCGCAAAACACTTACCGTGAAATCAGTTCGGTATCAAATTGCGAAGCTTTCCAGGCTCGCCGATTGCAGGCCCGCTTCAAGAACGCCCAAGGCAAGAACGAGTTTGTGCACACCCTGAATGGCTCCGGCCTGGCGGTGGGCCGTACGCTGGTGGCGGTGCTGGAGAACTACCAGAATGCGGATGGTTCGGTCACCGTGCCTGCGGCATTGCGGCCGTACATGGGTGGAATTGAGACACTCACGGGTGCTCAGTAGCCTTGACCGGTGTGGCAATGGAGCCGATACTTGAAAAACAGGTGAGAACATAACCTCATGATGCCCAATTTCTTTGATCTGCTGCAGGTTTACCTGGTCCCATTTGCCATTGCTGTGCCCATTGGGCTGCTGCTGATTTTTTTCGGTGCGCGGCGCAGCGGGGAACACCCCAACGACGATATCGCAGACTTGCCCGCCAAGGCAGCCGACAAAGCCAAGCCGTACGGTGTTGACATCGACGTGGCGGGCGGAACCACAACCCAGTTCCACGCGGGCGCGCCCAGCCACGGTGTCTCGGTTTCCCCGGGCGGTGGCATCGACATCCCTTTGGCAGATTCCGTGCGCGCGGGTACAGGTGGCGGCGCAACCGGTAACGCCAGCGCCGCACCCATCACCGTATTGGTGGTGGATGACTCTGCGGTCCCCAGGGCCAAACTTCGCAAACTGTTTGAAGCCCAGGGCTACAACGTTGTTACGGCCAATGATGGTGTGCAGGCCATGGAAGCCATCAATAAAGCAAAATTCTCGGTGATCATCACCGACCTCGAAATGCCCAACATGGACGGCCTGGAGCTCATCGCAGCAATCCAGGGCAGCCTGGAGACTGAAGACATTCCGGTCATCGCCATCACTGGCCACGAGGAAATGCAGGCCCGCGTGCACAACATTCAGGGTCTTTACGGCATCTTCAAGAAGCCCTGGAACGACCGCGAACTGCTCAAGCGGGTGGACGTGCTGGCATCACTGCGCAAGTAGCTTGAGTTCTTTTTCGCACCTTGTGCGACAGCGCGCATTCATGCGCCTGTGGTATGCCCGACTCTTTGGGGCGACGGCCAACCAGATGCTGCTGGTGGCGGTGGGTTGGCAAATGTACGACCTCACTGGCAGTGCCTGGGACTTGGGCCTGGTTGGTCTTTACCAATTTCTCCCCGCGCTTCTCCTGACCCTGGTGGCCGGGCATGTGGCAGACCGGCTTCACCGTGGCCGCATTGTGGCGGTCTGCCTGGTCGTGCAGGCGGTTGTAGCCCTGCTGCTGGTGGCAGCCTCTCAGGGCTGGGGCGCAGGTTGGGGCAGTCAGGCCGCAACACCCATGGTGGCGCCTGGCGCATGGGTCTCGCGCGAAATGCTTCTGGCCTTGTCTGTGGTTTTAGGGGCGGCACGCGCCTTTCAAATGCCCGCCCAGCAGGCTCTCACGCCCTTGCTTGTGCCGGCGGACATGCTGCCGCAAGCCATGGCTTTCAGCTCCGTGGGCATCCAGATTGCCGTCATAGGCGGCCCGGCTTTGGGCGGGCTGATCTTCATCGCGGGGGCCAGTGCCGTCTATCTCACCTGCACCGCGCTGTTTGCTTTGGGCTGCTTTTTCATGCTGCGCCTGGGCTATCGCCATGCCACGGTGCCGCCTCAAGACGTGACACTGCAAACTGTTTTTGCCGGGGTGACTTTCATTTGCCAGCGCAAGGCCCTGCTGGGTGCCGTGTCGTTGGACTTGTTTGCCGTTTTGTTGGGGGGTGCAACGGCATTGCTTCCGATGTTTGCCAAAGACATTCTCCACGTGGGGCCGTTGGGCCTGGGCCTGCTTCGCGGTGCACCCGCCGTAGGCGCATTGCTCACATCGGTCGTGTTGTCGCGCTGGCCACTGCAGCGCCGCGTGGGTCGCAAACTGTTGCTGGCAGTGGGCATTTATGGGCTGGCCATGGTGGTGTTTGGTGGTTCGTCGAATATGGTGCTGTCGTTGGTGGCACTTGCTGTTTCAGGTGCGGCCGACATGGTCAGCGTGGTGATCCGTCAGACACTGGTGCAACTTGAAACACCTGACGACATGCGCGGGCGAGTGAGCGCCGTCAACTCGGTTTTCATTGGTGCGTCCAACCAGTTGGGCGAATTTGAGTCGGGCATTACCGCCGCCTGGCTCGGGCCAATTGGCTCTGTGGTGATGGGTGGCGTAGGCACGCTGCTGGTTGCCATCGCCTGGTGGCGGCTGTTTCCGACGCTGGCGCATCGCGACCGGATGTAACTTGCGGGCGCCGCCTGATGGGCGCCAACCCGGAAAGTGTCAACGCGGTCAGGGTCAACTTGCCAGGCGAACCGGCAAATGGGTGAACCCACGCACAAAGTTCGACAACACGCGCGTCGGTTCACCCACCACCTCGATGGTCGGAAAGCGTTTCAGAATCTCTTCCCACAAAATCTTGATTTGCATTTCAGCGAGCCGGTTTCCCACACAGCGGTGAATCCCAAATCCGAATGACAAATGCTGGCGGGGCCGCGCCCGGTCAATGATGAACTGGTTGGGGTTGTCTATGGCTTCCGCATCGCGGTTGCCCGACAGGTACCACATCACCACCTTGTCGCCCTTTTTGATCTGTTTGCCGCCCAGTTCGGCATCCGCCAATGCGGTACGGCGCATAGGTCCAAACATGGCGTGGTTGGCCTGACCAGGGCCGCCGCGATGGAGTATGCCGACAAGGGTGTACGTGTCAACGCCGTGGCACCAGGCGTGATCCACACCGACATGGCGGAACGCGCCTTCGTGCAGACCAATGTGCCAGCCGCGCGCATCGACGCCATGCATCCGCTGGGACGCATGGGCACGGCACAGGAGGTGGCAAACGCCATTGTCTGGTTGTGTTCGGCCAATGCCTCTTTCATCACTGGGCATACGTTGCCGGTGGATGGCGGGTTTTTGGTGCCCTGAGGCGAGTTTCCCTGGCTGTGCTGCGGCGCGCAGCCTGCCATGCCAGCGGCTGCCGGGGCTCCCGAGCCCGTCTCTTGAGCAGGATTTGAAGCATGGGGTTTTTCCCTATGTCAACCCACGTGACAGTGCGGCCTGTCGCAGATATACTTTGATTTTTGCAATGAAAGCGCTTTCAGAAAGCCTTTTCACAAACCACGCTGGAGACAAGTGTAATGAAGCTTCGTACCGCAACCCCATTGGCCCTCGTCCTGTTGCTCGCCCCTCTGGCCAGCCACGCCGCTTTGTCGGCCTACAGCCAGAACTTTGAGG
>JANPAZ010000375.1:0-1780 GCA_031430225.1 Rhodoferax sp. | reverse complement strand
GCCGGATGGGTTACTGTGGCAAGCCGGCCTGCTGCCTCTGATTGACTTTTCTTGCTCTTGCACGAACTGATGGCAGAGTACAGCCAATGTCGGGTGGGGTGCACGTGACTTGGGTCGTTTCTGGCGGTAACGCTTAGGAGTTGTTCAATTCTTTGTTCTGAGTGGCCACAGGCGGCCCAATGTCATATTCGGTTTTGGCCAATGACGATTCGCGGTCGCGGTTGCGTCCAATGACAAACCAGGTTGGCATGGGTCCTTTGCCTTTGATGTCCTGAACGGGAGTGCGGCGTTCGAGGCGAAACCCGTCTGAGAGCAACTCCTTGGTGCTCTGAGTGATTTGAATATGCCCGGGCAAGCCCTGTGACTCCATGCGGCTCGCTACGTTGACGGTATCACCCCAGAGGTCGTAGCTGAACTTGCTCTTCCCAATCACGCCCGCGATCAGTGGCCCGGTGTTGATTCCGATACGCAACTGAAATGGAAAGTCCTTTTCATCAGCAATAGCCAGCATGTCCAACGCAGTGTCCACCATCGCGTCGGCGTGATCCGCACGAGGAAGAGGCACTCCGGCAACACCCATATAGGCGTCGCCGATGGTCTTGATCTTTTCCAGACCCCGCTTGACCAGCAAGTCGTCAAACGCGTTGAAAATGTCATTCAGCATATCCACGAGGTGCTCGGCGTCATAGGTCGCGGCCAACTCGGTAAAGCTGACCAGATCCGCAAACAACACGGTTGTCGCATCAAATCGATCCGCAATCTTCTTTTCACCCCGCTTGAGCCGCTCCGCAATCGGCTGCGGCAGAATGTTGCGCAGCAGGCGATCCGAGTTTTCGCGCTCGACGGTAAGCCAATCCTGGTAAGCCTTGACCGCCAGGATATTCTCGAGCCGGAGTATCAATTCGCTGGGATCTACAGGTTTCGCAAGAAAGTCCCGGGTACCCAGTTTGAGCGCTTGCAGTTTGATTTCCACCTCTGTTGAGGCAGTCAAGACAACGACCGGAATACGTGCAAGTTCCGTATCCCGGTACAGTTCCGTCAGGATATCCATCCCCGTAACCCGCGGCATCATCAGATCGAGCAACAGGATGTCAGGCACAACCTCAGCCATCATGCGCAGCGCCAATGTGGAATCGGCAGTTCCTACAAACTTTTTACATCCGGCTTCCTCCAGGTAGACGGCGATCAGTTCCAAGGCCAGCTCGTCGTCGTCAACCATCATCACCACCGCATCGCGTAAGAAGTTTTCCCGCATCCTGATGGCGCCGGGTGAATCGCCATCGCCGGTGGCCACCGGGCGAGCGCGAAGATCAGATTGGGGTGAAGACATAACAAAGATTGCGGTGGTGAGTGGCGGAGTGACCTCCCCAAATATGCAAGCGAGTGATTTTTTTCGTTAGTATAAGAAAGTCGTGTGCTTCTTCGTAATTTGATGCCACTCACAGGACTGGCTCAGTCAAGTTCGTTGGAAGTACATCCAGCGCCAAATCGCCGCAATGTGTCTGAAGCCGCCACCCAGACAGTACCTCACTACCTACCGCAGCTGGCCGAGGCTACGGTCATACCCTTGCATGAACCGGAGCAACCGTGGCGCCCTGGGGCAGTCGCCCAGCAGCTTTATGAATAAAAACGAGGTATGGCCCCCGAGTAACGTGCGTTGTTAGCTATGAATTCAGGAGTGACAGGTGCAGAAAATCCAGCCCGTCAAAGCGCTTGAAATCGGCATCAAACGACACCAACCGGCAGTTGCCAACCATCGCAAACGCCGCCAGGTAGGCAT
>JANPAZ010000374.1:0-3918 GCA_031430225.1 Rhodoferax sp. | reverse complement strand
CATGTGGCTCACAGTGCACCGCGAGATTCGTACCAGCCAGCGCATACGCGCGGTGTATGACTTTTTGGCCAAAGCGCTTCCACCGTTGCTATAGGCCAGGCGTCAAGCCAAGGCAGGGCATCAAGTCAAGCCGTGGCATTTTTTGTATTTTTTGCCGCTACCACAGGAGCACAGGTCGTTGCGTCCTGGCGTTACCACCTTGCGCACGGTCTCAACCCGTGGGCCTATATTGCGCCACATTTCACGCAGGTCATACACCGCCCAGACCGCGTCGGCAAACGCATTGAAACGGTTAACGCTGACGCTGGGTGGGCCGTCATCATCAAACACTGACAGAGTGGGCGGGTCGACATCGTCTTCCGTCAATGCCACCATGGCTTGCAGGCCTTCGTCCAGCCATTTCTCAGCCTCCTTGTCGCGCGGTGCCGCCCATTCTTCCGGCCAGTTCTCTACGGCAAACATGAAACCCAGAGCCCAGACCTGACCGAAAGAAGGCAGTTCTTCGCCCGCCGCTTCCAGCCGTTCGGCCTCGGGCAGCGCCGCGACTGCGCCGCGCACATCCATAACTTCGGGGTGGTAGGCGCGCTCATCGTCCAGGCCCTCCACACGGATGTCCAGCGCAGTGGCAACCTCATTCCAGCGCTGCAGCCAGAGCTGCATGAAACGAGCGGACTGCGCCGCATCGGCAAAGGAGCCTTCACCTGCAACGTCCTCGGCACCTTCTCCAGCTGGCCCCATCGCCGGTTGAACGATATCCAGCAGCATCGGCAGGTATTCGCCGGGTGGAATCAGACGGCGGCAGCAGATCAGAGCCGCCATAAAGCCTTCGCAAAACTCCCATTGCGGAGTTTCGTCGTAGCGGGTGCGCAAGTCGTCCAGAATGCCGTCAAGCTCGTCGAATTCTTCGGGGGACAGCGGCTTTGCGCTGTAAGTGGTGAGGTCTTGGGTCATGTCAGGTGGCGCATCGACGGGCGGAGCGATTGAATTTGATAAATCGTGAATTTCACCACACCCATGAGCCCGTCCGCCTCCATGCCCCGCGTCTGATTCAACCGGGGGCCAAATGCGGACACCTATGTGGGCACTAAGACGGGCGCTGAGGCCGGCATTAAGGCACGCTCAACGTCTCGACAGCCACGGCCAGTGCTGGTATGGTGCAGACCCAAGGAGCTTGCCCATGTTGCATTACTTGAATTCCCTGTTTCCAATACGCTACACCGTCTTTGGCCTGTCCGTCATGGGCCTTCTGCTCAGCCTCTTTGTCGTGGTTGGTTTTGGAATTGGGGTAGGTGGAGGGGCGCTGCTGCTGTTTGCGGCACTCGTCGCTACGGGCATTTATGACGTGCGACAACCCAAGCGTTCCATTCTGCGCAACTACCCCATCATTGGGCATTTCCGCTTCATGCTGGAATTCATTCGGCCCGAAATCCGCCAGTACTTTATTGAAAGCGACAGCGAGGCGCTACCCTTCTCGCGCTCACAGCGCTCCCTGGTGTACCAGCGTGCCAAGGGTGACTCCGACAAGCGGCCATTTGGTACGCAGCTTGATGTGCACGCCGAGGGCTATGAATGGATGAACCACTCGGTCTCACCCACTCACATTGCGTCGCATGATTTCCGGGTCTGGATTGGCGGCCAGCCGGGCACCGCGTCCAGCGGGCAAGGTGGCTGCACGCAGCCTTACCACGCCAGTATTTTCAACATCTCGGCCATGAGTTTCGGGGCGCTGAGTGCCAACGCGATACTGGCGCTGAACGCAGGTGCCAAACGCGGCGGTTTTGCGCATGACACGGGTGAGGGCTCCATATCGGCTCACCACCGGTTGCACGGTGGGGATTTGATCTGGGAAGTGGCGTCGGGTTATTTTGGCTGCCGCAATGACGACGGCACATTCAATGCCGACAAGTTCACTGCCAACGCCCGCGACCCGCAAGTCAAGATGATTGAGCTCAAGCTCAGTCAGGGTGCCAAGCCAGGCCACGGTGGCATGCTGCCAGGCCCCAAGGTCACTGCCGAAATTGCCGAGGCGCGCGGCGTGCCGGTGGGTGTGGACTGCGTCTCGCCTGCGTCGCACAGCGCCTTCAGCACTCCGATCGAGATGATGCATTTCATCGCGCGGCTGCGTGAATTGTCAGGCGGCAAGCCCACCGGTTTCAAGCTATGCATTGGCCACCCCTGGGAATGGTTTGCCATGGTGAAGGCCATGCTGGCAACCGGTATCACCCCTGATTTCATCGTGGTCGACGGAGCCGAAGGCGGAACCGGTGCTGCACCCCTGGAGTTCACCGACCACGTGGGTTCTCCCCTCCAAGAGGGCCTGCTGCTGGTGCACAACACTTTGCGCGGTGTGGGGCTGCGCGACCGCATCAAGATTGGCTGCGCGGGCAAGGTAGTCAGTGCATTCGACATCACCCGCCTGATGGCGCTAGGGGCCGACTGGTGCAACAGCGCGCGTGGTTTCATGTTTGCCCTGGGCTGCTTGCAAGCACAAACTTGCCACACCGGCCACTGCCCCACCGGTGTCACCACGCAAGACCCGATTCGCCAGAAGGCGCTGGTGGTGCCTGACAAGGCCGAGCGCGTCTACAACTTCCACCAGATGACCCTGCATGCCCTGAAAGAGCTGGTGCAGGCAGCGGGTGTGGGGCACCCCAGTGAGATCACCGCGCACCACATCGTGCGGCGCTCCACGGACCAAAAAGTAAAGTCGCTGGCACAGGCGATCCTGACACAACTGCCAGACCGCGCCCTTCTGGAGAGCGACTTGCAGGCCTTGCCCATCATCTATCGCCAGGCCTGGCCACAGGCAGCAGCCGAAAGCTTCATGCTGCAGCAAGTGCGCGAGCCCGTGCTGCTGGGCTGATCGCATGAGCTGGCTGCGCAGGTTACCGGGCTTCAAACGCAGCGCGCCGGGGCTTGAGTGGGCCATCTGGAGGCGCTTACCCGCGGTCTGGCTGGGGGGCACCTTGTTGCCGGCACTCATGGCGGGTACGGCCTGGCTTGCCGCACCAGAGGCCCCGTACGGCGCCATGGACAGATCGCTGACTCAGTTTTATTACGTTCTGATTGGCGTGGTGATCCTTCACTGGACGCTGGTGCTCACGCTGGCCATCGGCTGCGTCATTGTCATTCTGATGAAAGGCCCGGCCTTTGGAGCGGACGGCTATCCGCTGAATGACAGTGATGTGCCGGATGCGGCAAAGCAGAAGTAAAATGCTACGTAATATATAGCAAACTATTGAATATAGACGAGAGCCAATTGTCACTTTATCGCGTAAAACGTAGTGACGGCAGCCAAATCTCCTGTGTAAATTACCGATAGGCAAATTCATTCGACTTGTACTCAACTCGCGCATCCAGATCTTTGAGCTTGTCCGCGATCATCTCCATGGGAGGCACCCGTCCCTCGTAATGATGTACGGACTTTCTCTGGGTGTCGAACGTCAAATGCATGGGTGAGATCGCCATGCGCACAAAGAAGCTGCTCGGGGTGACCGAGAACATGGTTGTACCCAGGTCCTGTTTCTCAAACCGAATATCGAACCCGTAAGTCGTCAAGTCTTTCAAAACGATCATTCGGACTGGCACCTTGTTACCGGCCTTCAGAACATCCCAGTTTTTCAGGATGAAGCCAAACAGTTGCGGCCCACTGACCGCCGGGGCACTGATATCCTCTGAGGCCGTGCTGACCCTGCCGTTGTCATCAAGGTGGTAGTCCAGGCGTCGCCCGTTGTTGCTCACCGTCACTGACCCCGCCTGCCCTGTCTGAAGATTGACGGCGTCGAATCGCTGCAACGCGTAGTCGGATGAAGCCTCGGCTGACTCAACAATGATCACCGCCCCGCTTGGATCACTCGTCATGTGCGAGGCGGCGTGCCCGCTGGCAGTGCGCGCAACACGACGCTCGTACTTGAACAG
>JANPAZ010000373.1:0-2808 GCA_031430225.1 Rhodoferax sp. | reverse complement strand
TCACACTGAATTTGTATTCATTTAGCCCACTGGCCCACATAGAACGTCAATAGTTAGCTATTACTTATATAGCGTTCTGTTTTTGACTTTGCCTTTGGCTTTCAGCCCGCACAGAAGATCAACAAAGCGCTGGATCACCGGCGTGTGGCTGTCACGTCGCCAGACCAGGCCGACGGGCACACGCAAGTTCAGGTCTGGCACACGCAGCAGTCGCACACCCGGTGGCAGGCGCTGGCCGGCGCTGGCGGGCAGCACGCTGCAACCCAAACCGGCTGCAATCAAACCCAGCACGGTGTAGTGCGTGGTGCCTTCCTGCACGATGCGGGGCGAAAAACCGAGCTGGTGAAAGTGGTGAATCATCAGGTCGTGCATGTGGGGCGACTGGTCGCGGCGGAATAGCACGAAGTCTTCGCCATTCAGATCGGCCATGCGTTTGGGCGGGCGCTTTGACAGCGATGACAACTCATTTACGGCCAGGCAGTAGTCATCCACCAGCCACGGCGCTGTGTCAAGCGGGCTATCTGCGGCCAGCGCGCCGGTGTAGGCCAGCGCCAGGTCGAGGTGGCCGTCGAGCACGCGCTCAGTCACAGCACCTGACAGCATGGCCTCGATCAGGAAGGTGACGTCCGGGCTGTCGCGCCGGAACGATTGAAGCGTGCGCAACACGTCGGGGTGCCAGGCATAGATTTCAGAAATGCCCAGGCGAAGTCGACCCACATGGCCACGGTCTGCCAGTACCGCCAGCGCCGTGGCAGCCACGCTCTGGTCAAGCAACTGGCGGGCGCTCTGGTAGTAGGCGCGCCCGGCGGGGGTGAGCGTCATGCCGCGCGCATTGCGGGCCATCAGCGTCACGCCCACCTGCTCTTCCAGCAGCCGGATCTGGCGGGACAGCGCAGGCTGCGCCACGTGCAGCACTTCGGCCGCGCGGCCCAGACTGCCGAGGTCGGCCACGGTGACAAAGTAGTGCAGCTTGCGCCCGTCCAGATGCATACAAAAATTATATGCCTTGAGATCAAAAATTGTATTTGTGCGAATACCCTGCACTGCCTACATTGGCATGACGTTTTGAATATTTGTATGAGCCATTCTAAAAATCGCCCTGCTGCCCACGTTGAACACTTGAACTCCGCCGCGTTCACCGCCCTGGGTCTGCCGTTTTCTGAAATGGTGCGGGTTGGAGACATGCTGTACCTGTCTGGCCAGATGGGAACCCTGCCCGGCACTCTGGCACTGGCACCTGGCGGCCTGAAAGCCGAAGCCCGACAGGCTTTGCAGAACATTCAAACGGCGCTGGAAGCGCACGGGTTCTCCATGGCGCATGTGGTGAAGTGCACCGTGATGCTGGCCGACATGAACGACTGGCAAGCTTTCAACACCACTTACACCGGTTTCTTCGCCGCACCCTTGCCCGCGCGCAGCGCCTTTGGCAATGTGGCACTGGCTTTGAATGGGCGGGTAGAGATCGACGTGATTGCCACCGCCCGACTTTGAGAGCATTTTTGAGTGCTTTTTTTTGCGCATTGACTCGTTACATCAACCCCTGCAAACCATGACCCTGAGTTTTAACGATTACCGTAGCTTTGACGCACTGGGCCTGGCCGACGCGATACGCCGGGGCCAGCTGTCGCGCCAGGAGGTGATGGCAGCCGCATTGGCGCGCATTGCAGAGGTCAACCCGCAGGTCAATGCCATCACCTATTTGCATGAAGCCGCGACCGACCCGGCTGCCCAGAAAACGCTTGATGCAAATGCGCCCTTCGCGGGCGTGCCCTACTTCATCAAAGACCTGCACGCACCGGTGGTGGGCATGCCGCTCACACACGGCAGCCGGTTGTTTGCGGGCGACACGCACGACTTTGACAGCGAGACTGTTGTCCGGCTGCGGCGCGCAGGCTTTGTGATTCTGGGCCGCACGGCCTCACCCGAATTCGGCATGAGCGCCAGCACCGAGCCCGCACTGACGGGCCCCACCTGCAACCCATGGAACCTGGCCCATATCGCCGGTGGCTCCAGCGGCGGTGCAGGTGCAGCGGTGGCCAGCGGCATGCTGCCAGCCAGCCACGCCACGGACAGCGGCGGCTCGATCCGCATACCGGCATCGTGTAATGGCCTGGTCGGCCTCAAGCCCACACGCGGGTTGATCCCCACGGGGCCGCATCGCGGCGAGGCGTCGCACGGGCTCAGCCACGAGCATGCGGTAACGCGGTCGGTGCGCGACTGTGCGGCAATACTTGACGCCACTGCCGGCCCCGATATTGGCGCGCCCTACTTCACCGCGCCACCGGCGGGTTCGTACCTGCAAGCCATCAGCCAGCCACCCCGGCGGCTGCGCATTGCATTCACCACCACCACGTTCAGCGGAAAGGCTGTTGATGCCGAATGTCGCGCGGCGGTTGAGAACACGGTGCGCACTCTGCAGGGCCTGGGGCACGACATTGAAGAACGCAAACCTGAATTTGACGCGCCCACGCTCAGCGCTGCCTGTGGCGTGCTGCTGGTGACGGGGCTCGCGGCGTCCACCGCAGCGCGTGAAGCGCAACTGGGCCGCTGCGCACGCGACGACGAGCTGGAGCCCGTTACCCGCGCGGCCATTGCCATGGGCCAGCAAGTAACGGGCATGCATTACGCATCGCGTTTTGGCGTCATCAACCGCGAGGTCCGGCGCATCGCGAAGTTCTTTGAGTCGGCGGATATTTTCATCACGCCTGCGCTGGCCACGCCCCCGGTGGCGCTGGGCACGCTGTCAACCCAGACCCTGACGCTGCCGCAATTTCAGGAGGCGATGGCCGCCTTTTGCCCCTTCACCGG
>JANPAZ010000372.1:0-2419 GCA_031430225.1 Rhodoferax sp. | reverse complement strand
ACTGCTTCCTCTTTTACCTTCGCCATCACATGTGGCCCACTTCGTCAGGGATTTGATAGAACGTGGGGTGGCGGTAGATCTTGTCGCCCGCCGGGTCGAAGAATGCGGCCTTGTCTTCGGGCGCGCTGGCGGTGATGGCGGTGGACGGCACCACCCAGATGCTCACGCCCTCTTGCCTGCGGGTGTACACGTCGCGGGCCATTTGCAGCGCCTGCGCGGCATCAACCGCGTGCAGGCTCCCGCAGTGCTTGTGCTCCAGCCCCTGCTTGGAGCGCACGAAGACTTCCCATAGTGGCCATTCATCGGCTGCGCTCATGCTGCCTCCTTAAGGGTCTGTTGTGCGCGCAGGCGTTGCTTGGCGGCGTAGGCTTGAGCCGCATCCCGCACCCACTGGCCGTTGGCATGGGCATTGACGCGGTTGGCCAGTCGCTCCTTGTTGCACGGACCGTTGCCATTCACCACGGCCCAGAACTCATCCCAGTCAATCGCACCATAGTCGTAATGTCCACTCGCCTCATTCCACTTCAAATCGGCGTCGGGCAGTGTCACCCCCAACACTTTGGCCTGTGGCACCGTGGCATCCACAAACCGCTGGCGCAAGTCGTCATTGCTGATGCGTTTGATGCCCCAACGTGAGGTCTGGGCGCTGTTGGGGCTGTCGGCGTCCGGCGGGCCAAACATGGCCAGCACCGGCCACCACCAGCGGTTCACCGCGTCTTGCACCATGTCGCGCTGGGCTTGGGTGCCCTGCATCTGGGTCATCAGGCTCTCAAAACCCTGACGCTGGTGAAAGCTCTCTTCTTTGCAGATGCGGATCATGGCGCGGGCATACGGCCCATAGGTGCAGCGGCACAGCGGGATCTGGTTCATGATGGCCGCGCCGTCCACCAACCAGCCGATCACGCCCACGTCGGCCCACAGCACAGTGGGGTAGTTGAAGATGCTGCTGTATTTGGCCCGTGCTTTGTGCAATGCGTCCAGCATCTGGTCGCGCGAGGTCCCCAGGGTCTCGGCAGCGCTATATAGATAGAGGCCGTGGCCACCTTCGTCCTGCACTTTGGCGATCAGGATGGCCTTGCGCTTGAGGCTGGGCGCGCGGCTGATCCAGTTGCCCTCGGGTTGCATGCCAATGATTTCACTGTGGGCATGCTGGCTGATCTGGCGCACCAGCGTCTTGCGGTAGGCCTCTGGCATCCAATCTTGGGGTTCGATCTTTCCATCGGCGTCCATGACCGTGTCAAAGCGGGCTTGGGCGTCTGATTCAAGAATGTTTCGGGGCTGCGACGTAGCGGTGGCCACCGATTTAAGGGTGGATTTGCCGTCGCCGGTGTCTTCCGGAATGTCGAGTCCTTGGGTGTACACACGTATCTCCTGCCGGTGCGCTTTGGGCCCCGTCAACGCAGTATATCAATTAACCGACCGATCGGTCGGTTAATTAAAAGGAAGCGACTTGGCGAATCTAGCCGCCGGAATCGAGCGTGAAAGCTGCATGCTGGTCTTGCGCCAACAAAGTCACCATTTCAGGCAGGGCAGCCTGCAAGGCTGCCTTCAGCGTGAAGGGTGGGTTGATGATGAACATGCCGCTGGCGGGCAGGCCGGGCCGAACCACTTCGCCGCCAGCGTCTGATGTCAGTTTGCTGGACTTGACCGTCAACGTGGCGTGGAGCCAGCTTTTTCCGGCTTTGGTCGCCAGCGTCTTCAGTTTGCGGGGCACGTCATGGGCCTCGGGCCGGGGGATGATGGGGTACCAGACCGCGTAGGTGCCCGTGGCGAAGCGCTTAAGCGAGTCAGCCACCATGGCGGTCACGCGGGCGTAGTCGCTTTTGATTTCGTAGCTGGGGTCACACAGCACCAGTGCTCGTTTTACGGGCGGCGGGAGGAATTTCTTGATGCCTTCAAAACCGTCTTCGCGAAGCACGGCCACCTGGCGTCCCGCGTCGAGCTGGGCAATGTTGGCAGAAAGGGTTTTGGAGTCAGTGGGATGAAGCTCGAACAGTTTCAGCTTGTCACGCCCGCCAATCAGTCGCTGGATGATGAAGGGCGAGCCTGGGTAGACCCGGTGGCTGCCTTTTTCATTGAACGTAGCGACCAGGTCTATGTAATCCTGCAAGGCTGGGGCATGGCCAGCGTTCTTGCCGGTTGCTTTATTGTCTGGCGTGGATTTTGCTATCTTCTTTGTAGCTGCTTGGGCAGTTTTTTCGGGGGCTGCAGCCACTTTTTGAGGTGAAATTAGCCGTATGAACCCGTTTGCGGCTTCACCACTGGTCTCGGCAAAGTCGCCATCCAGCCGGTAAAGCCCGGCGCCGGCATGGGTATCGAGCACCGTGAGTGCCGCGTCTTTCTCAGTCAGGTGCTTGAGGATGGCAATCAGCACCGTATGCTTGAGAACATCGGCGTGGTTTCCTGCGTGAAAGGCGTG
>JANPAZ010000371.1:0-3898 GCA_031430225.1 Rhodoferax sp. | reverse complement strand
TGCGCTCAAAGAAGTCCTGGTGGTAGTCCTCAGCAGGCCAGTAGTTCTCAAGCGGTAGCACCTCGGTGACTATTCTGCGGCTGAAAAACCCACCTGTGCTCATTTCCTTGATGAGGTCTTGCGCCACCTGCTTTTGCTCGTCCGTCGTGTAGTAGATGCCGCTGCGGTACTGCGTACCCACATCATTGCCCTGCTGGTTCAGCGTAGTGGCGTCGTGCACCACAAAGAAGATTTCCAGAATTTCGCGCGTGCTGATCTGCGCCGGGTCGTAGACCAGTTTGACCACTTCATTGCAACCCGTGCGCCCGGTGCACACATCTTCATAGCTGGGTTGTGCCGTCTGGCCATTGCTGTAGCCGCTTTCAACATCGGTGACGCCCATCACACGCACATAGACGGCCTCGGTGCACCAGAAGCAGCCGCCGCCCAAGGTGATGGTTTGCAGGGAATCAGACATGGATGGGATCTCCGGTAGGGGGCATCAAAAAGCTGAGTCGCCCGAATGGAAAGAATCTTACGCGTCTACTCATACCCTTTGCCGGTAGCCAGTAATTGCGCGGTGCCAATCACTTCATTGAGGCCCTCAAAATCCAGCATGCGGTCACTCCAGGGTGCGGTGGTCTGATGCAGATGCAGACTGGCGTAGTAGCCCTTTAGCGTGTGGGCCACTGCGCGGGCGGTACCACCCGGAAAGATGGCAATGCCAAATCCACGCGCCTGCAACTCGGTCGCACTTTGCACGGGCGTCTTGCCGCCTTCGACCATATTGGCCAACAGCGGTGTGCGGCCGCGAAACTGCTGGCAGGCGGCGTCCATCTGCTCGGGCGTACGCAGGGCTTCAATGAAAAGCGCATCGACACCACAGGCCAGATAGGCTTCAGCACGTTCCAGTGCCGCCTCCAGCCCCTCGACGGCCACCGCATCGGTACGGGCCAGAATCAGGGTGTCCTGATGTGTGCGGGCGTCCAGCGCGGCCTTGAGCTTGCCTACCATCTCCTGTACGGGCACAACCGCCTTGCCGTCGAGATGGCCACAGCGCTTGGGGAATGTCTGGTCTTCAAGCTGGATCATGGCAGCACCTGCGCGCTCAAAGCCTTTAACCGTGCGCATCACATTGAGTGCGTTACCAAAGCCGGTGTCGGCATCCACGATGACAGGCAGGCTGACGCGCTCAGTGATGCGCGCCAGTGTGTCCGCCACTTCGGGGTAAGTGGTGAGGCCCACATCGGAGCGGCCCAGACGCGTATAGGCGATGGACGCACCCGACAGGTAAAGCGCCTCGAACCCGGCCTGCTCGGCGATGAGCGCGCTCAGGGCGTCATACACGCCGGGGGCGAGCACGATGCCGGGCTGGGCCAGGCGTTGCTTTAGCGAGGGCCTGGCGGAGCCTAGTTTCGTGTTGATTGCAGTCATGGCGTTCATGTTGTGGATTTGTGCTGGACGATGTCGATCGCCGTGTTCGCAGCGATCGCGCCACCCGCTACAGCGCTGAGCAGACCATTGCCCGAGAGATAGCCCCACACCGCGTTGCCCGACACACCACGCGCCGCACCACCTGCGGCCAGCAGGTTGGGGAACGGGGTGCCGTTTTCGCGCAGCACGCGGCATTGGGCATCAATGTCGAGCCCGCCCTGGGTGTGAAATAGCGCGCCGGTGATCTTGACCGCGAAATACGGGGCCTCCAACGCGCGTTTGAAATGGCGACCGTCCGGGGACTCAGAATCCACATGGATGGAATCCAGTGTCGCTCCGAGCGACTCCCGCTCACAGCCCAGCACGCCAGCCAACGCTGTCACGTCCGCGCAGGTTTTCACTGCACCCGCCGATTCCGCCGCACAGAAGTCCGGAAAGCCGCGCGCCAGCGCAAGCAGGGGTGCATCAAACACGTTCCAGGCGACACCACCCGGCTGGGCCAGCACCTTGACGGATGCTTCCGAATATCCAAGCGTCTCATTGTGAAAGCGCTGGCCCATGGAGTTGATTTGCACGCCGCCTTCCATCATCAGCGCCCAGGTAATCAGCGCACCCTGCGGCACCGCCCATGAACCATGGCCCTGGTACCCGCTCAGATCCGCCAGACGTGCGCCCAGTGCCCTGCCCCAAAGAATGGCACTGCCATCGTTACCGGCGTGGCCTGCAAAAATCGCCTCACGCATATCGGGCAACAATTCGGCCACCATGGCGGGGTTGCCACCAAAACCATTGCAGGCCAGAACGAGTGCGTCGCATGCCAGGTGTTCCAGCGTGCCGTCGGGCCGCACATAGCCCACACCCAAGGCACAACCGGATGTATCCACCCACAGCTCTGACACCCGTGCATTGCAAAGCAAGTCAGCCCCGGCCCGGCCGGCCGCATCGGCCAGCGCAGCCACCAACGCTGAACCGGTTCGCTGCGGCAAGGTGTGCATCCGGTATGCGGTGTGGCCCGGATACAAAAAGTCATCGAGAACGCTGAAGTTAAGGCCATGCTCACCGAGCCGGTCCATAGCCGGTACAACAGCATGAGCATAGGCTTCAACCAGATGGGGGGCCGCCATGCCGAGTGCCTTGGTTTGAATATCCATGGCAAATCGGCCGGGGCTGTCGGCGATGCATTGACCAGCCTGCACGCGCGTGCCCGCTGCCGGGATGAAACCCGATGACAGAGCGGTAGAGCCGTTGGGCACGGCATCGCGCTCCAGCAGCAAGCACTCAACGCCGGCATCACGCAAATGAAGGGCCGCCGTCAGGCCACAGGCCCCCGCTCCGACGATCACGACCCTGACGTGTGGCACGTCCGCGGGCATGGCGCTGGCCTGAACCACGGCTGGCAAGGTTGTAGCGTCCGTCATGGTCATAGCGCCTGGAATAACACCCGCATCAGGCCGTTGGGCGGTGCAGGTATTGCCCGATGGGCTTGCCGACCACGCCGCGCGCGTTGTCATAAATGAGCTGGCCGCGCAGGAAAGTGGCCTCTACGCGGGCCGACATATCCAACCCCTCAAACGGTGTGTAGCCCTGGGTGGAGGGTGAGTCTTTGGCATGGATGGTCCAGGTATTGGCCGGGTCGACCAGCGCCAAATCCGCATCAAAACCAACAGCAATATCGCCTTTGTGGTTCAGGCCATAACGCTGCGCCGGATTCCAGCTGGTCACTCGGGCCATGTGGTTGTAGCTCATGCCACGCTTGGTGCCCTCAGACACCAGCGCGGGCAGCAAATACTCGGTACCGCCAAAGCCGCTCTTGGCCACCCAGATCTTGCTGAAATAGTTGCCGCTGTACTGGGCGGGCAGCTTCATCTCATGGCGGCAGCAGGCGTGGTCGCTCACCACCCAATCCAGTTCACCGGCCAGCAGGGCCTCCCACAAAAACTCCACGTCTTCACGCGGACGGATGGGCGGGTTGACCTTGGCCAGCTCAGCCGCCTTGGAGTTGACATCGAGCATCAGGTGGCCAATCGTCACCTCACGTTTGAAGTCGATATGCGGGAACACGTCGGACATCATCATCGCCGCCTGCACCGCTTTGCGTGACGACAAATGCAGCAGGTTGATGTTGGTCAGAGAAGTCTCGTTGGCCAGGTAGCTGGCGATGAAAACTGCCAGGCCCTCGGAGTGCTGAGGGCGCGACGCGCTATAGGCTGCCAAGCCCATTCCCGGCTTTTGAAACGACTTGTCCTTCTCGACAATCTTGGTGTAAGCGGTCATGACCTCAGCGGTTTCACAATGCAGTGAGAGCGAGATCTGTTTGGCCCGATCCGGCATTTTTTCGCGGGCCGCCTGAATGCCACGCATGACGAACTCGAAGTGCGCATAGTCATAGCGCTCATCCTCGCCAATCATCAAGAAATCCTTCTGCGTGTTCGACGTGCCGTGCAGCCCGTGCGATCCGTAAAACATGAAGATTTTGAAGCTGGAC
>JANPAZ010000370.1:0-13823 GCA_031430225.1 Rhodoferax sp. | reverse complement strand
GGGTTCCCTGAAAAAGCCGGTTGAAGCCACCGCCATGTCAGACCTGATTTCCAAACTGGCAACTTAGGAAGCCAGGCGTTGCTCAAGAGCGGTGCGAACGCCCTGAAACAGGGGTCTGAGACTTTGTGCAAGCGCCAGGGCCGCAGGCGCATCCCCCGCCCCGGCTGTTTGCTCAAGCAATAGGCACTGGCCAGAAAACCCGGCAGCACCAATATTCAGGGCCGTTGACTTGGCCCGGTGGCCCATGGCGGCCAGCGCGGCCATGTCGCGGCGCACGATGGCGTCGTCAATCTGTTGCAAAACGTCGTCAAGTGAGCTGATGAACAGCAGCGCAAATTTCTTGAATTTAGCCGGGTCATTGCCGACCATTTTCTCAAGCACCGACAAATCAAGCGCATGCCGGGCATCATCGATTGGGGCAGGTGGAAGGCTTGTCATGGGCATAGTCAGATAGGATTAGTCAATCAAGTGTAGAACTGGCTTGGTTGCCTCAGGTGTTTTAGGTGCCAATCTCAGGTGTTCACCGGGTATCGGCGGGCGTCGAAGTGCCCTAAAGTCAAAGTCACCTTAACGGTTGTTGGATATGACTGTCAAAATTGAATTTCTTGAAGTGCCCGCAGAAATCACGCGTTCAATTGTTTCGTCGCTGTGGTTCGTGCTGACCTTCCTGATAGGCCTGGGCTTGTCAGCGGTGATTGCGCTCTGGCACCAGGAGAACTTGCACGATGCCGCCGAAGCCGAATTCATGCGGCAGGGTGAACGCGTCGCCACTGAAGTGATGGCCCGGTTTCAAAAGCCTATTTACGGCCTGCGGGGCGCCCAGGGCATGTACGCCGCCAGCGGCAACATAACGCGGGCCAATTTTTCAGCCTATGTGCAGTCACGCGATATGGGCAAGGAATTTCCGGGTGTGCGGGGTTTCGGTTTAATTCAACCCGTAGCGCGCGCAGACCTTGACGACTTTGTGGCCCGCGAGAGGGCTGATGGCGCGCCCCAGTTCGCCATACGGCAGCTGGCAGACACCAGCCAGAATGACCTCTTCATCATCAAATTCATTGCACCCGCAGATCAAAATGTGGGGGCTATGGGGTTGGATGTAGGTTCCGAGCCCGTGCGACGCGCGGCGGCACTTAAAGCGATCGATTCCGGTAAGCCTTCTATCACCGGAGCCATCACCCTGGTACAAGACAACAAGAAAACGCCGGGGGTTCTGGTTTATGTCCCGCTCTATGCAGGTCCAATGCAGTCCGCCACGCCAGCGCAGGCGCGAGGCCCGTTACTCGGTTTGCTGTACGCGCCCATCGTTATTTCAGAGTTGCTGGACAACATTCCGGAAGCTTCGAGCGGGCTCCTGGAATTAGAGGTTTATGACTCACCACTGGACTCACCTTTGGGAACACTGGTTTTTGACACCGACAACCATGTCGCCAAACAGTTGGCAGTCGGCAAGTCCGCCAGCGCTGACCGTGTTTTTACCACCCAACGGGCACTGTCGCTGTATGGCCGGGACATGACACTGGGCATCAACAGCACAGCAAAATTTGAAGCCACCGTGGACCGCCTGTCACCCTGGCTGACTTTTGCAGGGGGCTTGCTCGCCAGTCTCCTGCTCGCCCTGCTGGTGCGACAGCAGAACACCTCCCGCGTACGTGCCGAGCGCATGGCGCAGGCCATGACCGCAGACCTGCATCGTTTGGCAGAGGTGGTTAAACACACCTCAAACGGTGTCTCACTGGCCGACACGGAGGGCCGCATCACCTGGATCAACGAAGGCTTTACACGCATCACTGGCTACAGCGCCGAGGACGCCCTGGGCAAGACACCGGGCGAGTTGCTTGGCAGCAAAAACTCTAACCCGGCCGATGTCCAAAAGCTGCTGGATGCAGCGGCACAAGGCGTGGTGTGCCGGGTGGAGATCTTGAACCGGGCCAAAGATGGCCATGAGTACTGGGTTGACACTGAAGTGCAACCGCAGCATGACGATAGAGGCCAGTTGACCGGGTTTATGGAGATCGGGACAGACGTAACGGCCCAGCACGACGCAA
Source organism: Rhodoferax sp. (assembly GCA_031430225.1). Taxonomy (GTDB): domain Bacteria; phylum Pseudomonadota; class Gammaproteobacteria; order Burkholderiales; family Burkholderiaceae_C; genus JANYCG01. Next base: position 11,778 of record JANPAZ010000370.1, on the reverse strand, counting down.
ATGCCCGGCTTGCGTCCGCGCTGCGGGAGACCGAGGCCCTGGTGGGCACCCTGAATCTGCACGCCATTGTGTCGGTGGCTGACCGCGCCGGGACCATCACCGAAGTCAACGACGCGTTTTGCAGCATCAGTGGTTACAGCCGGCAAGAGTTGCTGGGGCAAAACCACCGCATCGTCAACTCCGGCTTTCACCCCCCGGAATTTTTTGTGGCCATGTGGCGCACTATTGCCGCTGGACAACCCTGGCGAGGGCAAGTGTGCAATCGGGCCAAAGATGGAGCCCTTTACTGGGTGGACACCTTCATTGCGTCATTCATTGGAATCGACGGCAAGGCTGAAAAATATGTCTCTATCCGCATCGACATCACCCAGAGCAAAACTGCAGAGGCTGAACTTCAAAAACTGGAATCGAATCTGCGCGAAAGCAAGGCCATGCTGGAGCGTACCGGCAGGATGGCCGGTGTGGGCGGGTGGGAGATTGACTTGCAAACCGGGGTGATATTCTGGTCCGATGAAACCTATCGGATCCACGGCGTGGAGCCGGGCCACGTGCCCCAATTGGAGCAGGCGATTGAGTTCTACGCGCCGGAGGCGCGTCCCGTCATACAGGCGGCCATAGAAACAGCCATGGCGGGTGGCCCCGGCTTTGACCTGGAACTGCCCTTCATCCGTGCCGATGGAAGGCCCATCTGGGTACATACCGTGGGCAGCGTGGAGTTCGTACAGGGCCAGCCCACAAAAATCGTGGGCGCGTTTCAGGACATCACCTTGCGCCGCACAGCCGAAGCTGAAAGCCGCCGCAGCGCCGAATTGCTGAACGGGTCCATCGAGGCTTTGGACATTGCCTTTGCGCTGTTTGACGCTGACGACCGGCTGGTGCTGTGCAATCAGGACTACAGGGACGTCTACACCCTGTGCGCCCACATGATGGTTCCGGGCAATCGGTTTGAGGACATTATTCGGGTGGGAGCCGAGCGCGGCCAATACCAGTCTGCCATTGGGCGCGTTGACGAATGGGTGACCCGGCGCATGGAGATTCACCGCCAGCCCGAGTCCACCCTGATCCAGCATCTTGATGGCGGTCGCACCCTGCGGGTGGTTGAGCGCCGAATGCCCAATGGCTACACCGTGGGCTTCAGGGTTGACATCACCGAGATGATGCAGGCGACCGCATCGGCCCAGGAGGCCTCCAAGGCCAAGAGCCAGTTTCTGGCCAATATGAGCCATGAGATTCGCACCCCCATGAACGCCATCATCGGCATGCTGACGCTCTTGCAGAAAACCGACTTGACCCCCCGCCAGGCGGACTATGCCGACAAAGCCAACGGTGCAGCACGTTCGCTGCTGGGTCTGCTCAACGAGATTCTGGACTTCTCCAAGATTGAAGCGGGCAAGATGTCGCTGGACATCCGGCCGTTTCACATTGAGCAACTGCTGCGGGATTTGTCAGTGATCCTGTCGGCCAATCTGGGGGCCAAGCATCTGGACGTGATGTTTGACATCGACCCGGCCGTGCCACGCCAACTGCTGGGCGATGCCATGCGTTTGCAGCAGGTGCTGATTAACCTGGGCGGCAACGCGATCAAGTTCACCGCCAACGGCGAGGTGGTTGTATCCATCAGGGTGGTGCACCAAAACGCGCAGGAAGTCACGCTGGAGTTCTCCGTGCGCGACACGGGCATTGGCATTGCGCCAGAAAACCAGGCGCGCATTTTCACCGGCTTCACCCAGGCAGAGGCCTCCACCACACGACGCTATGGCGGCACGGGCCTGGGGGTTGCCATCAGCCAGCGACTGGTGACGCTGATGGGCGGGAACCTGCAACTGGAGAGCGCGCCAGGCCTTGGCAGCCGGTTTTACTTTCAGGTCACCCTGCCTTGCACGGCAGAAGACTTGCCCCAAACCAGTGAGCCACTGCGCGCACTGGTCATAGACGACAACCCGACCGCACGTGAAATCCTGGTGCGCATGTGCCAATCGCTGGGGTGGTCGGTAGCGGGGGCAGACAGCGGAGAGTTGGCACTGGGCATGCTTCAAGCCAAATTGGCTGACGGCAAGGGCTACCAGGCTATTTTTGTCGACTGGCAAATGCCGGGTCTGGACGGCTGGCAAACCAGTGAACGCATCCGGGCCCTGAAGTCGCCCGATGCCAGCCCGCTGCTGATCATGATTACCGCCAATGGCCGCGACATGCTGTCGGAGCGCAGTGCCGCCCAACAGGCCCTGTTGGATGGCTTTTTGGTCAAGCCCATCACGGTGTCCATGCTGCAAGACACAGTCAAAGAAGCACGAAGTGGCAAAAGCAGCGTGACCCCTTTGTTGCGTGCGCCCCTGGCGGACGGCTTGCGGCTGGCTGGCGTGCGCTTGCTGGTGGTGGAAGACAACCCGAACAACCAGCAAGTGGCGCGTGAGTTGCTGGAGTTTGAAGGTGCCACCGTACAGATTGCCAACCACGGACAGGAAGCGGTGGAAGCGATTGAAGCCAGCACCGCATCAGGTCTTGGGTTTGATGGGGTGTTGATGGACCTGCAGATGCCGGTGATGGATGGTTTTGCAGCCACAAAATACATCCGTGAAACTCTTGGCCTGGACGCGTTGCCGATTGTGGCCATGACCGCCAATGCCATGGACTCTGACCGCGACGCTTGCCTGGCTGCGGGCATGAATGCCCATGTGGGCAAACCGTTTGACCTGAACCATCTGGTGAGCGTGCTGCGCCAGTTTTCAACCCCAACAGACCAACGCACGGGCTCGACTGCACCCGCCCCATCCACAGCAACCGCCCCGTTGACTGACGCTGACGAGTCAGACCTCGACCCCGCCCTATTGGCTGCCGCAGAGGCTGCTGGTGTTGCGATCATGGCCGCGCTGGACCGCCTGGGCGGCAACCTGGATCTGTATGGCCGCATGCTGGGTCTCTTCGTCGCCGACTTGAACGTCATGCCAGACCAATTGCGGGGGTTTGCAGACCAGGGCGATACCGTGTCAGCGTCACGCCTGTTGCACACCCTCAAGGGGCTGGCGGCAACGCTGGGCGCCAACGGGTTGGCGGACGCCGCTGGCTCGGCGGAAATTCTGCTCAAAGCTGATCCGGCGGAAAACCAGTTGCAAAAGGTGACCTACCCCGTCCTGCAGGTCATAGCCAAAGTGGCGCCAGACCTGACCTTGCTGATGAGCGCCATGAATGAAGCTGAACAACCCACCAATGCGTCAGAAGTTGCCCCGGGAGCGCCGCAAATCGCACCGCTGGACAGACCGGCCCTTGACGCCCTGATGGCCGCACTCAAGGGGCAACTGGGCAACTTCAACATGGAGGCCATCAAGACCATGGCGACACTCAAAACCCGGTTTGGCCCGGCCCTGGGCCAACACCTGCTCCCGCTGGAAAGTGCCATTGATGCGCTGGACTTTGCAGCGGCAATGACCCACTGCGACTTACTCCAACAAGACGTTGTCCCATGATTGCTTTAGAACCCACCGACGCCCCGCCCCGTCTGCTGCTGGTAGACGACCAGCCCGTGAACATTCAGGTCTTGTACCAGGCGTTTGCGGCTGACCACCAGGTTTTCATGGCGACCAGTGGTGCCCAGGCCCTGGCCCTGTGCGCCAAACAGCAGCCCGACCTGGTGCTGCTGGACGTGGAGATGCCCGACATGGACGGCTACGAGGTCTGTCGCCGCCTGAAAGCGGACCCTGCCACACGCGACATTCCCGTGATCTTTGTCACCGCTCACAGCGACGAGGCCGCAGAAGCGCTGGGGCTGGACGTGGGCGCGGTTGATTTCATCAGCAAGCCCATCAACCCAAAAATTGTGCGCGCCCGGGTGAAGACCCACCTGACCCTGAAATCGCAATCAGACCTGTTGCGCCAATGGGTGTACATCGACGGACTCACGGGGGCTCGCAACCGGCGTTACTTTGACGGGCGGCTAGCCGAAGAGTGGGGTCGCGCACAACGAAACAAAACGCCGTTAAGCGTCGTGTTGCTGGATGTTGACTTTTTCAAGCGCTACAACGATCACTATGGCCACCAGGCTGGCGACGAATGCCTGCGAACTATCGCCACCACGCTGAAGGTCAACCTGACCCGCCCGGGCGACATGGTGGCCCGGTACGGCGGTGAAGAGTTTGTCTGCCTGTTGCCCCATACCGATCTGGACGGGGCCCTGCACATTGCCCGGTTGCTGTGCAGCAAAGTGTTTGAACAGCAGCTGCCACACGCTGACTCATCGGCCGCGCCGGTGGTCACCGTGAGCCTGGGTGCTTGCAGCCTGCCGGCGGGGGGCCGAGCCACCGCGCCTGAGCTCGTGAAGGGGGCCGACACCCAGTTGTATCTGGCAAAGGCGAACGGGAGAAACCAGGCCTGTGGTACCCGCCTGGATACATCTATTGAATAAAGGAGCTCTAAGGCCAACGTATCTATTGAATAGTTTGCTATATTTTTAGGAGTATTCAGATGTTGACATCACGAATAGAAAAGCTTTCACCCGGGTCTGGAATCCCCACAGAACCCATTGGCAGCATCCCGCGCCCGCCGGAGTTGATCGCCGCCATTCGTGCGGTTGAGGAGGGTCAGCTTTCTGCCGCAGACCTGCAGGCCATGGTTGATGACGCCGTGCGCGCGACACTGATCGAATTCGAGGCAACGGGCTCGCCCGTGATCACCGATGGGGAACAACCCAAGTACCACAACTTTGCCAGCTACTGCGTGCATGGGTTGCCCAACTTTGCGCCGGATGGCTTTGCGCTGACGTTCACGCACCATGTGCGGCTCTGGCCCCGCTTGACCGCAGGGCCTTTCAAATACCTGCACCGGGCAGATGCTTACCTGCGCCAGGCCCGCAAGTACACAGGCATACCGCTGAAGCAGGCGGTGATTTCGCCGTCGGCATTGAGCCTGTTCTACCCGGAAAGCGAACTGCCCGGCTACAGCCGCAGCCAGTTCATAGACGACTTGCTGCAAGAGCACGAGGCTGAGATCAGGGCCTGCCTGACCGAAGGCGCGCACAGTGTGCAAATTGACTTCACTGAAGGGCGACTGGCCTGCAAGATAGACCCCACCGGCGCGCTGCTGAACAGCTTTGTGCACCTGAACAACATGGCGCTTGACCGGTTTTCGGAGGCCGACCGGCAGCGCATCGGCGTGCACACCTGTCCAGGGGGCGATTGCGACTCTACGCACAGCGCCGACGTGGACTATGCCGAGCTGTTGCCCAGCCTGTTTGAGCTCAATGCCGGAAACTTCTATATTGCCCTGGCCCGCGAGCCTGACCGGGCGCGTGTGCTGGCGCTGATAAGCCGTTACCTCAAGCCGTATCAACGGGCGTTTGTGGGCGTCATCGACCCGTTGAACCCGCGCATTGAAACACCCGAAGAAGTGCGCGACCTGGTGCTGGAGGCGGCCCGCTATATTCCTTTGGCGCAGCTGGGCACCACGGACGACTGTGGTTTCTCGCCTTTCTGCGACGACGTGTCCACCTCGCGTGACACTGCCTTTGCCAAAATCAGGAGCCGGGTACAAGGCACCCGGCTGGCCGACACCATCCTGCAAAACCATGGATAACATGACGCCTCCCCGCTCCGACGTACTTTCGCTTCAGCGCTCAATGCTGGAGACGTCGACCATCGTGATGCAACGCCAGCGGCGCCTGGAACAGGAGCTGCTGCAGGCCAATGAAAGACTGGAGACCCTGGTTCGCGACAAAGTGGCTTTGCTCCAGGAGGTTCACCACCGTGTGAAAAACAACCTGCAAGTGATCACCAGCCTGCTGCGCCTGGAGGCAGGCCGCAGCGTACAAGCCGACACCATAGCGGTGCTGGGCGACATGCAGGGCCGGATTCGCTCCATGGCGCTGTTGCATGAAACTCTCTACCGCTCAGGCGAGTTTGCCTCGATCAACCTTGGCGCTTACCTGAAGAATCTGGCCATGCAGGCTCACCGAACGCTGAGCACCCCGGGCAGCAAAGTGCGCCTTGAGCTGGACTTGAGCAGCGTCACGGTCAGCCTGGATCAGGCCACGCCGTGCGGCTTGCTGGTCAACGAGCTGATCTCCAACAGCCTCAAACACGGGTTTCCGGCAGGTCTTAGTGGCGAACTGCGCGTTGAACTGCACGCCTTGAAAGAGAGCAAGCAGGCCATGCTGCGAGTGAGCGATACCGGCGTGGGATTGCCGCCCGACTTTGACGACCGACAAAGGCAATCCCTGGGTTTGCAACTGGTGACAGCTCTGACCCATCAACTTGGAGGGACCCTGCAGACCGGGCCAGCACCGCTGGCAACGTTTTCGGTCATTTTCCCCTGCGAACTGGCACCTGAAGGCAACGAACCCGCCCCATGAAAGCAATCTGGACCCACCGCCCCAACGGCGACACGCGCGACTGGCAACTCCCTGGACATATTGTGCTTTGGCTGGGTTCCGCAGTGACCCTGTTGTCAGGGCTGTTGGTGGTGATGGCCCTCGCCTACCTGCACGCCCAAACCCTCGAATCCGGCTACCGTCAGACCGAGTCGCACGCACGGCTCATTGAAGAGCAAACCACCCGAACGCTACAGAATGTCGACCAGCGTCTGGAGCTTGCAGCAACTGGTATTGCCGAACTTTCGGCACGCCAAAGCCTCAATGAGCAGTCAGCACGCAACTTGCTGCGCGAGCAGATCAAGGCTATGGCCTTTGTGCGCGCCATGTGGGTGATGGATGCACAGGGCACTATCGTTTACGACTCGGACTTTGGCAATGTCGGCGTCAATCTGGCATCGCGCGCGTACTTCCAGATCTATGCCAATCAGCCGCAGACTTCTTTTTTTGTCGGAACTCCGGTTCGCAACCGCGCCGGAATCTGGGTGATCAGTGCCTCCCGCCCCTTGCGCGCTGCCAACGGTAAGTTCGCAGGCATCGTTGTGGCCGCACTGGAACCTGGCTACTTTGACCAGCTCTGGCAATCAGTGAATTTGGGCGACGGGAGCGTTACTTCGCTGTTTCACCGCAACGGTGTGCTGATGATGCGAAGCCCCTTTGATGATGCGCTTATGGGCAAACCCGATGCCGGGTTGCCGATCTTCAAAAGCCCACTGCAGAACACACCTGCAGGAAGTTTCCAGAACACCAACCCGTCCGACGGAGTTTTAAGAAGCTACGCCTACCGCGCCCTGTCTGATCACCCGGAACGGGTGGTTGTAGTAAGCCAGCCGTACGATTTGATTCTTGAGTCATGGCGGCAGTCAGCCGCAATGGCCCTGTCGATCTGGGGTGCCGCTGCGCTGGTGATTGCACTGCTGTGCATTTACCTGGATGCGCGCATCACCGAAATTCGCCGGGCACAGGGGCTACTGCAGGAGGAACGCAACTTCAACAACGCCGTGCTGGACAATGCCGGCGCTTTACTGGTGGTGCTCGACCGCGAGGGGCGTATACGTCGCTTCAACCGTGCAGCAGAGGACGTCAGCGGCCGCACCAAGGACGAGGTTTTGGGCAAGTTTCCATGGCACACCTTTCTCCCCCCTGAAATTGCGGAGACCGTGCGGCGTGACGCCTTTGAGAGCCTCGTCTCCAACCCCAAACAACTCAGCAACAGTTACACCAACGAATGGCTGGGCCGGTCGGGCGAGCGTCGCCTCATCGAGTGGACCAACACCCTGGTGGCAAACACCACGGGTCAGATTGACTTCGTCGTGGCTATAGGCGTTGACATCACGGAGCGCCGCACCGCCGAAGAGGCATTGAAAGTATCGTTGCATGAAAAAGTAGCCCTGTTGAGGGAAGTTCACCACCGGGTCAAGAACAACCTGCAGGTTGTGACCAGCCTGTTGCGAATGGAGAGAGGGCGCAGCCAACACGCCGATACCCGCTCGGTGCTTGCCGACATGCAGGACCGCATCCGTTCCATGGCGCTGCTGCACGAATCGATTTACAGGGCAGACAACTTCACCTCAATCGATCTGGGCCACTATGTGAGGCAGGTTGCCACACAGGCATTTCGCACCAACCAAATGACTGCCGGTGCCATTGAGCTGCGTCTGGACCTGGACATGGTTCAAGTTGGACTGGATCAAGCCATGCCGGTTGGCCTCTTGGTGAGCGAAATGATCTCCAACAGCCTCAAACACGGATTTCCCGATGGTCGTACGGGTGAGGTTTATATTGAACTTCTGCCCGTACCGCAGTCCACTCACTGGCGATTGCGGGTGAGCGATACGGGCATGGGTCTACCCGTTGACTTTGATGCGCGTACCCAAAGTTCGTTGGGTATGCAACTGATGTCTGGTCTGGCTGTGCAACTGGGAAGTCAGCTTGAGGCTGGACCGGGGGCGGTTTTTTCAGTGGAATTCCAGCCAAAAATTTAAGCACGTATGCCCGCATTGCCATCATCTTTTTCTTATTCTCCGTTTGAAGGGCTCCTATGACGGATTCAAATTTCTCACCCGCCAACAAGCCCCGGATCCTGGTCGTCGAAGATGAGGTGGTGATTGCCATGGATATCCAGCTGCAACTCAAAGGGTTGGGCTACCTGCCCGTGGGTCATGCCACCCGCGGCGCCCAGGCCATTGAGATGGCCGCAGCATTGAAGCCCGACCTGGTGTTGATGGACATCCAGCTGGCCGGGGACATGGACGGCATTGCCGCCGCCCAGACCATTCGCACGCAATATGGCTTGCCTGTGGTGTTTGTCACCGCATTTGCTGCCGAAGAAACCCTGGCCCGAGCCAAACTCAGCGAACCCTACGGCTATATTCTCAAACCGTTTTCCAATCGCGAGATGCACACGGTGATCGAAATGGCGCTGTACAAGCACCAGGCTGATGCCAGCCTCAAGCTCAGCGTTGAGTCACTCAACAGGGCCTTTGAGCACACCCAGGCGATTCTGGACAATATTGTGGATGCGGTCATCACCATTGATGAGCAAGGTCTGATGGAGTCTTTCAACCAGGCCGCCAGCACCGTATTTGGCTACACCGCAGACGAAGCCGTCGGGCGCAACGTGTCCATGTTGATGCCAGCACCTCACGGGGATCTGTATGACGGCTTTATCCATCACTTCCGGCAAACCGGTGAAGCGCGCATGATCGGCGAGCCCCGCGAATTACAAGGCCTGCACCAAGATGGTCATTTGTTCCCCATGAAGCTGACGTTGACTCGCCTTGCGCATGCCGGGCGAACCACGTTCATTGGCATGGTGCATGACCTGACCCTCAGCCGCCAACGCGAGGATGAAATTCGCCGGCTGGCTTACTATGACCCGCTGACCGCACTGCCCAACCGGCGGTTGTTGCTGGACCATCTCAAGCACGCCACATCAGCGTCAGCCCGAACAGGGCAGGCGGGGGCCGTCATGTTTCTGGACCTGGATCACTTCAAGCAAATCAATGACAGCCTGGGTCACACGGTTGGCGACGACGTATTGCAAAGGGTGGCCAAACGCCTGCAGGCCAGCGTAGGCGACGGCCATCTTGTGGCCCGCGTGGGGGGCGATGAATTTGTATTAGTGCTGGAGGCACTGGGAGACGTAGGACAGGAGTCCGCAAAACAGACCGAAGCATTGGCCAGCAAAATTCTGTCTGAATTGGGACAGCCCTATGCATTGCATGACCGGTCGATTGTCTGCACGCCAAGCCTGGGCATCGCCATGTTTGAGCAAGGCAACGACGACATCGAAGAACTGCTTAAAAAGGCCGATGCAGGCATGCATCAAGCCAAGGCTGCCGGGCGCAACAAGGTTCGCTTCTTTGACCCGGTGATGCAGGCTGCTGCCGCCACACGCAAGGCACTGGAAGCGGCGCTCCGCCGGGGCCTGGAGAAAGAGGAATTCCTGCTGTACTTCCAGATTCAAATTGGAAGTGACGGCCAGCCCACGGGTGCAGAGGCATTGGTACGCTGGAATAGAGAGAGCGGCGGCATGGTGTCGCCCGCGCAGTTCATTCCGCTGGCGGAGGAGTCGGGGTTGATACTGCCGTTGGGACAATGGGTCCTGGAGACCGCATGCACCCAATTACTGGCCTGGGGTAATGACCCTCAGACGGCGCAATGGAGCATGGCTGTCAACGTGAGTGCATTGCAGTTTTTGCAAGCCGACTTCGTCGCCCACGTAGAACATGCCTTGCAGAAAACCGGCGCCAACCCCCGCCTGCTCAAACTGGAACTCACTGAGAGCATGCTGGTCGGCGATATTGAGGCCATCATTTCCAAAATGACTGCACTTATGGTGCGCGGGGTGCGCTTCTCGCTGGACGACTTTGGCACCGGCTATTCTTCTCTGACTTACCTCAAACGACTGCCTTTGGCTCAGCTCAAAATTGATCAGTCGTTTGTTCGGGATCTGCTCACTGACCCCAATGATGCGGTGATTGCCAGCACCATTGTGTCGCTGGGTCACAGCCTGGGTTTGAAAGTGATTGCCGAAGGCGTGGAAACCCAAGGGCAGCGGGACTTTCTGGCACAAATGGGTTGCGACGCCTTTCAGGGCTACTACTTTGGGCACCCGGTTCCGGCCAGTGAACTGATATAGGAGTGCAGTCTGCTTACTTCATGAAATATCGGCAGTAATATGGGTGATCGGTGCGCCATTCTTGCACCGCATCACGAGGGGAAATATGTCTCACCAGAGTCTTTACTTGCAAAAGCGCGTGGCTGCCTCTGACGCGATCCGCCAGGTACGCAATGGCGACTGCATCATTGTGCCGACCGGGGTGGGCGAGCCGCCCGCGTTGTTGACGGCGTTGTCCGAGCATCGGCGTGAGTTTCTGGATGTGAAGGTGTCGCAAATCCTGGCCATGCGCAAATATGCCTATCTCGACCCCGACACAGTTGAGCACGTGCGCCATGTGGCGTTCTTCTATGGCGGGGCCACCCGCGCAGGGGGACAGGCTGGCTGGATTGATTTCATTCCCAATTATTTTTCCGAGATACCGATCCAGATCGAACGCGGGCTGATTGGGGCAGACGTGGTGTTTGCCATGGCTTCGCCCATGGACGCTCACGGATTTTTCTCGGTCAGTCTCGGTGCCGACTACACCATGGCCGCGATTGCGCGGGCCCGTGTTGTGGTGCTGGAAGTGAATCCCAACGTGCCATTCGCCTTTGGCAACTGCCATGTGCACATCACACAGGTCAGCGCGCTGGTTGAAAGCTCGGAGCCGGTGCTGGAGGTGGGGCTGCCCAAGATCGGCCCGGTGCAGGAAGCCATTGGCAAGTATGTGGCCGACATGATTGACGATGGCGCCACGCTGCAAATTGGCTATGGCGGCATCCCCGATGCGGTGGTCATGCAGCTCAGCCACAAACATGACCTGGGCATTCACACCGAGATGATTGGCGACGGCATTCTGTCGCTGCTGGCCTGCGGCGCTGCGACCAACAAGCGAAAGAACTACCTGCCGGGAAAGAGCGTGGCCACCTTTGCGTTGGGGTCAGCCAAGCTGTATCGCTACATGGACCGTAACCCGGCACTGGAAATCCACCCGGTGAATTTCACCAACGACCCGGCGCTGGCGGGGTTGAACGACAACCTGATGGCCATCAATGCCACGTTGCAGATTGACCTGCTGGGCCAGTGCGGTTCGGAGAGCCTGGGCCATGCGCCCTACTCGGGCACCGGCGGACAAGCAGACTTTGTGCGCGCCGCCAACCGGTCAAAGGGCGGCAAGGCCTTCATTGTGGTGCCATCGACGGCGAAAAACGACACCATTTCACGCATTGTGCTGAGCCTGTCGCCCGGCACGCACGTCACCACCAGCAAGAACGACATCAACTACGTGGTGACCGAGTACGGCGTGGCCCAGTTGCGC
>JANPAZ010000369.1:0-8143 GCA_031430225.1 Rhodoferax sp. | reverse complement strand
CGCACCTTGAACCTGGCACCCAGTTTTTGCGCGCCGGGTGTGTCCCCATCGAGGTACACCGGCACAAACAGCTTGCTGCGCTCCATGAAGTCCTGGCGGTTGAAAACGGTGGCCTTGATCTGGTTGCAGGGCGGGCACCAGACGGCGCCCCAGTACAAAAAGACCGGTTTGTTCTCAGCGCGGGCTTTGGCAAAAATGGGGTCTATGTTGGCGCCATCGGGCTTGACCCAGGCGATAGTCATGGGCGTTGCGGGTGCCATCACCGGCGCGCGGGCCGCAACGGCGGGTGGCTCTGGCGTTTTGGAGCAGCCCCCCAACAGGGCCAATAAAGTGAGCGTGACCAGTTTCCAGCCCACGGGCAATCAGGCTGTGGCAGCCTGCCCCAGTTTGGCTTTGGCGGGGCGTTTCAAGGGTTTGCATTCAACCAGGGCCCCATCCACAAACACTTTCAGTTCGCTGGCGGCAATCGGTGTCCAGGCCTCATTGGTGGTCAAGGGTTCGGTCACGACAATGGCGAGGCGATCGTCTCGGCCATTGAGTTCGGCCAGGTCGACCTTCACGTCCTCATCCTTCAAATGCACTTCGCTGAATGGGTATTCGCGCACCAGGTAAAACAGCTTGGTGCTGGCGTGTGCCCACAGCGCCTGGCCGTTGCTCATCAAAAAATTGAAGGTGCCATGCTTCGAGATGCGGGGCACCAGGTCACGCAGCGTCAGCGTGAGTTCTTCAACACTGGGCACGCCGGCATGGGATTTGGCCAGCTCCTGCATCAGCCAGCAGAAGGCCAGCTCGCTGTCGGTGTTGCCGACGGGGCGGAAATGCCCATGCAGCGGCGGGTTGAAATCTTTCAGGTCTCCGTTATGGGCAAACACCCAATAGCGGCCCCACAACTCACGTACAAACGGGTGGCTGTTCTCCAGCGTCACGGCACCCACGGTGGCCTTGCGCACATGGGCCACCACATTGTGGCTCTTGATGGGAAACGTGCGCAGCATCTGCGCGATGGGGGAGGTGGCGGCGCTTTGTTTGTCGACAAAGTAGCGCACGCCTTTACCGGGTGACGCGCCTTCGCTCTCGAAAAAAGCCATGCCCCAGCCATCGGCATGGTGGTCAGTGCAGCCACCGCGCTGCGAGAAGCCGGTGAAACTCAGGGTCAGGCTGGCCGGTAAGCGGCTGTTCATTCCAAGCAGTTGGCACATGGTGAAAGTTTACTCCTGTGATCCTGAGAGCGGTGTTGGTTTTGCCTCACGCAATTGCAATGCTGCCACGATCGCCAGGGCGCAAATGGCTGCCAGCATCAGAAAAGACTCATTGAAGGCCACCAGCCGCGCCGGGTTGGTGGAGGGCTGGCTCAACGACTCGCCGTGCGCCGCCAGCCGCCATTCCAGCACGATGGCGCACAGGCTGACGCCAATGGCACCGCCCACCATGCGCAGGAACGTGATGGTGCTGGCCCCCTGCGAAATCAGGTCCTTGCTCAAACCGCGCATTGACCCCAGGTTGAGCGACGGCAGGATGAACCCCAAACCGATGCGCCCCACAATCGCCCACACCAGAATGACCCAGATCGAGGTGTGCAGGTCCACTGTGACCATCAACGCAAATCCAATGGCCAGCAGGCTCAGGCCAATGCTTACCAGCGCGTAGGCGGGTTTTTTATCCGCCAGTCTTCCCACCACGGCGATCGTCACGGCCAGCACCAGGCCGGCTGGAAGCAACATGGTTCCCACATAAGACGCTGACAGGCCCAGCCCCAGTTGCATGTACACGGGGAACAGGTAAGTGGAGCCAAACAGGGCGGTACCGTAGATAAACGCCACAATGGTACCCATTGCAAACTGGCGGTTTTTGAACAATGTCAAATGCATCAGGGGACTCTGCTGGCTGGGGTCCAGGGTTGCCCTTTGCCCCAGGCGGTGCTGCCACCAGACAAACGCCGCGAATGCAGTGACCGCACTGGCGAGTAAGGCCGCGGCCTGCGAACGGGCACCGTCATGCAAGGCCACCATGCCATTGAGCAGGCACAGTGTTGCCACACCCGCCAACACCAGCCCCCGCCAGTCCAGCGACGCGCTATCGCGGTTGGCGGCCACCCCACCCGGTGCGGTCACCGGCACATAGCGGCTGGCCATCCACAGCGACACCACGCAAAACGGCACCACCATGAAGAAAATGGATCGCCAGCCAAACAGGTCAACCAGCACACCGCCGACGCTAGGGCCCAAGGCAGGCGCGAGAACCACCGTCATGCCAAAGATGCCATTGGCGCGGCCCTGCTCGTGGGGCTCGAAGGCCCGCAGGATGATGATGGCCGGAATCGGCTGAACCACACCGGCCGCCAGCCCCTCGGCCACGCGCGCTATAAGCACCAGATCAAACTGGTTAGACAGGCCGCCCAGCAGGCCGCCCGACAACAGCAGCCACATACAGCCCGAGTAAGTGCGGCGGTAGCCGTAGCGCATCAACAGCCACGGGGTGGTGAGCATGGATACCGTCATCGCCACCATGAAGCCGGAAGTCACCCATTGCGCCCGCTCCTGGCCCAGTGTGAAGTGGTGGCTCATGTCAGGAATGGCCACATTCACAATGGTGGACGACATGATCGAGGCCATGGTGCCAGTGACCACGGCGAACAGCAAAAGCCAGCGATAACGCGGCCCGTAATGGGCCTGCAGCTCGGCCAGTGAATTGGGTCGGGTCAGGGCCTCGGCTCCGACCACAGCTTGCCACCGGTGGCCCAGTTCTCACGTTTGACGTCGGTGATCAGGATGTCCACAGACTCGGGGGCGCTACCTAGCACCTCCACCGTGACGCGGGTGATCTCTTCGACCAGCTTTTTCTTTTGCTCGATGGTGCGGCCTTCCATCATTTCAATGTGGTACGTCGGCATGGGGATCCTTGGGCATGTTTATTGAAGAAAAACAAGTAAAGGCCCAAAGCGAATGGGCATACTTAGCTATCTATTATGTAGCATTTTGTTGTGAGCCCGCGGCAGCACATGCTGCGCAAATACAGGCCACACCCCGACTGTCGGCGGGGATTTTGTCCAGCACGGCGTTGTCAAAGGCCATGGTTGTGCACCAGCAGGGCGGCTGGGCCTGGCCCGTCTCTTTCTCCAGCTCCATCGCGCAGCGGTTGGGCTGGCCACACAGCGGGCATTGTTCCGGACTCATGCCTTGGTTTTGCGGACGTCTGCCGCAATCTCGTAGGACCGCAGCCGCGCTGAATGTTCAAAGATCTGAGACGTGATCATCAGCTCGTCCGCGCCCGTGCGCGCAATGAAATCCTGCAGGCCCTTGCGTACTGTGTCGGGTGAGCCAATGGCGGCGCACGACAAAACCTGGTCCAGAATGGCCCGTTCTTGCGGGCCAATGCGGCTCATATAACCCTCTACCGGTGGCGGAAGTTTGCCCGGCCGGCCAGTGCGCAGGTTCACAAAGGCCTGCTGGCTGGAGCTGGCGCGAAAAAAGCCTTCTTCGTCGGTGGCGGCCGCAAATACGTTGAAGCCCAGCATCACATACGGCCTGCCCAACCGGGCCGACGGCCGGAAGTTGGCGCGGTAGATCGCCACAGCCTGCATCATTTGCGCGGGTGCGAAATGCGATGCAAATGCGTAGGGCAAACCCAGGTGAGCTGCCAGTTGCGCGCCAAACGTGCTTGAGCCCAATATCCACATCGGCACCTTGAGGCCGGTGCCTGGCGTGGAGCGCACCTGTTGCTGGGGTGCGTCCGAGAAAAAATCCATCAGCTCCACAACATCTTGCGGAAACTCGTCAGAGTCGCTGCTCAGGTTGCGTCGCAAGGCCCGCGCAGTGATCTGGTCTGAGCCGGGTGCCCGGCCCAGGCCGAGGTCAATGCGGCCTGGGTACAGCGACTCCAGCGTACCGAACTGCTCCGCAATCACCAAGGGCGAATGGTTGGGCAGCATGATGCCGCCAGCCCCCACCCGGATGGTGGACGTGGCCCCGGCCACATGCCCGATCAGGACGGCCGTGGCTGCGCTGGCAATGCCCGGCATGCCATGGTGTTCAGCCAGCCAATAGCGGTTATAGCCATAGGTTTCAGCATGCTGGGCCAGGTCACGGGTGTTGTGAAACGACTGGGCTGCAGTGCTGCCTTCGAGAATTGGGGAGAGATCGAGTACAGAGAAGGGAATCATGGGTGAAGCGTCGGGTTTGGCAATAGGTGCAATTTACCCTTGCACGACATTTTCGCAGGCCCATAATGCCAGAAACGAGCCCGGTGATCGCTTATCCCCCCTATGGAAGGTCTTTCACATGAAGCTTTTGCGCCTGCCTCGGCAGAAAGTGCAAATAGGTGCACCGTTGCCTTGGAACGTCCGCGACACTCAGGGCAAACTGCTCCTGTCGCGTGGACATGTTGTCGAAAACGAGCACCAGCTTGAAGCACTGCTGGAGCGCGGAGCCTTTGTTGACGCACTGGAGGTGCAAACCTCGGTGAAAGGTGTCGACGTAGAGCAAGCCAAAACCCCCGTTGCGCCGCTCAATCTGTTTGGCCTGTGGGACCAACTGACCCTTCAACTCGAAAAACTGCTCCACGTGGCGCAGCCCGTGCCAGACCTTCCGCAGCAAGTTCAAGCTTTGGCCGAGCAGGTGCTAGCGCTGGTCGATCGTGATGCCGACATCGGCATTTACCGTGCGGTCCGCCAGGACCATGCCCATGCCTTCTACTATGGCTATGCCCATTGCGTTCACACCGCCATGATGTGCATCCTGATGTGCCGACGCCTTCAATGGCCCGCTTCAAAAATGATGAGCCTGGTCAATGCGGCATTGACCATGAACATGACCATTCTGGATTTGCAGGGTCAAATGGCCGCGCAGGACGTGCCGATGAAAGACCGGCAAAGAGCCGCTATTCATGCCCATCCGGCGAAGGCAGTCGAGGCTTTGAAAGCCGGCGGCGTGACCGACGAAGACTGGTTGATGGCCGTCGCGCACCACCATGAGCGGGCCGATGGCTCGGGCTATCCGCTGGGGCTGGGCGAGGTGTCGGAGATTGGCGTTGCCCTGCGGGTCAATGACGTCTTTATGGCCAAAATCAGCCCCAGGGTACTGCGCCCTGCATTGAGCAGTCAGGAGGCGGCGCGGCAACTCTTTCGCGAAGACAAAGGAGGCCCGGTCTCGATGGCCATCATCAAGGAGTTTGGAATTTACCCGCCCGGCGATTTTGTGTCGCTTGCGTCGGGTGAGCTTGCTGTGGTGGTACGCCGCACCGACAACGCCAAGGCACCCATCGTCGCTGCCATCACCGACACGGCCGGACACCCGATTGTCAAGACCGTGCGCCATGACACGTCCAAAGCCGGGTATAACATCGTCGGTCCGGTGGCCGACAAGTCGATCTTGCTGCGCATGCCGCCCGAGCGTTTGTACGGATTTTCTGAACTTTGACATCTGTAGCCTGTAAACCGTGAACCCAATTGACGCACTCGCTGCCATCTGGCGACTTGGCGAATTGCCGGTAGAAGCCCTGCGCCATGTCCAGCTAACGGGCTGCGACCCGGTCCTTCCGTCCTCCTTCGCAGTGGGTACAGCAGCCCAGTCGACCATCGCCGCTGCGGCGCTTGCCGCGTGTGAGTTGCGCCATGTTCGCGGGCAGCTCCGGCAAGACGTGTCAGTTGACATGACCCACGCCGCGCTGGAGTGCACCGGCTGGTTCAGCGTTAATGGCCGCTCGCCGGACATCTGGGACAAGTTCTCGGGCCTGTATGCCTGCGCCGATGGGTGGGTGCGTATTCATGCCAACTTCGCCCACCATCGCAACGGTGCCTTGCGATTGCTTGGCTTGCCGCCTGAAACTGCGACGCGCGCGGACGCAGAACTTGCCCTGCTCGCGTGGCGCGCCACCGAATTCGAGCAGGCCGCTGCCGGTGCGGGTCTGGTCGTGGCTGCGGGTCGCACATTTGACGCCTGGGACAACGAACCTCAAGGCCTGGCCATTGCCGCCCAGCCCTTGCTGACGTTTAAGCGCATCGGCGACGCGCCGCCTCGAGCGCTGCCTGCGCTCGGTCAGAAAAACCGGCCCCTGACAGGTGTGCGCGTACTCGACCTCACCCGAATTCTGGCGGGCCCCGTGTGTGGCCGCGCGCTGGCGGGCTACGGTGCCGATGTGATGCTGATCAACTCACCGCACCTGCCCAATATCGAATCCATTGCGGACACCAGCCGTGGCAAGTTGTCCGCGCATGTTGACCTGCGCACGGCAGAGGGCCGCGCAGCGCTGGATCATCTCGTCTCTGACAGCCACGTGTTTGTGCAGGGCTACCGGCCCGGTGCCATGCAGGCCCTTGGGTTCGGCCCTGAAGCCCTGGCCGAGCGCAGACCCGGCATTGTTTGTGTTTCGTTGTCAGCCTATGGCAATGAGGGGCCTTGGGCAACGCGCCGGGGTTTCGACTCACTGGTGCAGACGGCGATGGGGTTCAACCAGGCCGAAGCGCTGGCAGCTGGCGCTGCTGCTCCCAAGCCAATGCCCATGCAAATACTGGACTACGGTGCCGGCCATCTGATGGCGTTTGCGGCGTCGGTAGCGTTGCGCCGACAGCAACTGGAAGGCGGCAGCTGGCATGTGCGGATCTCGCTGGCGCAGGTCGGTCACTGGCTTCGCGGCCTGGGGCGGATTGATAACGGGTTTGCGTTCCCTGCGCCGGATCGCCTGGGCTACATCGAGACGAGTCCCTCGGGGTTTGGTGAACTGGCCGGGTTCAGACACAGTGCGCAACTGTCTGCCACCGCGGTCAAGTGGGTGCGACCCTCCGTTCCACCTGGCACCCATCCTGCCGTTTGGCCGTGAGGGCTTCCCCTAGAATTGACCCCATCCACCATGAAATTGCTGGCCTTCGTCACGGCTTTTTTACTGATTGCTGCCTGCGCGGTGCAAGCCGAGCCTACGCCCGTTGCGGGCTCGCTTGCCGCCTCGACTGACAAGACACCTGACAAGGCATCTGCTTCCGGCACACCTGACGCGGCGACTGGCGACGACAGCAAGGATGCATCGCATGCCGCTTCCGTGATGCGGGAGCATTTGGCACGGGAAGAGCAACTTGTACCCCCGCCGAATTCAAGAGTTAGCAATCAGCCCCCTGGCCAGTTGTCCAAAGGGCAGGTGATCCAGGCACGCCCCGATGGGGCAGAAGGCGGCTTTGCCAGCAGCATCAAGGACTTCGTCAGGCCGATTCAGGAAGGGGTTGCCCAGTCCGGCGTGATGGAGGCCGTGCGTAATTTTGAGGCCGACATGGGGCTGTCAAAACGGCCAGACAACGCAGACCCTGCGTCCCGTGGATACTCTGCCGGCGCTCCGGGCACGGGTGGTCCTGCCAGAACCCCCGAACAGATCCGGCGCGATCAGATTGCCTCGTCGATGATGCTTGAAGAGTTCATCAATGAAGTTAAACCTTGGGCGTTCGGGCTGGCAGGGTTGCTGGTACTGGGCTACCTCGTCAGGCTCTGGTTGACCTACCTGCGCGTCAAGGCGGCCAGGCCGGGCAAGCGCCGCCGCTCGGCTCGCCGACGCAGCAGTCGGACCCAATGACCCAGCGTTTGGCCGCAAGCCCGTTTGGCCGGACCCTCCTGACCGTTGTTGTTGTGCTGCATCTGGTGCTGGCGCTGGGCTTTCACCTGTCGCCAGACGAGGCGCATTACGCGCTGTATGCTAGCCATCTTGACTGGAGCTATTTTGACCACCCGCCCCTGGTAGGCTGGGTGCAGTGGCCCGCGTTGGTGTTGGGTGGCCATGATTTTCTGATGCGCATCGTGCCCATGGCGTGCTGGCTGCTCGCAGCAGTCGGTGTGGTGCGTTTGACGGGTGAGCTCTACCCGCTGCCCGCACCTGCCCTTGCCGCCATGGTGTTGTTCGTGTTGAGCCCCATGCCCCACTTGCTGGGGCTGGCGCTGGTGCCCGATACCTTGCTGCTGCCCATCACCTGTGCGGTCATGTGGGCATGCTGGCGCTTGTGCCACGAAGCCGCCTTGCGCAAGATATCGCTATGGCTGGCGCTGGGGCTGTGCCTCGGGCTGGCCGGACTGGCAAAGTACACAGCCGTCATGCTGGCCCTGGGCGCTGCGCTGGTCTTGCTGATGGCACATGGCAAGGGTCTGCTGGCCCTGCCGGGGCCATGGATTGC
>JANPAZ010000368.1:0-6672 GCA_031430225.1 Rhodoferax sp. | reverse complement strand
TACGCCTTTGCCCGCACCAGCCAGTTGCTGCTGGAAGAAGACGCGGGCGCGCTCACACTGTGGCTGCACCCGGCGTCCAGCGTGTCGGCTGTTAGCGAAGTCGGTCGCAAATTTGCCGTGCAGTACGTTGAGGTGCAGGCGGCAGACGCGTTGGTCCAGCGTATCAGCGCGGCCTACGCGCAGGGCGAATCCAGTGCCGCCACGGTCGTGAGCGAGGTGGAGAGCGATGCCGACCTCACCCGCATGATGCAGGACCTGCCGGCCATAGAAGACCTGCTGGAAACATCCGACGACGCGCCCATCATCCGCATGCTCAACGCCCTGCTCACACAGGCCGCACGCGACGGTGCCAGCGACATCCACATCGAGCCGTATGAACGCCACTCCAGCGTGCGATTCAGGGTGGACGGCACACTGCGCGAAGTGGTGCAGCCCAACCGCGCGCTGCACGCGGCACTGATCTCGCGCCTGAAAATCATGGCCGAGCTGGATATTTCAGAAAAACGCTTGCCGCAAGACGGGCGCATCAGTCTGCGCATCGGTACCCGCGCGGTCGACGTGCGCGTGAGCACATTGCCCAGTGCCCATGGCGAGCGCGCCGTGCTGCGCCTGTTGGACAAGAGCGAGAGCAAACTCAATCTGGAGGCCGTGGGCATGCAGGGCGAGGTGCTGGCGCAACTGCAAAAGCTCATTGCCCAGCCCCACGGCATCATTCTGGTGACTGGCCCCACAGGCTCGGGTAAAACCACCACGCTGTATGCCGCTTTGAGCCGCCTGGATGCCACGCGCAGCAACATCATGACGGTGGAAGACCCGATTGAATACGAGTTGTCGGGCATCGGCCAGACCCAGGTGAACGCCAAGATCGACCTGACCTTTGCCAAGGCCCTGCGCGCGATTTTGCGGCAAGACCCGGACGTCATCATGATCGGCGAGATCCGCGATTTTGAAACCGCACAGATTGCGATCCAGGCTTCACTCACCGGCCACCTGGTGCTGGCCACGCTGCACACCAATGACGCTGCCAGCGCGGTGACGCGGTTGACCGACATGGGCATTGAGCCGTTCTTGCTGAGCTCGTCTCTTCTGGGTGTTCTGGCGCAAAGACTGGTGCGCAAGCTGTGTAGTCACTGTGCACCCACGCTCGGCACGGCCGTGTCCTCGCTGCCCCCCGAGGGGGCTGCTGCGCCTTGGGGCGGCCCGGCCGCGCAGCGCCACGCTATGGGTTGCGAGCACTGTGGCCACACCGGCTACCAGGGTCGCACCGGCGTGTTTGAGCTGCTGGTGACTGATGACGCCATCCGCGCCCAGATTCACCAGAAAGCGGCAGAAGCTGACATCCGCGCGGCGGCCCTCAAGGGCGGCATGATGCTGATGCGCGACGATGGCGAGCGCCTGGTGCAAAGCGGCGTGACGTCTCGCGAAGAGTTGGTGCGGGTGACTCGGGATTAACAGCCTTCACTTGACCCTTACGCCCGGGGCTCTGGATGTGGGCCAGTTAAGGCTTGCCTTGAGTCCACTCTCAGACTCTGCAGTTTCTACGACATTGACCAATTCCATGTGGGCACCCAGCAAGTCGGCATACCGCCTCACAATGGCAAGACCCAGGCCAACGCCCTGACCTGCGCCTATCTTCGCAGTTGTGACCGTGTTGCCCTTTTGCCATCGTTGCGACAGCTCTTCCTGCGTGCCGTCGGCAATGCCCGGCCCGTTGTCGGTGACTTGCAAAGACACGCTTTTGGCATCAGCATGCAGTTCGACCGTGATCGTGGGGGGCTGGCCTGATGCAGGCCTGCCATAGCGGAAGGCGTTGTCGAGCAGGTTGATGAGCGCGCCTTCAATCAGGCCAGCGTCTCCCTTGATGCTGATGGCCGAATCCAGCCCGCGTGCACCCAGATCAATCCCCAGTGCATCGGCGCGCGGCAGCGCGTCAAGAACGATGCGACGTACCAGAACATTGAGTCGGACCGGCACCAGTTGAAGGCTGTCGCGCGTTTCATCGGCCAGCGCCAGGGCCAGCAGCTGCTCGACGATATGGCTTGCGCGCACTTCACTTGTAGCCACCGCCTTGAGCTGCTGGTGCCAGATAGCAGGGTCCGATTGCGAAAGTCCGTACTCGGTCAGTGAGCGGATGCCTGCAAGCGGCGTACGCAACTCATGCGCGACATTGCCAGTGAACTCACGTTGTGCCTGTACACCTGCTGCGATTCGACCCAGAAGCGAATTGACAGCAACGCCTAGCCGCTGGATGTCCCGGTTTGACGCCGTCACGGGAACAGGCGTCAGGTCTGCCGCATCGCGTTGGTTCAGGGTCAACTGCAGCGCGGTCAGGGGTTGAAGGTCCGTGCCGATGACACGACGCAACCAGGCGGCCAAAACCAGCAAAAGCAGGGTCTGCGGCACCAGCGAAAACAGCAGGAGCCGTCGCAACAACTCGGTGCGGCTTCGCGTTGTCTGGGCCATGATCACCCGGAAGCCTGCACCGTCTGCACGCGTCACTGTTACCACCCGTAGCTTATTGCCCTCGTGCGTCGTGTCGCTGAATACGTATGCGTCGGTGTCGGAGCGAGGTCCGGCACGAAGCCACGGATGACCTGAAATGAGACTGCCATCGGTGCGTTGCACGGCAAAATAGATGGTTTCGCTCTGGTCATACAAAAGTGCCTTGAGTTCACTTTCCGTCAGTTTGAGCTGATTGCCCTGGGGACCGTTTTGTACATTGGCAGTCAAGGCGAAAGCATCGTCCAGGAGCGCGCGATCGAATGCCTGCTGGGCGTAGTAGAAAGCAACGCTGGTTGTGATGACGACGCCGACAATCCAGACCACGGCCAGAGGCAAAAGTACGTGGCGGGCCAGACGCGAGCGCAAAGACGGCAGGCGCGGCTGCATGAGACCCGTGCCCTGCACCATCACTCCTTGGCCCCCGGTTTGATTTCGAGCGCATAACCCAGCCCGCGCAAGGTGCGAATGCCGGTGTCGCTGGACGGCATCTCGGCGAGTTTCTTGCGGAGGCGTGAAATAAAGGCCTCCAGGGCGTTATCGCCCAGTGCCTCGTCGAAGCTGGAGAGCTTGTCCGACAGTTCCTGTTTGCTGACCACGCGCCCGGGCGGGGTCATTAATTCCCATAGGACTTCAAACTCACGTGCCGGTAGATCCAGCGTTTGTGCATTCAGCGTAAAGCGACGGGTACGCCTGTCCAGTGCGAGTCCACCTAGCGAGGTGTGGTCCTGTGTCCCCTGGGTACGGCGGACCAGTGCACGCAGACGGGCGTCTACCTCACCCAGGTCAAACGGTTTGCCCAGGTAGTCATCGGCACCCGCGTCCAGCCCTGCAATGCGCTCGCTCGTGCGATCGCGAGCTGTCAGTATGAGAACAGGTGTGTGATCACCTCGGCGACGGGCGGCCCGCAGTGCGCTCAGGCCCGAACCGTCAGGCAGGTTCAAGTCAAGCAAGACCGCATCGAACGGCTGCACCCGCCAAAGGGTGTCAGCTTCTGCCAGGTTGGTTGCCTCATCCACCCGGTGCCCACAGTCCGTCAAAGATCTGAGCATGACCTGTCTCAGCACCGCGTCATCTTCCACTAACAGGATTCTCATGGTGCTTGCCTATACGTATTAGTCACATGGGCTCGGTCAGGTTGCAGTCAGGCGCTTGCAACGATAAACGGAGCTAAGGAATTCAATCATGAGGATACGACAAATCATAGAGGGCGCCATCGTGCTGGCAGGCGGAGCGTTAACGACGTTCGCCGTGGCGCAGACGACGGAGCTGAGCCTTGCGCAGGCGCTAAAGGCGGCGCAAAGCAATGTTGATGTGACGCTGGCCCGCAGCGCGGCTGTGGCTGCCCAGGCAGACGTTCAGGCGGCTGACCGAGCGCCCTTTCCAACGCTGTCCGCCAAGTTCAGTTCAATTGATCTTCAGAACGGCAATGGCGACGGCAGCCTTCTGGCTGACAGGCGCTATGACAAGGGTGTCGGCATTGACTGGACCTGGGAGCGCGGAAACAAGCGGGTTCTGCGCACCCGATCGGCGCAACGCAGCGCCGCTGCTGTCCAAGCCGATGTCGAAGAGGTTCAAGTTCTGCAATTGCTGGCAGCATCTTCCGCCTTTTTTGATCTGGCCGCAGCGCAGGACAAGGTCACACAGGTGGAAGCCATTTCCGCAGCTACTGCGCAAATTGCATCCAATGCGATGCGCCGGGTGTCGGCTGGCGACCTGGCACGTCAGGAGGCCCTGCGTCTGGATATAGAGTCCGAGCGCGCCAAAGGCGATCTGGTGGTGGCCACGCTGGACCGGCAACGGGCAGCCTATGCGCTGGCGTCAGTTTTAGGCGTTTCCCCTGCGGCGCAAACCTTGCAGGCGCGAGCTGACTGGCCGTCTCTGGATCAGTCGCAGCCCGGATCGGGAGCGCAGGAGGGCGCACTTGCCAACTGGGCCGACAGCCGGGCCGATATTCGCGCGGCGACAGAGCGGGTGGCTGCTGCGAGGGCCGCACTGGACGGTGCGGGCGCACAAAAAAAGGCCGACATCACCTGGGGCGTGTCGCTGGATCATTTCCCGGGTACGTCGACGGCCCTGCTTGAGTTGCGAATGCAAATGCCCTTGCAGTTTGGCTATCACTTTCAAGGTGAAACGGGTAGGGCTCAATCACAGTTGACAGCTGCGCAGGACACGCTGGAAAAAATGCGGCAAACGGCTGGTCTTGAGTTGCGCGGGCTGCAAGCCCAGTTGCAAGGTGCAAGGCAGCGGCGCCAGATCTATGAGCAAGATATCCTGCCACGCGCCGCCCAAGTGGCGGCACAGGCGGAACTGGCTTACGTCAAGGGCGCCCTCACCCTCAACGATCTTTTCGATGCCCGCCGCACCCTGCGCGCCACCGGGCTTGAAGCCCTGACCGCCCGCACCGACCACGCCAAGGCCCTGACCGCCTGGAAATTGCGCACACAGCCGGTTGCACCGTTGCTCGTGGAATGACGACTTTAAATCTGCCAAGGACATTGCCCGTGTTACGCCCTCTCTATTTTCTGCCGCTAATCGTTGTCGTCCTTTCGGCTTGCAATCCAGAACTGCCCACGCAGCCCCCCGCGCCCGCGCCGCCCATTGTTCAGGACAACCAGTTGCGCTTTCCGGCCGGGCACCCGCAGCTTCTGCTCTTGGGTGTCACGGCCGCCGTGCCAGGCAAGACCATCAATGTCGAACTGCCCGCGCGACTGGTCTGGAACGAGGATCGCACCCAGCGCATCTTCCCAGCCTTTGCCGGTCGTGTGATGGCGATCCGGGCCGATGTGGGTCAGACCGTGAAGTCAGGTGCCGTACTTGCCCAGCTCGCATCGCCGGATTTTGGTAGTGCGCAGGCTGATGCTTCCAAAGCGCGGAGTGATTTTGGGCTGGCACAGAAAACTCTGCAACGCCAGCGCGAACTGCTGGACGCCGGCATCATTGCGCGCAAGGACTTTGACCAGGCCGAGGCCGATGATGTGCGCGCCCGCGTCGAGGTTCAAAGGACAACAGCCCGCACCCGTCTTTATGGTGGAAGTGCCGGAGTGGATCAGTTGCTGTCGCTGAATGCGACGGTAGCGGGTGTGGTGGTTGAACGTAACCTCAACCCTGGCCAGGAGGTACGTCCCGACCAGTCCGGGCCCGGTGTGCCTGCACTTTTTGTGGTGACTGATCCGACCAGCCTGTGGGTACAAATTGATGCGCGCGAGTCTGAAGTGGCGACACTGCGACCCGGGGCGAGTTTCGAGTTGCTCGTTCCTTCGCTGGATGGCAAGAAATTCGAAGGACGGGTGATTGCCGCGTCTGATTCCATTGATCCGGCGACGCGAACCATCAAAATTCGCGGATTGATTGCCAACCCGGACCGCCTGCTCAAAGCCGAGATGCTGGCCACGGCACGCATTGAACGCACGCTGGGCGCGGGCGTTGTGGTGCCAGCGAGTGCTATTACGCTGCGTGGTATCAAACACTATTTGTTTGTCCAGGTCCAGCCCGGTGTGTTTGAACCCCGCGAAGTCAAGCTGGGATTTTCGGGCCCGAAAGAAGTTGTGGTTGCCGCAGGGCTCGAAGTGGGTGAACAAGTCGTGTCTGACAGCGTGTTGTTGCTTGCGCGTGCTTTCCGCATTGCGCAGGAGGACGTCCGAAGCGATAAAGCGGATGAAAAGTCATCAGTGAGCATGGCTGAAGCCCCGCAAAACAGGGCCTCAGCCGATGCAAAAACGGTAGCGGTTGAGAAAAAATGAAGCGTCTCATTCAATATGCGCTGAATCAGCCGCTGTTCATCGTGTTGGGCACACTGCTGTTCGGCATGGCGGGTGTCATCGCGTTTCAAAACCTGTCGGTCGAGGCATTTCCTGATGTGACCGACACCCAGGTGACGGTAATTGCGCTGTTCCCGGGGCGTGCCGCCGAAGAGGTAGAAAAGCAGGTCACCCTGCCGATCGAGACCGCGTTGGCCGGACTGCCGAATTCCATCCGCGTCTTTTCACACACCCAGTTCGGTCTGAGCTTCACGGTGGTGACCTATGACGATGCAGCACAGGTACAGCAGGTTCGCCAGCAGGTGGCCGAGCGTTTGCGTGGCGTCGATCTGCCGCCGGGTGTAGAGGCCGACATCGCGCCCAATGCCACACCCGTGGGGGAGATCATGCGCTACCGTGTGCGGGGTGACGG
>JANPAZ010000367.1:0-3351 GCA_031430225.1 Rhodoferax sp. | reverse complement strand
GCGGGAGGGCCGCACGCCACGGCCCCATGAACAAATAGGCATTGCTCAAGAACAGGCGCTTCGCGCCCAAGCCATCCGCCCCGATCAATGGTTGGTGGCAGACACCACACCGCTCATGACGGCCATCTACAGCGACATGCTTTTTGGCGACGCATCGTTGTACGCCTTTGCGCTGCAGCATCAGCAGCAATACGACGTGACACTGGTCACCGGACTCGACATTCCCTGGGTGGCTGACGGCCTGCAGCGCGACGGCCCGCATGTGCGCGAACCAGTGGATGGCATGCTGCGAGCCGCCCTGACGGGTGGCGGCATTCACTTTCAGGTGGTGTATGGCACCGGTTCGGCAAGGCTCGATAAAGCTTTGTCTGCGATAGACGCTATTTATTCAATAGCTAACCATGCACGTTCCATGGGGGCCAGTGACTCATTTTCTTTATAAAGTCAGTCAAACTGGCGCTGGCCTTGTGACAAGTGCAGCGACCCGGATTGCGAGCACACGATGTTCACCCAACTGCTTCGAAAATAGCGCGGCGCGCTTTCAGCCGCGCGTCAAGGTAGTTGTCGCCTGATTCACGCAACCCGCCGCTGGATATGGTTTTCCGTGGTGTCCTCCGGGTTGATAGCGTCGCGTTCTGGATTGAGCGCAACGGCCCCGATGGGCTGCCAGTTGCGTGCGTTGCCTGATCAACGTGCCGGATGGCTTTCATTCGCCGTGGTGTACGACGCATGGCGTGTTGCAAGTCTGTGGTGACGAGGTGGCTCAAAGTGGTGCGCGATGCCGGACTCCGGCAAAAGTAAGGACGGCGCTGTGCTCGTTGCAGCGTTGCTTCCCGCGCGCGATAAGTTGCTTCAACGCCAAGTAACTCTCTCGAGTCGATAGGGGCTCAGACAGTCAAGGGCGCTGACCTCAATTCGCAGACGGCTGGCCGGAAACAAATGTTGACAGCTTGTTTAAAACCTGTACGGCAGCGCAACGGAAAATACAAAATCTGATGCATCTTTTGTGACACCTGCTGCCGCATTGACAGACAGCGACATTGTTTTGCTCATCAGAATGCTGGTGCCCAGACTGAGGTAGCCCGCAGTGGAACGGCCAGGAAAAAAAGCGGTATTCAGTGAATCCAAACGGCTGCTATCGGCAAACGAGAATGACAAGCCCGCGTCGAGTGCGATTTCGGGTGTTGCTGCAAGCGATACACCCATGCCGAGTCCATACGTGTCACCGGGTGCAATTCTGCCCTGAAACAGGATGGCACCCGTGCCCTTGTCACTGATGGTCACGGACTTGGCGAACGCGTGCTCATACGAGATATTGCCGTAGAACACCAGCGGATCAAAGCGTTTGACTGCCGACAGCGAAACGCCCACAGAACGGAAGCCCGATGCGACGGCCGGCACCGTGAATGGATCCTTGCCGCCATCATGGGTGTAGCTGAGGCGCAGAACAACCGAGGGGACGGCACCCGATTCATTAATGAGCCGCTTTGCCACGCTGATGGATGGGTCGCCAATGCCATTGTTGCTGCCCGTGGCGGAGTCTCTCCATATGTAAGGCGCGCTGACCGTCGCAGCCATGCCCCACGGCAGGCCCATTTCGAATGTCAGGTTGACCGCATACGAATCAGCCTGACTGGTTCCAGTGCCACTGTGAGCCCAAGATGCGCTGGAGGTGCCGCGCAGGCTACCCGACGGAATTAGTGCCAATCCTTTGGAGACCAGCGCCTCTTCAATGGCGGTTATGGCGTCGCCGCGCGGCGCATCCGCAGGGGGTTTGGGAAAGCTGTCGTCCAGTCCGGAGGACACGGGGCCGCTTGTTTTGGACTTCGCGGCAAGTTGCTGTTCCAATGACGAAATGCGCCGTGAGAGTTCTTCGTTAATAGACTGGCGGGCGGCCAGTTGCGCGCGCAGCACCTCCAAGTCGCTTTGCGCCTTATCCACAGCAGCGTCCTGCGCGCTGACCGGAGCGACCCAGGCAACTGTTGCGGATGCGACCACCCCATAAATCAGGCTACTCAGCTTTTTTTTCATCTTTCTGCTTAACCGTGATGACAAATGCCATGCCATCCATCCAGACCCGGTTGAATTGTTGAAGGCGCATTTTACGATTGCCGAAGGCGGGGTCTGCCAGGAAGACTTCGTCGTCTTTCACGCCGTTGAATACGACGTAATGGTTAAAACCATAATGGTCGATCGGAACGATGGGTGCTTGAAACGCCTTCAGGTCGTTGAGCGACAAATGCTTGAAGGCACGCCCGGCGTAGCCTCGTTCTTCAACAAAATACTTCATGTCCAGCAACGAAAACCCGCCCTGCTTTTTGACCGTAGCGCTGTCGGATTTTTTCAACATGCTGGCCGCTACATGGGCTTCGCTGACGGCGTCACCGTGGCCGTATGTCAGTACCGTTGCGATGGTGGCAGCAGCGCAACTGGTTTCCCACTGTTGCATGACGACACCACGTTCTCGGATTTCCTTCAGAGAGGTATAGCGTGGTTCATTTTGAGCGTGCGAGGACGCAGCTCCCAACAAGGCGATCCAAACCACATAGCGCGATGACCGGAACGCTTGTAAGACTGCGAACATAATTAGTATGGCAACAGGAATGGCTCAAATAGAAAGAAGCGCCATAAAAAAAGCCCACGTGTTGTATCGTGGGCTTCATGTTACGGGCGAAACGCCCTTTGTTAATTCGCCGCGCAATTTGAAAAGGCTTTTCCGGCGGTCTGCTGACCAAACCCAGGAGTAAGTCCTTTCGCATTCAAATTTCCGTTACCCGGCAAATTGAGGGTCGCAAACGCGCCGAAGTTCTTGATGGCACCCGGTGCGTCGGCTTTGCCGACAGCGGTACAGATGCCAAAGCCGGGGCCGGACAAATGGGTGCCAGCTACAACCTCTTTCATTTGTGCGTCTGTCATCAGTACGGGTGCCTTGTCAGCGGCATTCACCGTAAAAGTCGCTGTTGCCAGAACGGTTACTGCCAGAATAGTTGCGATTTTCATAGGTGCTCCTTTTAGGGTAATGCGGATGTAAAACAACGATAACCAAGTATGCGCGTGAATTCTTGAATGAAACAGATACCTCGTATCGATACCTTGGTATTGACCGTGATGTTTGTCACGTTTTCATGTTGTGGATCACGGCGCCCTTCACGCCCACTGCGCAAATGGGTGCGTCAGTGCGCGCTCGATCCGCCCGCAATCGTCTGCGCGGCCGCGGTAAAAATCTGCGCAGCATCGATCGGGTCAAACACATACTGCTTGCCACAAAAATCGCAACCGACCTCAATGTCACCGCGCTCGGCAATGATGCTCTCGGCCTCATCTTTGCCCAGGCTGTTGATCATGCGGCCC
>JANPAZ010000366.1:0-2906 GCA_031430225.1 Rhodoferax sp. | reverse complement strand
ACTCAAACCAGCGGCGGCGCGATCTTCTCGGTAGCCATCACGCGTTGCAGCGCGGGGCGCTCCAGCATGCGTTGCAGATAGGGCCCGAGGTGCGGATAGTTGCGTGCTGGCATGGATGAAAACCCCCGCGTCCAGCGGCATAGCGTGAACACATACGCATCCAGAACGCTGTAACGCGCGCCCAGGAACCAGCCCTGGCCCGATGCCGACTTGCCTGCTTGCAACACATCTGATTGATTGACGCGCGCCAACTCGCCATCCAGCTGCGCCAGCATGCTGCCAATGCGTGCCTGGGCCTGTTCTTTGACCTCGGACGCACCCGCTGCGTTGCCGGGTGCCACATAGCGGTCCGGGTAGAAGTACATGATCAGGCTGGGTTGCAGCGTGTTGGTCAGCCACATCAGCCATTTGTAGAAATGGGCGCGCTCTGCCGTGCCGACCGCAGGGGCCAGCCCAAGCTGCAGGTGGGTGTCGGCCAGATGCAGGCAGATCGCCGCCGTTTCGTACAGCACCAGGTCGCCATCTGTCAGCGCCGGGATCAATCCATTGGGATTGAGCTTGAGGTAGGCCGCTGATTTGTGCGCCTGCACGCCGCGATCAACCAGCACCAATTCAAACGGCACGCCCATTTCTTCCAGCACAATGTGCGGGATCATCGACGCGTTGCTGGGGAAGTAGTGCAGCTGAATCATGGCAGGCCAAAGAGTTTTGCGCCGTTGTCCCACCCGATTTTGCGGGCCACGTCGGGCGGCAAGTCACCCAGCCAGGTGCGATACCCCTTCATGAGCTCGTCGTAATACTGCCAGCGCTGGTTCACCCAGGTGTCCGACCCGATCATGAAGCGCCCGGGGTACTTGAGCAGCAGGGCACGCCACTCGGGGCACAGCTTGCCTCCGTCACACGTCAGGCCAGGCCGATAAGACAACTCACCCATCAGAAGCGGGTATTTGGCAAACAACTCGTTCACCCGCGTTGCAGGCGCGCCGCCAATGCCGGTGTGCGCCCAGATGAGCTTGGTCTTTTGTCCTTTGGACGGTGTGTTGGCCATCAGCAGGTCAATGGCGACATCATCGACGTGGGCCAGA
The DNA here is from genome assembly GCA_031430225.1 of Rhodoferax sp. GTDB lineage: Bacteria > Pseudomonadota > Gammaproteobacteria > Burkholderiales > Burkholderiaceae_C > JANYCG01. The sequence continues at coordinate 1,821 of JANPAZ010000366.1, read as the reverse complement.
ACGGCCAAGTTTTTCGTGTCTGCCATAGCCATCAGCTTTTTGGCAACGGCACCGTTGGCATTGGCACTGTCGTACAGATGGAATTCGCCAATACCCATGTACGGGCCGCTGGCGGTGCCGCGGGCCAGCTCGGCTTGCACCATGTCGTAAATGGTTTCGTCTTTGAACCAGCTGTCGTAATCTGCACGGTTGCGGTACAGGCGGATGAAAGGCACCACCTTGAGATCGCCTTTGGTCAGGTCAGCCGCCAGGGCTTTGGTGCCGTCGTTGGGCCTTGAATTGGACAAAACACCCTTGACGCCATTGCGCTGCATACGCTCCAGCACGTCGGGCAGTGGGTGCGGCCCGGTTTTGCCGTTCCAGGCTTCTTCGTTGTAATGCAGATGCGCATCGAACAGGGGCCCGCTGTAGTCTGCGGCGCGGATCAGGCTCGAAAACGCTACCAAAACAATAGCTAACAATGCACGTTCTATGTGGGCCATTTGCCGTTTTGACTCACTAAATGCGGTAAAGCCCAACATATTCATCAGCCCACGTGCTTGCCAAAGAAGGTCAGCGTGCGCTCAAACGCCAGCTTGGCGGCGGGTTCGTTCCAGGAGCCTCGCTGGTCGCAGTTGAAGCCATGGTCTGCAGCGTAAACCTGCACATCGACTGCTTTCTGCGCTGACTTGAAGGCTTCGACACTGGGCATGGTGATGTGCTTGTCTTGGTCGGCAAAATGGCACAGCACCGGGCACTGAGGCTGCCGCGCTGCCTCATCACCCAGGGTGACGCCACCACCGTAGTACGGCACGGCGGCGCTGATGCCGCTGAGCAGGCTGGCAGCCCGCCAGGTGAGCAACCCGCCCCAGCAGTAACCGACCACGCCAACCCGCGTGCCTTGGCGGCCCACCATGGTGTCCTGGGTATTCATTCCGGCCACCACACCGGCGTAATTCACGGCGGCTTGTACGTCTTCCATCATCAGAGGCACCAGAAGGTTTTCCTGCTGGCTTTTCAAGGCCTCCACTTTGGCTTTGAGTGCCGCGCCAATCGTGACGTCATCAGCCGTGTAGCCCAGCTCAACACCCTCTTTGACACGGTGGAACATGGCAGGTGCCACCGCCAGAAATCCTTCAGCGGCATAGGCGTCGGCCACGTTACGGATATGCGAGTTGACGCCAAAAATCTCTTGCAAGACAACGATGGCGCCACGGGCGCGGCCCTTGGGCAGTGCCACGTAGGCGGGCAGCGCAAAGCTGTCGCGCGACGTGAGTTCAACGGTGAAATGGCGTGAGTCGGACACAGTAAATCCTTGAATGAATGGGTGGCAAAAAAGTGCGAGCTTACTCTGACGGATTCAGACGGTGTTTGAGAAAGTCAAGGCGGTCCTGACCCCAGAAAATCTCACCTTCCACCACATAGCTGGGCGCGCCAAACACGCCAGCGGCCAGGGCCGCCTGGGTGTTGGCCTGGTAGGTGGCCTGAATCTGCGCACTGCGCGAGTGTTCCAGGCGGTCTGCGCCCAGGCCGCACTGAGCCAGCAAAGCAGCCAGCGTGTCGGCGCTGGCAATGTCCAACTCGTTCTCCCACACGCCCGCCAACACCGCCGCGCTCAGGCGCATGGCCGCCGGTGTGCCGTCCAGCAGATCAACCGCGGTGATGAGCCTTGCGGCATCGTCGCCCGACACCGGGAAAAACTTCGGCTGAATGTTCATGGGCAAGCCCAGAAAGTCCCGAAAGCGCGCCAACTCCGTCAGCCGGTAAGCCTGGCGCTGCGGCGCGCGTTTGCCCAGAGGCAACCCACCTGACGCGGGAAACACCTGGCCGTAGTCCACCGGC
>JANPAZ010000365.1:0-4946 GCA_031430225.1 Rhodoferax sp. | reverse complement strand
TTTTGCACCGATCTGCTGGTGCGTGCCGGGGCCAGCGTGATGTTTTCCGAAACCACCGAAGTGCGCGACGGCATTGACCAGCTCACCTCGCGTGCCTCCACCCCGGACGTGGCGCAGGCCATGGTCCGTGAGATGGCCTGGTACGACGCGTACCTGCAACGCGGCAAAGTGGATCGCAGCGCCAACACCACGCCGGGCAACAAAAAGGGGGGGCTGTCCAACATCGTCGAGAAGGCCATGGGCTCCATCGTCAAGAGTGGCTCGGCGCCCATCACCGGCGTGCTGGCACCGGGCGAAAAGCTCCCGCAAAAGGGGCCCAACGGACGGCTGATATATGCGGCCACCCCGGCCAGCGATTTCATCTGCGGCACGCTGCAACTGGCGGCGGGCATGAATCTGCACGTATTCACCACCGGGCGCGGCACGCCCTACGGATTGGCCGAAGTGCCCGTGATCAAGGTGGCGACCCGCACCGACCTGGCGCGCCGCTGGCACGACTTGATGGACGTGAACGCTGGCACCATTGCCGACGGCACCGCAACCATTGAAGACGTGGGCTGGGAATTATTCAAGCTGATGCTCGACGTGGCCAGTGGCCGGAAAAAAACATGGGCAGAGCATTGGAAGTTGCACAACGCACTGGTGCTTTTCAACCCTGCGCCGGTGACCTGAACTTGGAGTCTGGTGTTCCGGTTGCCCGGTCAGGAAAATCCAGATGCCTTATGAATGCGAAAAAATAGTGCTGAAGACTCCCGCCGAAACGCGGGTTAATTTCAAAAATCATGGGCTTGCCGTTCCAGATTTTGTAGTCAATGCAGCACAGACCTTCGAAGCCAATTGAATTCAAAATTCGGGTGAATAACTCTAGGTATTCGCACTTCGCAATTCCTGAAATTCGATCCTCTTTTCCATTGACAGCCGTCTCAGATTCAAAAAGATGTTGAATCGTCAATGAGTGAACTATTTTCCCGCCTACGACCAATAAATGAGAGGCATATTCAAACCTGCCCGGGACGCAAGCTTGACAAAAATATTCATCCCTCTGAATCAGCTTGAGGAGTGCCTGCAATTGCACCTTGTTTTTCACCACGTGAGTATTCTGGCCCCAGGAATCAAGCTTCTTCTTAAGAATGAACGGGAAGCCCAGGTCATCGTCAACTAGAGGAATATTTTCTCTAAACCCCATTTCGACCATGTGCATCGCAAAACGATACTTGTCGTGGCACAGTTTTATGCAATCAGTACGGGGGACTGGAAGCCACTGTTGATGATCATTTTGGCTCAGAAGCAGGATTTCTTCGTATGTCAAACCAACAACCAGATCATAGTTTTTGATGGGAGTCGAACCCAGCGAGGCGAACGTTATGTTGTGACGCAATCCTCTGAATCCCTTGCGGATCGACGCCTCCCATTCATCCTTTCTGCCAAAGAGAATCTCCAGCCGTCGGCGACGACAGAACACCGAGCTCCACTTCTCCAAAAGGATGAAAGCGTGATTCCCAAGGAAAAACTTGAGTCGAAATTTTGTCGTATTTATCGAGACCATCGTGATGCCTTTTGCATTCAACTATAAGGGTACAAAATTCCTAGATGAGGCCTATCAAAAAAGTAGCGTCGGACAGGCGCAATTGTCCGTCCTTACAGGCCCGGGTTGCAGGATGCCTGAAATTCATTTGACCGATGATGGCGATCGCTGCGGCCTCCTCGTGCCCCATATCGCCCGCCTGATTTGAAACTCGCCTCAGGTCTTGTCCACCTCCACAATTGCTCCACATTCAACCGGCAGACTCCTCCCAATGCACCTCTACGGTGTGCTTTTTTTGGAGGATGAAGCCATGCAATTTGCAATGCGACGTTTTCGGACCGGGTTCGCCCGCTGTGTCCTGCTGATGCTTTCGCTGGCTCTGGTGGCCTGCGGCGGGGGCGGCGGCGGCACCGCACCGGCCGCTGCCGTGATGGCGACCTCAGTACCCGGTGACCGAGCCCAATTGGGGCAGCAAATCTTCACCGACGCCAACCTCTCGGAACCCCGGGGAACGGCCTGCGCGGCCTGTCATCAGGCCAACATGGGATTCGCCGGCAACCATGGCTCGACGATTGGCGTGGCGCTGGGCAGCAGGCCTGGCGCGTTAGGCTTGCGCAACGCCATGACCAACAGTTACGTCGGCTTCATTCCCGCATTCCAGTTTGTGACAACTGCCGGAGAAACCGAAGCCAGCGGTGGCCATTTTTGGGACGGCCGGGCTGACACCCTGGCACTTCAAGCCTTGGGGCCGTTGCTGAACCCGCTTGAGATGAACAACACCAGCCGCAAGGCTGTGGTGGACAAGATTGCAGCATCTGCCTACGCGCCACTTTTTAAACAGGAGTTCGGGTCGACCATCTTTAACGACACCGACGCGGCCTTCACGCAGATCGGCGTTGCCATTGAAGCGTTCGAACGAACCAGCCTTCAGCCGTTCAGCTCCAAATTTGACGCCATGGTTCGCGGAGTGGCGACTTTCACACCATCGGAAACCCGGGGCATGGCGCTGTTTCAGAATCCGGCCAAAGGCAACTGCGCAGCCTGTCACCTCATGAACGCAAGCAGCGGCAAACCTCAAGACTCGCTGTTTTCAGAGTTCACCTATTACGCGTCCGGCATTCCACGCAACAACGCCATACCAAGAAACGCTGACCCCGCGTTCTTTGACCTCGGCCTGTGCGGCCCAGAGCGCACTGCGCCCGTATTGCCCGCAGGTTTGGCTGCAGGCCTGACGATTGAGAATTTCTGTGGCAAGTTCCGCATGCCCACGCTGCGTAATGTCGCGGAACGCCCGGCCTTCATGCACAACGGGTTCTTCAAAGACCTGCGAGAGGTGGTGCGGTTCTATTCCACCCGCAATACATCCACCGTCTCAAATGATCTGCCAGCCAAATACCAGGGCAACGTCGAAGTCGTCAAGGCACCGTTCAACCGCCTGGCCAGCCAGGGACCGGCGCTGACGGAGCCCGAAGTCAACGACATCGTGGCCTTTATGCGCACGTTGAGCGACGGCTTTAAGACGCCTCCGTGATGCTCGCCTCCAACGGCAGGCACTAACATCGCCCCATGCCCTTGTCCCACCCGCAGCGCCTCTCTCGCCTTCAACGTCTTCCACGTCTTCGGATTGCCCATCAGCTTTCTTTGCTGCTGACGGGCGCTGTGATGCTGGCGGTTCTGGCGGTGGGTTCACTGACACTGTGGAATCTGCGCAGCGGCTTTGGTGAATACACGCGCCAGCGCGACGACGAACAGCTCATGCGGTTCGTGCAGTTGGTGGAGCGTCGGGCTTCAGCGGCCCGTGGCATGGGTTGGCTGACCGAAGACCCCGGGGCCACGCGTGACTTGATGGATGAATTCAGCGGCCGCCCGCCAAGGGGTCGCCGCCCCCCTCCGCCCATAGGGCAAGATGGCAGCAGACCGCCACCACCACGACCTGCGCCCGGCCCGCCCGGTGGCCTGGCCGATCGGGTGGTGATCCGCGATATGCAGGGGCAGCAAATTGCAGGTCGACCCCAACCGCCGGGCGCGCGGGTCACAGTGCGCGCTGTCAAGGTGGATGGCCTGGAAATCGCAAGGGTGGAACTCACCGCAGAGCCTGAGCCTGAAGGGCTTGATGCCCGGTTCCTGGACCGCCAATACAACGGCCTTATCGCAATCACTCTCGCGACGCTTGTCTTCACCGGTCTGATCGGATGGTGGGTAGCGGGGCGGTGGAGCCGGCCACTTCGTGAGCTGCAACTGGCAACACGGAAAATCTCAAAAGGTGACAAGGCCGTGCGCATACCTGTTGGGGATGGCGGCTCAGCAGCGGTAGAGATCGATGAATTGATCACTGACGTGAATGCCATGGCCATTGCACTGGAAGCACTGGAGAACGCCAGACGCACCTGGATCGCCCAGATCTCGCATGAGTTGCGCACCCCGCTATCGGTACTGCGGGGGGAACTGGAGTCCATTGAAGACGGTGTGCGCCAACCGACGCGTGAAGTGATCATCAGTCTGCGCGAAGAAGTGGCCCAGTTGAACCGGCTCGTGGACGACCTGCACACCCTCACGGTGGCGGACCTGGGCCAGATGCCGTGCGAATTTGTCAGCGGCGAGGCCAACCAGGCTTTGACAAAAATGGTCGCCAAGTTCGAGTCACGTGCAACACAGCTTGGGTTAAACCTGGTCGTGTCGTCACCCCCTGGCTCCATCAGGGCGAACTGGGACTTTGGGCGCATCGAGCAGATGGTGTCCAACCTCCTGGAGAACAGCCTGCGCTACACCAATGCGCCAGGTGCCATCCATGTCGACTGGAAGCTCCAGACGGACGCGCTGGAGTGGGTGATTGAAGACAGTGCGCCGTCGGTTAGCCGGCAAGACCTGCCCAAGCTGTTTGACCCATTGTTCAGGGTTGATGCAGCACGTACCCGTACCGGCCACCACGGAAGTGGCCTGGGTTTGTCTATCGTGTTGGCCATCGCACAGGCTCACCGTGGCAGTGCCCTGGCATCCGTATCGCAACAGGGCGGGCTTCGCATCACCGTCAATTTGCCCTTGAACCCAGAGCGCCAGGAACGACGCAAGCGCGCTCCATGAACAATTCAGCCGTGACCACAACGGTTCTCATCGTTGAAGACGACGCCAAAATTGCGGACATGCTGGCGCACTATCTGCAGGGAAACGGGTTTGAAACCACCGTGAGCGTCAACGGTCTGGATGCCGTCAAGCAGGTGCGCAACGATCCACCCGCATTGGTTCTGCTGGATCTGATGCTGCCAGACCTGGACGGCATTAGCGTCTGCAAGGCAGTCCGGGAGTTTTCCAACGTGCCCATCATCATGGTGACGGCGCGGGTGGATGAAATTGACCGTCTGCTGGGGCTGGAGACCGGCGCGGACGACTACATCTGCAAACCCTTCAGTCCGCGTGAGGTAGT
>JANPAZ010000364.1:0-3800 GCA_031430225.1 Rhodoferax sp. | reverse complement strand
GTGGCCAGGCCGGTGGCAATGTTGACCATGATGGGAAAGAAGCTGATGAGAAAGGCCGTGAGGATGGCCGGGCCGACCCCAATGCCAAACCACACCACTAAGATGGGCACGAACGCCGCTTTGGGCAGCGCATTGAAAGCTGTCATCAGTGGATACACGGCAGCGTAGGCCAGACGAGAGCTGCCGATCACAAACCCGAGCAAAACGCCCACGACGATCGCAATGCCAAACCCCGCCATCGTGACCCAGTAGGTGCGCCAGGCGTGGCCAGCGATGATGGCCTTGAACTCCCAGAACTGCGTCCAGATGCGCCAGGGACTGGGGAAAATGAATTCGGAAATATTGAAGGCAGAGCAGATGACTTGCCACAGGGCAATCACCACCACCAGCAAAATCCAGGGCGACCAGGTTTCAAGCTGTTTCTTGTTCATGGCGTGGTCTCAATGGGTGGCAACAGCGCTGGTCTGGCGGATCGCACCGATATGACCGCGCAACTCGTGCACGATGTCGGTGAACTCTTTGGTGTAGGTGATTTCCAGATCACGCGGGCGCGGCAAATCAATCTCGCGCTTCACTACAAAGCGGCCCGGGCTCTTGCTCATTACATAGACCGTGTCGGCCAGAAACACCGACTCACGCAAATCGTGTGTGACCAGGATCACGTTGAACTGTTGCTCGGTCCACAGATCGCGCAGGATGCACCACAGCTCTTCACGCGTGAACGCGTCGAGCGCGCCAAAGGGTTCGTCCAGCAGCAGCATCTTGGGCTCATGAATCAGCGCGCGGCAAATGCTGGCGCGCTGTTGCATGCCGCCGGATAACTGCCACGGGAATTTGTCACCCATGCCACCGAGGCCGACTTTTGCCAGCAAATGTCGTGCCCGCTCTTCGTACTCCTTGCGCTTGGCCTTGAAGCTACTGCGATAGGGCTCCACAATTTCAAGGGGCAACAACACGTTGTCTACCGTGGTGCGCCACGGCAACAGTGACGGCGCCTGAAACGCCATACCCGAGATTTTGAGCGGCCCGGTAACGGGCTGCTGGTCAATCAGGATCTTTCCCTTCGACGGCATCTTTAGCCCGGTGGTGAGCTTCATGAAAGTGGACTTGCCGCAGCCGGAAGGGCCGACGATGGCGATGAACTCACCCTGACGCACCTTGAGGTCGATGGCCTCGACGGCGAAGTGATTCTGTTTCAGCAACTCGTCGTTGTAGGCGAGCCAAACGTCTTGAAAGTCAACGAACCAGGGCTGGGACTTGTCTTGCATAGATGTTCTCAATCAAATCGCAAGTATGCCCACGTGAAATGGGCATAGTTTGCTATAAAAATGGGAGCAATTTAGGTCAATTGACCTCAATCACTTCTTCGCAGGCAAGACGTTCAGTTCGGACTTGGTGGGCAGGTAGGCCGCGTTCCAGACAGCATCAGCATTCACCCGGGTCTTGGTGTTGAAAGCGTCTGACACCTGCGATGCCATCAGTGACAGTCGAGGGCCATTGACCTGACCGAACCCTTCGGCCCGTGCATTGGGGCTGTTGATGACGGTGTCGATGGCGAGCTTGAGACGGCGCGTTTCCAGTTCGACATTGATGATGCCGTCACGTGCCTTCACATCGCCAATGGCTGAGCCGGGGTTGCCGATGACGTCTTTCATGCCTTTGGAAAACGCCACCAGAAAGGCTTTGACGGCAGCCGGGTTGTCTTTCAGGATTTTTGGCGAGGCGATGATGGCATTGCCATACAGCTTCACGCCAAAGTCGGGGTAGGGCAGTACCACCACGTCTTCGGCCTTGATGCCGCGCGCTTCCAGGTTCAGCAGCGACGTGAAGGTGAAACCCGTGATGGCGTCAATGTCGCCGCGCACCAGCATGGTTTCACGCAAAGGTGGGTCCATGGCGGTCCACTGCACGCCACTGATGTTGTTGGCCTTTGAAAAGATTGGGAAAGCACGGCGTCCCGCGTCAAATACCGGCGCACCCAGCTTTTTTCCATTCAAATCTGCCGGGGTCTTGATGCCTGATTTTTTGAGCGCCATCACCGATGCCGGCGTGTCGTTGTACACCATCATGATGGCCACGGGCTTGTTGGGGGCGTCAGGGTTGTTGGCGTGAAACTCCATCAAGGCGGCCAGATCCGCAAAACCCATGTCATAGGCACCGGAGGCAACCCGGGTGACCGTACCGCCAGATCCGTTGCCAGCGTCGACGGTTACATCAAGCTTCGCGTCCTTGAAATAGCCCTTGGCAGCAGGTGTCAAAAACAGGGCAGCAGGGCCTTCAAAGCGCCAGTCGAGCTGGAACTTGATGGGTGTGGTTTGCGCGTGGACTGCGCCGAAGGTGGCCAGCAAAGCAATAGCACTGGCAGTTTTGAGAAAGGCACGTTTGATCATGAAGGCTCCAGGAATAAGCATGTCGAAAGAGTTGCGGTTTAGGTCGTGGATAGGGATAAGCAAATTCGGTGCCTGAGAAATTCAACGGTGCACCAATTCCGTCCTTATTTTCTGACAGTATTGGTGCATGGGTGTGTCCTCAATCGGGCTTTTCACTCCGTAAATACCCGAGTTGGTGCATTTGTGCGCTCCCGCTTTGGCTGGTCAGTGTTCGTTGGCTTTTGCGGCACCAATGGCTGCTGCTTCGTCGTGAGCCGCCCCATTGAAAAACAGATTCAAAATGACCGCCGACAGCGAGGCCAGCAAGATGCCCGACTCGATGAGTGGGTGCAGGTCATGGGCCATCCATTGCAGATAACGTGGCGCAATCAGCGGAATCATGCCAATACCCAGCGAGATCGCGACGATGAACAGGTTGTGACGGTTGGTCTTGAAGTCCACGCTGGCCAGAATGCGAATGCCGGTGGCCGCCACCATACCGAACATCACCAGCCCCGCACCGCCCAGAACTACAGTGGGCAGACTTTCGACCAGCGCCGCCATTTTGGGCAGCAACCCAAGCACGATCATGATGATGCCCCCTGCCACGCACACGAACCGGCTCTTGACGCCCGTCACCCCAACCAGACCCACGTTTTGTGAAAAGCTGGTGTAGGGAAAGGTGTTGAAGATACCGCCGATGACGGTACCCAGGCCGTCGGTGCGTAGGCCTCGCGTCAGGGCAGCGCGGTCCACCGCACGGCCGGTCATGTCGCCCAATGCCAGGAACATGCCGGTGGATTCGATCATGACCACAATCATCACCATCGTCATCGTCAGGATCAGGATGGGGTCAAACACCGGCGCGCCGAACTGGAAGGGCATCACCACATCGAACCAGTTGGCCTTGGCAACTTTGTCAAAGTTCATCAGGCCGGTCGCTGTGGCGACGATGCCGCCAATCACGATGCCCAACAGCACCGAAATATTGCTGACAAAGCCCTTGGCGTATTTGGCGATGAGCAAGATGGACACCAGCACGATGGCCGCGATGCCAATGCCACCCAGAGGTGCGTATTTCGGGTTGGGCACGGTGCCCACAATCGCCAGCCCTTTGGGTACGGCAGGCACGACGCTGGCCAGTGGCGCACTGGCACCCGCAGCCGGAGTCACCGCCGAATTGGCCAAGGAGCCCACATCGGCCAGCCACTTGCTGTGCTCCGGGCTGACGATGGACGGCGCCGTCGGGCCAAACGGGTTGCCAAAAATCCAGTTGATGCCAATGCGCATGAGGCTGATGCCAATCACGGCGATGATGGTGCCGGTGACCACGGGTGGAAAGAAGCGGAGCATTCGGCTGACCAAGGGTGCGATCAGTATGGAAATCACACCGGCCGCAATGATGGCGCCAAATATCAGCTGAGCGCCCGC
>JANPAZ010000363.1:0-1588 GCA_031430225.1 Rhodoferax sp. | reverse complement strand
AGCATGAATCCGAGTGACGAGCGACGTGATACGGGAAAAGGGTAGGTTGACATATGACGGATAAGTTAGCGAACAGGAATGCGCGACGCCAGGGGTTTGGCCACGTAGTCGGGCAAGAAACGGCAATCAGCCGGTGCGGCTGTGCGCAGCTGGCGGCAGCGCTGCGAAATGCCGGCGGCGCTTGGCTTCTCTCCCTGCTCCACCCAACGCAATAGGGCTTCAAATAGCGGCGGGTAGGCCGCGTCACCCCAATAGCTGTGCTCGCTGGAGTCCACAAAAGCTTGAACCAGGCGCGAACCATTTCCGGTGCTCTGCATGCGCTGTCGCAAGGTGTCACTGCCCTCAACAAATACCGTTGCGTCACCAATACCGTGAGCAGCCACCACCGGCATGATGAAGCGCCCGCCATTTTCTACATCCTGCGCGAAGCGGGCCGCAGCAGCGGGGTCAGCACGCAGTCGCGGCACGGCGGCGTTGAGTGCCGCGTCATCGCTGGAGCCGCTGTAACGCACTGTGTCGTTGCCAATGGGCGCGCCACCACTGCGCCGCACCACGTCGCGCAACGTGAATGTGGCCCAGTTCATGTGGCTGATCACTGAGTTCTCGGGAATGCGCACGACGTCAACAATGGTGCGCAACTTGCGTGCCTGCTCTGGCGTGCGTTGCGCGGCGGGTTTGCTCACGCCAAGACACTCTTCGACACGTGACGTGAGGTCAGCGTTGGTCATCTTCGATTCCATCGGCAGACCGTGTGAAAGCGGGTAGCTTGCTTCGTCGGGGCGTGGATGGTTGTTACAGAGATGCTGGTAGATGGCCCTGATGTCGACCCGGAAATCATAGGTGGCCGTACCTGCTACAACCCCACTGGTTAACAGCATGCCGTCCCAGGACTTGGGGTACAGCTCGGCCGCACGTGTGGCGACCATGCCGCCCCAGGACTGTCCGTGCAGCAACGTGCGCCGGGGCTTGGCCACGTGATCATTGAAGATCCGGCGCAAGCGCTCTGAGTCTTCTGCCGCCGCAGTGACGGCAAAACCTCCCTGCCGGAACACTGAGCCTGCCCAGGCGTGACCCTCCCGCACGGTAATGCCCCAGCGTTTGATGTCTTCGTCGGCCCGTTCGGCCTTGGGCTCGCCCAATGCGGGCCCCCCGTGGGCATGCACGACGAGAACGCCGCTCCAGTTTGCCGGCACCACAATCAGGTAATGCGCGCCAGCAGAATCCTGACCCCGAAGGCAGCGCGCACGCTCGGGCACGCCACTGGGGCAGTCAACCGCTACAGGTGCTGCTTCGACAGGCCAGGGAACTGGGGTGGCGCATCCGGCCAGGAAAAGCGCCGCCATTGATATGGCAGACGCGAAAGTCTTCGACGCGGCAAAGTTCATATTCACTAACTCCATCAGGGTTGATTTCATTCTAGGAGTTTGACATCAGCTAGAACGCAATCTTCTTGACGATATCATCAGTTTTTTCTGAACTTCCGAGGTGTCGCCATGCCCTTGCCCCGTCTCGATCAATTGCGAGTGAAGCAGCTGAAGTTTGTCAGTTTGCTGGCGTCGCTGGGCTCGCTCGTGGCCACCGCAGAGCA
>JANPAZ010000362.1:0-9477 GCA_031430225.1 Rhodoferax sp. | reverse complement strand
CGAGTTGAGATAGATCAGTCCACCGATTTCCTCGGCCTTGCCCTGGCTTTGAAGGTGCTCAAAAACCGTGATCACGTCGGCCGGTTTGCTGGCATTGACCAGTGCGCCAATAGCGCCGTAAATCAAGCGGTGCTCGTATCGGTAGAAGTCGGCGTCAGTCAACAGGTCGCCCACACGATCCCACGCAGCGTTGTCCAGCAGCAAGCCCCCCAACACGCTGGATTCGGATTCTATGGAGTGGGGGGGAATGCGCAGCTGTGCAACCTGGCGGTCCTGGCCGAAGTCGTCGGGCACGGCGGAAAGTACGGCTGACATATAAGTTGATGGCCTTGGAATTTGATAACGGGGAATGGGTGATGCTACGCCCTCTGACAGGCAACGTCACGGGACAACCCTGTGCATAACGGGTGAAGAACCCGTGGATTCTGGACCGCATGCTGTGGACAAACGTCTCCAAAAAACACAAAAGGCCGCCCGGCATCACCCGGCGGCCTTTTTGGGCGGAAGCCTGATTAAGCGGTTTCGCCGTAAACAGACACCGTGATTTCAACCACCACGTCGGTGTGCAACGCCACGCTGACCGTGCTGTCACCCACCAGTTTGATCGGGCCATTGGGCATGCGCACCTGAGCCTTGGCAACTTTATAACCACCTTTGACCAGCTCTTCAGCGATGTCAGAGTTAGTCACAGAGCCGAACAAACGGCCATCCACACCGGCCTTTTGCGTCAGCTTGATGGTTGTACCACCGAGCTTTGCACCCAAACCTTGCGATTCGGCGAGCTTGGCAGCAGCCGCTTTCTCGAGTTCAGCGCGGCGGGCTTCGAACTCTTGCTTCGCAGAAGCCGTAGCACGGCGTGCGTGTCCTGACGGGATCAGGAAATTGCGGGCGTAGCCATCCTTGACCTTGACGACATCGCCGAGATTGCCAAGATTCACGATCTTGTCGAGCAGAATAATTTGCATGTTGTGACTCCCTTAGATGCGGTGCTGGTCGCTGTACGGCAGCATCGCGAGGAAACGCGCGCGCTTGATGGCGGTGTTGAGCTGGCGCTGGAAAATGGCACGGGTGCCAGTCAGGCGAGCGGGGATGATCTTGCCGTTTTCAGCGATGAAATCGCGCAAGGTATCGATGTCCTTGTAGTCAATCTCTTCCACACCAGTCACGGTGAAGCGGCAAAAGCGCTTGCGCTTGAACAGCAGATTCTGGGCGGGGCGCTTAGGGCGCTTGTCTTTGTTGAAACGTTTTGGTCCGGGCATGATGGACTCCTGAAAAATATGATCTTGCTTAAAACTAGGTTAAAAACACTAGACTTGCGAAACTTCTTGAATATGAAGCACAACACTCTTGCCAATGCGGGGTGTAGCCAGAAAGCCGTTGAACTGCCAGACACTGCCGATCGCTTGTTTAACAAGCCGCTCAGCCAGCGCACCGAACGCCACTGCTTTCAAAACCAGCTTGACCTGCCTTGTCTGACCTGCCTCCAGAATGTCTGACTCGTGTTCGAGTCTGAGATTCAGGGCTGGGAGTCCTGCCGGGGTGTAACGCAAGGCTTGCGCCTCCGCAATACAGGCCGTCACAACGACATGGTTGGCGCCGTGATTTACGACACCCGTCAAACTAGGGGTTGTTAGGCTATCCACTCCACGAAGGGAAAGACTGGTTGACTTTCAAAGAAACCAGGTCAATCAGTTGTTGTTGCCAGCGTACTCAGCTTGCTGGGTCTTGCGGGCGTCTTCACGCTCCACAGTTTTCATCATCGAAGACGGGCCGGTGTCGGCTTTTTTCTTCAACACGGTGAGGTGACGCAAAACTGCATCATTGAACTTGAACGCATGCTCCAGTTCAGCCATCACGGGCTGGTCAGCCTCGATGTTGACGCAAAGGTAGTGAGCCTTACCAAGCTTGTTGATCTGATAAATCAACTGGCGACGACCCCAGTCTTCAACCCGGTGGATCTTGCCACCGCCGGCAGTGATCATGCCCTTGTAACGCTCCAGCATGGCCGGAACCTGTTCGCTCTGATCCGGATGGATCATGAGAATGATTTCATAATGACGCATTAAAACTCCTTGTGGTTGGTCCTTGCGGACAGCCTGAGCCCTAAGAAAGGCCAGGCATTGATGAAAGCTGCCCTCAGCGTCTAACGAGGTGCAGCAAGGCGGAACCCAGCATTATATGCCATTCGCAACATGCGCTGGCGCAGCCCGTCCTGTGGAGGTCAGCAGGCTGATGAGGACGGTCACGATCAAACCTGCAGCAACGCCAAAAACTCCGGCAGAGACCGGCTGGATGTCGAACCAGAGCCCGCTGCCTTGAAGCTCCAAGGCAGCCCGGACCGACGCGAGATTCACCACCATATAAAAAAGGGTAACCCCAAGCCCCGCCAACATGCCAGCCACTGCACCGGCATGCGAGGCCCGTCGCCAGAAAATACCCAGCACCATCACAGGAACAAAAGCGGCACCCGCAAGAGAAAACGACGCAGACACCAGATAAAGAATATCCGCTGGGCGCTGCGCCGCCACGTAGGCAGCCGCAAGCGCCACGATCAACAATGCAAATTTGGAAAGCATCACGCGACGCATGGAACTGATCTTGTCGTTCTCGCCCTTGAAATACAAATCATGGGCAAGGGCGTTGCCGATGGTCAGGAGCAGCCCGTCGGCGGTGGACAGTGCCGCCGCCAAACCACCCGCCGCCACCAACCCCGAAACCACGTAGGGCAACCCGCCCAGTTCAGGCGTAGCCAGCATCACGATGTCGGCGCCCAATTTCAGCTCGGCAAACTGCAGAATTTGGTCGCCATTGACGTCGCTCACAGATAGGAGTGCCGGATCGACCTTGGCCCATTGCGCCATCCATGCGGGCAATGAGTCAAAGTTTTGCCCCACCAGGTGACTCAATATCTCGTACTTGACCAAGACGGCCAGTGCCGGTGCTGCCAGGTACAGAAGGGCAATAAAGAACAGAGACCAGGCAACCGAGGTTCGCGCCTCGGCCACGGAAGGTGAGGTGTAGAAACGGGTCAACAGATGCGGCAGGCCGGCGGTGCCCACCATCAGGCAAAACATCAAGGCAAGAAAATTTCGGCGTGATACGTCGAACGCGCGCTGCTCCTGTGGCGTCCCCTCAGGGTTGCCAGCAAACGGTTGCGCGTGCGGCGGCATTCCTCCCAGAGGCTTGGCGCGCTCGAGATTGTCCTGCATGGAGCGCGTCCATCTTTCGCGAGCCGAAAGCGCATCTTTGGGCAATGCGGCGATTTCGCGCTTGACTGCAAAAATGAGCGCCTCGTCCGCCCGGTGCTCTACCAGCCAGCGATGACGATTGCGCAGGTTTTGCCGGTCGTTCTCCAGCGATTGCTCGACGTTGAGAAGCTTTCTCTCAAAATCCCGCGCACGCCGGGCATATTCCTCAATCACCTGAAGCTCCGCGGGGGACGTCGCCAGTTGATGTTCGAGTTCAGCAATCTTTTGGAGTTGCTGCCCATAGACAAACGGGGCCAGAGGATTACCCAGCTGTTTATAGGCCAGCCACGAGACAGGTATCAAAAAGGCCAGTATCAAGATTACATATTGCGTCACTTGCGTCCAGGTCACGGCCCGCATGCCGCCCAAAAAAGAACACACCAACACCCCGCCCAGTCCCAGCAAAATGCCGATTTCAAACTGCACGCCAGTCAGCCGCGAGGTAATTAGCCCCACCCCATAGATCTGCGCCACCACATAGGTGAACGAGCAGAGAACAGCGGCCAGCGCGGCAATCACCCGGGGCCAGCGCCCGCCAAACCGTGCACCGAAGTAATCAGGAATTGTGTAGAGGTTGAGCTTTCGCAAATAAGGGGCAACCAGAAGCGCCACCAGACAAAACCCGCCGGTCCACCCCATCACATAGGCCAAACCACCTGCCTGTGATTCTGTTCCGGCAAAGCCTTGAAGGTAAAGTCCACCGGCGAGACTGATGAAAGACGCCGCACTCATCCAGTCGGCGGCAGTAGCCATCCCGTTATAGAAAGCGGGAATTCGCCGTCCGGCAACGTAGTACTCCACCGCTTCGGCCGTGCGGCCATAGATGCCAATGGCGGCATACAGCGCCACCGTCGCAAACAGGAATACAGCACCCACCCACTGCTTGGACACTCCCAGGCGCTCGGCCAGGGTCATTGCAACCAGGAAACCCAGCAGGCTCGCCACGTAGGTTCCAAAACGCCGATGCAAGCGGCGCTTGTAACTGGCATAGGCGATCGCATCGGGGCCCTGGTCAGGGTCACCGCCCCGCCGATTCGCTACCCAGGCAAAGATCGCCACAATGGCGATAAACACAAATACCGCGCCTTGCGCAGCAAACCAGAAGCTGAACGGCCAACCAGCCACGACCATGCGCAAATCACGCGCAAAAAAAACAACTCCAAACGACGCTACGAACCAAAGCGCGAGTAGCCACCCGTGCAGGGCCAAGCTGGGCCCTGCGGGTGCCCGGGTGACTACATCTGGGCGAGTTGCTGCCACGTCGCAACCACGGAATCCGGGTTGAGGGATATCGAGGTGATGCCTTCCTTGGCGAGCCAGCGCGCAAAGTCAGGATGATCGCTGGGGCCCTGGCCACAGATACCAACATACTTGCCCTGGCGTTTGCAGGCGTTGATAGCCAAGCTGATCAAAGCCTCTACGGCGGGGTCTCGCTCGTCAAAATCGGCCGCCAGCAACTCAAGCCCGGAGTCACGATCAAGCCCCAAGGTCAATTGAGTCAAGTCGTTGGAACCGATTGAAAAGCCGTCGAAATATTCAAGGAACTGATCAGCCAGAATTGCATTGCTGGGAATCTCACACATCATGATGACCTTGAGACCGTCCTTGCCACGCTTGAGCCCATGCTTGTCCAGCAGCTCAGTGACTGCCTTGGCCTGGCCCAGGGTGCGCACAAATGGCACCATAACCTCGACGTTGGTCAGCCCCATGTCAAGGCGCACGCGCTTGAGCGCCTCACACTCCATCGCAAACGCCTCGCTGAACCCGGGGCTCAGGTAGCGAACTGCACCGCGAAAACCCAACATGGGGTTTTCTTCTTCCGGCTCGTAGCGGCTGCCGCCAATGAGCTTGCGGTATTCGTTACTTTTGAAGTCCGACAAGCGAACAATGACCGGCTTGGGCCAGAACGCCGCAGCAATCGTTGCCACACCTTCCGCAACCCGATCGACGTAAAACGCGCGCGGTGATGCGTGCCCACGGGCCACAGACTCAACTGCCTTTTTCAGGTCGGCATCCACATTGGGGTAGTCCAGAATGGCCTTGGGGTGCACACCAATGTTGTTGTTGATGATGAATTCAAGCCGGGCCAAACCCACGCCCGCATTGGGCAACTGGCAAAAGTCAAAGGCAAGCTGCGGATTACCCACGTTCATCGTGATCTTCACCGGGATATCGGGCATCACGCCGCGCTGGACTTCGGTCACCTCCGTCTCCAGCAACCCATCGTAAATAAAGCCGGTGTCACCTTCGGCGCAGCTCACTGTGACCAGCATGCCGTCTTTCAGGATGTCGGTCGCGTTGCCGCATCCCACCACGGCAGGTATTCCCAATTCTCGGGCAATGATGGCGGCGTGGCACGTACGCCCACCCCGGTTTGTCACGATGGCAGCAGCCCGCTTCATCACCGGCTCCCAGTTGGGATCGGTCATGTCAGACACCAGCACGTCGCCGGGCTGCACTTTGTCCATTTCATTGATGTTGTGCACAACCCGCACCGGCCCGGTACCAATCTTCTGGCCAATCGCGCGGCCCTCCGTGATAACCGTACTTCTGCTCTTGAGCTTGTAACGGTGTTCGGCTTTACCCGCCGCCTGGCTTTTCACGGTTTCGGGTCGGGCCTGCAAAATGTAGAGTTGGCCGTCCACGCCGTCTTTGCCCCACTCAATGTCCATGGCGCGGCCGTAGTGCTTTTCGATCACCAGGGCGTAGCTGGCGAGTTGCTCCACGTCGGCATCGGTCAATGAATAGCGATTGCGAAGCTCGGTGGGCACGTCGGTGGTTTTCACGAGCTTGCCGCCGGCAGCCTTTTCAGCAGCGGTTGTGAACTCCATCTGGATCAGTTTGGAGCCCAGACTGCGGCGAATCACAGCCCGCTTGCCCGCACGCAACATGGGCTTGTGCACGTAAAACTCATCCGGGTTCACGGCCCCCTGCACCACCGTCTCACCAAGGCCATAGCTTGACGTGATGAAAACAACGTCCTCAAAGCCGGACTCGGTATCGATGGTGAACATCACCCCCGCCGCGCCCAAATCAGAGCGAACCATCCGCTGCACGCCGGCGCTCAGAGCCACGTGTTCATGTGCAAAACCCTTGTGAACGCGATAGCTGATGGCACGGTCGTTGTACAGGGAGGCAAAAACCTCTTTCATCTTGTGCAGGACTTCCTCGATACCCACCACATTCAGGAAGGTTTCCTGCTGCCCGGCAAATGATGCATCAGGCAGGTCTTCGGCTGTGGCGGACGAGCGCACGGCAAAAGAAGCTTGCGGATTGCCAGCACTTAACTTGGCAAACGCAGCCCCAATGGCATGCTGCAAATCTGCAGGGAAAGGTTGGGCTTCGACCATCGCGCGAATATCTGACCCGGCAGCAGCCAGGGCGCGCACATCATCTGTGTCCAGCGCGTCGAGCCGCTTTTTGATTTTGTCGGCCAGGCCGTCGTACTGGAGGAACGCACGAAAGGCGTGCGCGGTAGTGGCGAACCCTGTCGGCACGCGAACGCCCGCAGGCAGTTGTGAAATCATTTCGCCGAGGCTGGCGTTTTTTCCGCCAACCGCCTCGACGTCAGTCATTCTCAGGTTTTCAAACGGAACGACCAGGTCGGTCGGATTGAACAGTGCAGACATGGGAAAACTCCAGAAGTAAAAAACGGTTCTGTGCGCAGGCCCATACTGGTGCGTGTCTGGGCGGCGCTATTGCAGGCTGGCGCCCCATTCGATGGATGAATCGGGTTGCGGCAATGCATGAAAATGGAGCGTCTGGTGAAACAGCAATGAATTGCGGCTATTGTAGAGGCCGCCCTAACCCGTAAATTCACGTTTCGTCACAGCTTGCCACCACCCACTACCAGTTAGCGCCTGATCACCTCCACCATGACCAATCGCACCATCTTTTTTATCTCTGACGGCACGGGAATAACAGCCGAGACATTTGGCCACGCCATCCTCGCCCAATTTGAACTCAACGCCCTGCATGTGCGCCTGCCATTCACCGATACGGTGGACAAAGCGCATCAGGCAGTGCGACAAATCAACCACGCGGCCGTGATCGACGGTAAAAAACCCATCGTGTTCACCACGTTGGTCAATATGGAAGTGCTGAAAGTCATTACTGACGGGTGCCAGGGCATGCTGCTGGACATGTTTGGCACCTTTGTCCATCCGCTGGAAACCGAGTTGCAATTGAAGTCCAATCACCGCATTGGCCGCTTCAGTGATGCCAGCAAAAGCAAGGAATACCAGGACCGCATTGAGGCCATCAATTTTTCTTTGGCCCATGATGATGGTCAGTCCAACCGCGACCTGGAGCACTCCGACGTGATTCTGGTCGGAGTCAGCCGCAGCGGAAAAACACCCACCTCCCTTTATCTGGCCATGCAATATGGCCTCAAGGCCTCCAATTACCCACTGATCCCCGAAGACTTCGAGCGCCAACACCTGCCTCCGGCCCTCATGCCGCACAAAGGCAAAATCTTCGGTCTGACTATTCAGCCTGAGCGCCTGAGCGAGATACGCAACGAGCGCAGGCCCAACTCCAAATATGCCGCCCTTGAAAACTGCCGGATGGAAGTTGCAGAAGCCGAAACCATGATGCGCCGGGCCGGCATTCGCTGGCTTTCAACCACCACCAAGTCGATTGAAGAAATCGCCACCACCATCCTCCAGGAAATCAGGCCAGAGCGGCTCAGCTACTGAGCACAAACTCGCGCTTTATGTGCCGGTTTTCGGCGTATCCGGGCTGAATTCGGGTCGTCTGCGTTTGCACCTCACCTTTGGCCACCGTGCCGGGATTGTTGCAGTCGCATGTGCTGAGGGGGCTGGCCAGCGCCAAAGTACCGGTGCCCTGCCCCACCATGCCGATGTACATGATCTGGCACATGCGCCACCGGGACAACCCGGCACACCGATGGTTGCGCGGCCAGCTTGAAGCGCTTGTGCTGTCCGCCTTGGTGGACACTGCGTCGACGCACAACGACCCGACTTAGCGGCCCGGCCAGCCCACCGGCATCTGCTCACATGTTTACACTCAAGGCTGCATGAAAACCAATTTGCGCACCTGATGCACGACCCCGCAAATCGTCGCGGCATCATCGGCATGTCGATTGCCATGGGGCTTTTTATCACCAACGACGCACTGGTCAAGCTGGTCAGCGCGTCATTGCCCGGGCCGCAGCTCATCTGCATCCGGGGCCTGTTTGCCAGCACGCTGATGCTGGTAGTGTGTCAGGCACTGGGCGCTTTCAAGCGCGACACCACCACCGGTGAACTGCCTATCTCGCAGTTGCTCAATCGCCGCCTGCTGGTTCGCGCGTCGCTGGACGCCGCTGCATCCATGGTCTACCTTACATCACTGTTTCACCTGCCGCTGCCCAATGCCACTGCCATCAACTCGGCCACGCCCATGTTCATCACCATGATGGCGGTGGTTGCCTTCAGGGAAAAGGTGGGTGCCGCACGCTGGCTGGCCATCGTGGTGGGTTTTGTGGGCGTTTTGTTCATCGTGCAACCGGCTGCGGCGGGTTTCAACGGCTGGGCGCTGCTGTGCTTGAGCGGCACCTTGCTTCACTCTGCGCGCGACCTCATGACGCGGGTGATACCGGCACGCATCCCATCACTTCTCATCACCCTGTCTACCGTGCTGGCCGTCAGTCTGCTGTCGGGCGTGATCAGCCTCTATCAGGGCTGGCTACCCTTCACGGCCCGCCAACTCGCCCTGCTGGCCGCAGCCAGCGTATTGCTCAGCGGCGGCTATTTTCTGTTGATTGGTGCCATGCGCCAGGGCGACATCAGCCTGATCACCCCTTTTCGCTACACCGCCTTGCTGTTTGCTTTGGCGCTGGGCTGGCTGCTTTGGGGCGACGTGCCCAACCTGCTGGCCCTCACTGGCATTGCTTTGCTGGTGGCTGCGGGCATCTTCATGCTGACGCGGGGACGCCAAAGCCAGTCGACCACGCTGGATGCTGCGCCAGAATGATGGAAAACTGCCGACACCGTATGCACATTGAAACCGACGACCTCACCCGCGCGCAGGTCCACGCCCTCTTGAACGAGCATCTGGCCAACATGTATGAGCTGTCGCCGCCCGAGCAGGTTTTTGCGCTGGATATCAACAAGCTGCGTGCGCCGGGCATCACCTTCTGGACGGTTTGGGAAAACGGAGTCTTGCTGGGCTGCGGCGCACTCAAAGAACTGTCTGCGACGCAGGGCGAGGTCAAATCAATGCGCAC
>JANPAZ010000361.1:0-8173 GCA_031430225.1 Rhodoferax sp. | reverse complement strand
TGGACTTGCCCAAAAGCTTTCTTGAAAGCCGCCCGACACTTCAGGAGATCACGCTTTTTCAATTGAACCGCGGCGACTTTGGTCCGAATGCCAACCTGGTGGACCCGAACGCCCGGCAATATGTCGCGGCAGCGGGCAATGCGGAAATTCCGACTCTGTATTTGCGCAAGACCAAAGCAGGCCGCGTCATTGAGGTCAAAACACAGACAGTGTCCACCGGCGGGATGGTGCGCACATTTACAGACGTCACCAACTATATAGACGCCGAACGGGCCAGAGAACGCTTGCATTTGCTGCTCGAGGCCACGCAGTCCATGGCCCGCGTGGGTGGGTGGGAAGTGGATGTCAGGACTGGCACGGTGTTCTGGACGGATGAGGTGTATCGCATTCTGGACACATCGCCGCAGGAATACACGCCCACAACAGACACAACGCTGCATTTTTTTACGCCAGAATCGGCGCTCAAAATCGAGGCAGCCATCGACGACGCCGTCACCAAAGCAAAGCCCCATGATCTTGAGCTTGAAATGATCACGGCCAGAGGGCGGCGAATCTGGGTGCACTCAAAGAGCACCGTCACGCTAGAAAACGGACAGGTGGTCAAACGAACGTCGGTATTGCAGGACATCACTGAACGAAAACTTGCAGAAGCCGCCCTGCGTCAAAGCGAAGACAACTTTAGACAGATCACGTCGCAAATGCCAGGCATGGTTTATCGGCTGCGCATCGGGCGTGACAACAGCCGGAAATACAGCTTTGTCAGCCCTGGTGTGCGTGAACTCTACGGCGTTGAACCCGAAGCCGTGATGGCGGACGGCAGCATTCTTCACAGATTTCGGCACCCCGACGACCGACCGATGGTGCAGCGCGAAATTGAGACCGTCGTCAACCAGGGCTTGCCGCTCAACTCCGAATTTCGAATCGTGTTGGACGATGGAACCCTTAAATGGGTCCATATGACGTCATCGTCGATCAGCACCGATGAAGGGGGCTCGGTGCGAAATGGCGTCATGCTGGACATCACAACCCGAAAGATCGCTGAATTCAAATTGCGTGAGGCCGAAGAGCGCTGGAAGCTGGCCTTGGACAGCACCGGTGACGGCGTCTGGGACTGGAACCTCCAAACGGGCGAAGAAGTCTTCTCCCAGCGGCTTCTGGAAATGTATGGCTTCGAAGTGGGTGAATTGAAAAGCGAGCCAAAGGAGCTAGATGCCCGCACGCACCCGGACGACCTGGAGCAACTTCAGCGCGACCGCCAGGCTCATTTTGACGGGCTGACGCCCACCTATGTCAACGAGCATCGGATGCGACGCAAGGACGGTAGCTGGAAGTGGATTCTGGCGCGCGGCATGGTGGTCAGCCGTGACGCGCAGGGCAAGCCGCTGCGAATGATTGGCACCCACACTGACATCACCGGCCGCAAGCATTCAGAAGCCTTGATATGGCAGCAGGCCAATTTCGATGCGCTCACGGGCTTGCCCAACCGCCGCATGCTGCGCGACCGGCTGGAGCAGGACATCAAGAAATGCAGGCGAGAGGGACTGCAACTGGCCATTTTGTTCATCGACCTGGATCACTTCAAGGAAGTCAATGACACCCTGGGTCACGACCAGGGCGACGTGCTTTTGATGGAAGCCGCCCATCGCATCCGGACCAGCGTGCGGGAGTCCGACACAGTGGCACGCATGGGTGGCGATGAATTCACAGTAGTTCTCTCTGAACTCACTGACCTCGATAGCATTGAGCGGATCATTCAGGGCATCCTGACCGCCATGTCAATTGTGTTCCAGCTCGGGGATGAGCAGGTGTATGTGACGGCGAGTGTGGGCATCACGATGTACCCGGACGACGGCACCGAGGTGGACAATCTTTTCAAGAACGCGGACCAGGCGCTGTATGTGGCCAAAGGCGCGGGGCGCAATCGCTCCAGTTTTTTCACGCCCGCATTGCAGGAAGCAGCCCAAACCCGCGTCAGGCTGACGAGCGATTTGCGGGTGGGACTGGCACAGGCGCAGTTCCTGATGGTCTACCAGCCCATCATCGAATTACAAACGGGTGCCATCCACAAGGCCGAGGGCCTCATTCGCTGGCAGCATCCCACGCGCGGACTGGTCAGCCCGGCAGCTTTTATTCCAATCGCGGAAACCAGCGGTCTGATCATCGAGATAGGCGACTGGGTGTTTCACCAGGTCGCTGACCAGGCAAAGGCATGGCGGGGTTCATTGCACCCGCAGTTTCAGATCAGCTTGAATAAGTCACCCGCCCAGTTTCACCATGACGGTGGGCCCAATAGCAAGTGGCTGGCTTACCTGGAAGCCATCGGCCTGCCAGGTGCAGCGCTTGCCATCGAAATTACGGAGGGGCTGCTGCTGGATGCCAGCCCTGGCGTGTCGGGAAAGCTGCTTGAGTTGCGTCACGCCGGTATGCAGGTCTCTCTGGACGATTTTGGCACCGGCTACTCGTCGCTGTCGTACTTGCAGAAGTTCGAGATTGACTACATCAAGATTGACCAGTCATTCGTTCGCCACCTGGTGCCTGGTGCCACCGATCTGGCGCTGTGCAAGGCAATTATTGTGATGGCCCATGAACTGGGCATGAAGGTCGTGGCGGAGGGGATTGAGACCCAACAGCAGCGTGACTTGCTGGTGGCTGCCGGCTGCGACTATGGTCAGGGCTACTTCTTTGCGCGTCCCATGTCTGTGTCTGATTTTGAAGCGTTTGCCGCGAACGCAACTTCAACGGCAAATTCAACCCGATAGCTTGGACCAGTCTGATAGCAACCCGCGTTGCGATGCCCGCTCCAGCTCTTGTTGCGCCTGCCGCGCGCGGTGAACGCATTGCGCAGTCAGCTTCATTTTTTCAAGAAGAAGCTCTTGTAGCCGGGTGCGGTTTTCCTGCTCTGATTTGCCAACCCCTGCGCGTGGATACAGCAACTGTGCAGTCTCGATCATTTCAATCATCAAATAGTCCAGCTCAGGCAGGAGTAGATGATCCAGATTAACGGACAGCAGGGCCTGCGCGCCTGATTCCTCCGATTTAGTCATGTTGCATTTACCTCCATATTGAAAGCCTGACATGTGACACTCGGCTACCCTCTGCCACAGCTTTGTTTTCATTATCGATCCACTCACATGGCTGTCAACTGACTCGAGACAAAATGTGACGTCCAGACCGTAACATCACGCACTATTGCAAACACTTACAGAAACTTCCGTCCATGACTTCCCACATCCGCGTGATTGAAGAAACCGTTCTGTCAAACAGCTGGTATTTGCTCAAAAAGACGGTTTTCGACCTGCTGCGTCGCGACGGCACATGGCAGCGCCAAACCCGCGAGAGCTACGACCGCGGCAATGGCGCTGCAATCCTGCTCTACAACCGTGTCAGCCAAACGGTGATTTTGACAAAACAGTTTCGCTTTCCGACCTATGTCAACGGCAACGGTGACGGCATGATGATCGAGGTCTGCGCCGGGCTACTCGACCAGGATGACCCGGCCACCTGCATACGGCGCGAAACCGAGGAAGAGACTGGCTACAAGGTCCAACACGTGAGAAAGGTGTTTGAAGCCTACATGAGCCCGGGGTCTGTCACCGAAAGGCTTTATTTTTTTGTGGGCGAATACACCGCAGCCGACAAAGTGGCAGCGGGGGGCGGCGAGGCCCATGAAGGTGAAGATATTGAGGTGATTGAAACCACACTGGACGCGGCGCTGGATCAGGTTGCGTCGGGCCACATCTGCGATGCCAAGACCATCATGCTGTTGCAGTATGCCAAACTGAACCACTTGCTGGGCTGACCCCGAGCTGTCACATATACCGGCAAACGCACCGGGTCAGACCTCTATTTCAATGCGCCCGCGCCCACGTTCTTTGGCCCGGTACAAGGCGCGATCAGCGCGTACCATGAGGGATATCAAGACTTCGTCTGCAGGTTGTAAGAGCGTTAGCCCCGCGCTGTAGTTGACGGTGAGATGCGGTTGCTCACGACAGGCCTGTGCCAGTGCCTGGCGCAACCTGGACTCAAAGAGCAATGCACCGGCCTGATCAGTCTGGGGTAACAGAAGAGCGAATTCTTCGCCTCCGATCCGTGCCACCAGGTCGCCCCCGCGCTGGTTGTCACGAATCACCTTTCCCACCAGTCTGAGCACCTGGTCCCCCACATCATGGCCCTGGGAGTCGTTGATGCGCTTGAAGTGATCCAGGTCAAGCATCAACAACGCCAATGGATAGGAATGCCGACGGGCCTGCCCCAGAGCAGCCGCTGCCAGGTCGTCCCAGCCCGTCCGGTTGGTCAGCCCTGTCAGGCTGTCGCTCAAAGCCTGTTCGCGCAACTGGTCTTCTGCTTCACCACGCCAGGCAACCAGCACGGCCACACTGGTCAGAACCAGCGTGACATTGGTGGCCACCATGGCCAGAACATTAACCGGGTGGGGCGTCAAGAAGGCCGGATACAGCTCCGTCATGAACGCACCCATCACCCCCCGCGCGGTCGTGAAGCCAGCCATGGTCAGGGCACAACCAAAGATGGCCCATCGCCAGGGCCCTCCCGAGGACGCGACGGGACGAAGGGTCGCGTTCGCGATGACCAACAACTGGGCCGCCACAAGGAAATTGGACCATCCCACCCGCACCGGGTAATTCTGGAAACTCAACGCATAGCCGACCGGTGTTAACACCACCAGCGCCAGCATCAGCTTACGGCCCTGCCGCGGGCCCAGCCAACCCCGCAACGCCTCATACATCAGCCACTGGCCGGCACTGAAACAAGCGATGGCGAAGGTAGACAACAGCTGGTCTTGCCAACGACCGGCCCACAGACGGGATGACAGGATGGCGACCCACCCGACGGCTTGCACCATCATCGCAGCACGCGCGTTGCCGGCCGCCCAGCTCAATCGCTGCCCCATCAAAAGGGGCAACGCAAGGGCCATCACCAACAGATTGGCCGCGTTGATGACCAGGAGTGTCGTTACATCGAGTGCCATGGCAATCTATTGAAACGCGACCTCGGCAAAGCTTCGCAGCTTACGGCTGTGCAACTGGTCCGCGCCCTGCGCACGCAACAGTTCCACCGCGCGGATACCAATGCGAAGATGCTGGTCCACGCGCTCACGGTAAAAGTGGTTGGCCATGCCGGGCAGCTTGATCTCGCCATGCAGGGGCTTGTCGCTCACGCACAGCAGCGTGCCATAGGGCACCCGGAAGCGGAAACCGTTGGCAGCAATGGTGGCACTTTCCATATCAAGCGCCACCGCACGGCTCTGGCTGAATCGGCGCTGGGGGCCGTTGTCGGGCAGCAGCTCCCAGTTGCGGTTGTCGGTACTGGCCACCGTGCCGGTGCGCATGATGCGCTTGAGTTCAGGCCCGCTCATCTGCGTGACATCAGACACAGCCGCTTCCAGCGCCACCTGAATTTCAGCCAGCGCGGGGATTGGCACCCACAGCGGCAACTCTTCGTCCAGCACATGGTCCTCCCGCACATAGCCGTGGGCCAGCACGTAGTCGCCCAGTTGCTGGGTGTTACGCAGACCGGCGCAGTGCCCCAGCATGATCCATGCGTGCGGTCGCAACACGGCGATGTGGTCAGTGATGGTTTTGGCATTGGCCGGGCCCACGCCAATGTTCACCATGGTGATGCCGCTACGGTCGGCGCGTATCAGGTGGTAGGCAGGCATTTGGGGCAGCCTTGGCGGAGCCTTGCCCAACTCGTCACCTGCGTGCGCGTCAAGCCCCACGCGCCGCGTCACCATGTTGCCGGGTTCGATGAAAGCAACGTATTCGCTGTTCACGTCGCCCATCGCTTCATGGCCCAGGCGCACGAACTCGTCAATGTAAAACTGGTAGTTGGTGAACAGCACAAAGTTCTGGAAATACTCGGGCGCTGTGCCCGTGTAATGGCGCAGACGATGCAGCGAATAGTCCACCCGCGGCGCAGTAAATAATGAAAGGGGCTGCGCTTCGCCCGCCCGGGGTTCGTAGGTGCCGTTGGCAATGCCGTCGTCCATGGCGGCCAGATCGGGCAAGTCAAACACGTCGCGCATGAGCTGACGACGATCGGCACTCAGGTTGCCTTCAATGTGGTCGTGCTCGGCAAACGAAAAGTGAACCGGGATAGGTTGCGTGCTGGTGCCCACCTCCAGCTCCACCTGGTGGTTTTCCAGCAGCAGCCTGAACTGCTCATGGTAGTAGTCCGCGTAAAGATCAGGGCGCGTGAGCGTGGTCTCAAAGCGGCCCGGCCCGGCCACAAAGCCAAAGCTGAGGCGGGCTGTGTCAGACGAACTCATGCGCGCCACAGTGTCGGTCTGAACCCGCACAAACGGATAGCAAGCCCGCACATGGCCAGGCAACGCATCACCCGCTACAAAGCGCTGCATGGCCTCGCGCAGATGGGCCAGACTCGCGTCGTATATTTCGCGCGCCTTGGCCAAAGCGGCAGCGGGGTCAGTGAAACGGGAGGGTGCGATAAACGTGGGTAAGTAGGACATGCCGCTATTGTCCACGGACTCCCGACTCGGGTAGAGTGACCGTTTCAATTTTCTCAGGAACTCCCATGGCCAAGGCGTCCATCTGGATCAAACGCAGCGTGTTGATAGCCACAGTGCTGACGCTTGTGCTGGTCGCCGTCGCTATGGCGTCCTTGCTCTACATTGGCATTCCCAAAAATGCAGCGGGCATGGCGGCCAAGGGTGTTTGCTCCGGTGCCTTTGTAGCCGGGCGCCCCTGGCAAAAGATGATGGCCGAAGACGTGCTACCTGCCAGCCCGGTGCTTCGGTTCATCAACATTGCGGTGGATGATAGCAACCGCACCGTCACGGGTACGTTTGCGGGACTGTTTCCACGCATGGCCGTTTGGCTGCCGGGCCAGGGCTGCGTGCTGGATGCGGCCCTTGGCCGGAACACGCCCCGACCCAAGGCCGCAACCCATACGGTGCCGACACCCGGAAACCCAGACGCCGACAAGCCATGGCCACAGGGCGAGACCCCCGTCCCCCGCGCCGAATGGGGCGCCGGAATTGATGCAGTGGCGCTGCAAAATGTTGTTGACCAGGCCTTTGCAGGAGCAGGTGACCCACTTGCAGCCAACGCGCGCGGCGTTGCCATTATTCACAAAGGGCGCTCGCTGGTGCTGCGCACTGCACCCGGCTTCTCGCGTCAAACTGCGTTGCACGGTTGGTCTATGACCAAAACCGTGACCGGCATGCTTACCTACAAGTTGAGCGGGGATACCGGCCTGGCGTTTGACACGCTGGTGGTCGATGCCTTTCCCCAAGCGCGTGAGCCCGCATGGCTTGCAGCCTGGCGCAACGACGCCCGCAAAGACATCAAGGTGTCTGACCTGCTGTACATGCGTGACGGCCTGGCCAGTGTCGAGGAGTACCAGCCCTGGGGCTCGGTGCCGCAAATGCTTTGGGGCGCGACCGACACAGCGGCCTTCGCCGCCAAAGTGCGTTCTGAAGCCGCACCAGGCGCGCGCTGGCGTTACCTCAGTGCTACGGCCAATCTGCTGGCCGGTGTGGCGCGGGGTCGCTTTGCCACCGACGCTGACTACTGGGCGTACCCGGCAAAAGCCTTGTTTGGCCCGATTGGCGCAAGCACCGCTGTTCTGGAAAGCGATGCGGGCGGCAACTGGGTGGGCTCGTCGTACCTGTGGGCCAGCGTGGGTGACTGGGGCCGACTGGGCCAACTCATGCTCAACGACGGGCGCTGGGGTGACACGCAGGTGCTGCCACCGGGCTGGCTCAAGTTTGCTGCGATGGCGTCAACCGCACAAGGAGAAGGGACGGGCTACGGTGCGCAAACCTGGCGGTATGGCGATCCGGTTGCCGGCCGTTGCAAAGACAACAAAGGCGTCCCTGCCGACACGCTGGCCATGGGTGGCCACTGGGGCCAGGTGGTTGCCATGGTGCCATCACGCGACGCGGTCATCGTCCGCCTGGGCTGGACCTTCAAACGCGACCAGTTTGACAGCTGCGTCTTTGTGGCTAACGTGCTGAAGGCTTTGCCCAAGCCTTGAACTAGGTCGGAATCTTGACAGGTTCCCGCATCGTCACAAACTCCTCTGCCGCCGTGGGGTGAATGCCTATGGTGCTGTCAAAAATCGCCTTGGTCGCGCCCGCCTTCATGGCCACGGCAAAGCCCTGCACCACTTCGCCGGCATCCGGCCCCACCAT
>JANPAZ010000360.1:0-1629 GCA_031430225.1 Rhodoferax sp. | reverse complement strand
TTGCAACGCACACTCACTGGCTACGCCACACATGCCAACTTCTGGGGCGTGCTGGTGGTGGGCCTGGGGTGCGAGGCCAATCAGATCAATGCCTGGCTGGCCCATGGCAGCCTGCGTGAGGGTGACAACCTGCGGGTCTTTAATATTCAAGATACCGGGGGCACGACCAAAACGGTGGCCAAGGGCATCGAGCTGGTCAAGGCCATGTTGCCCAAGGCCAATGAAGTACGACGCGAACCCTGTAGCGCGGCGCACATCACGATTGGTCTGCAGTGTGGCGGGTCTGACGGCTACAGCGGCATCAGCGCCAACCCTGCCCTGGGGGCGGCGGTGGACTTGCTGGTGGCGCACGGCGGCACGGCCATCCTGTCGGAGACGCCCGAGATTTACGGGGCCGAGCATCTGCTCACCCGGCGCGCCGTGCGGCCGGAAATTGCCGAAAAACTCATCGCCCGCATCAAATGGTGGGAGCACTACACACAAATCAACAACGGCGAGATGAACAACAACCCGTCTCCCGGTAACAAGGCGGGCGGGCTGACCACCATCCTCGAGAAATCCCTGGGCGCTGTGGCGAAAGGGGGCACGTCCAACCTGCAAGGTGTGTTCGAGTACGCCGAGAAAGTGAATGCCAGCGGCTTTGTCTACATGGACACCCCCGGCTATGACCCGGTTAGCGCCACGGGGCAAGTGGCGGGGGGGGCCAACCTGATCTGCTTCACCACGGGGCGCGGGTCGGCGTACGGCTGCGCACCCTCACCATCGCTCAAGCTCTCCACCAACTCGGCGCTGTGGCGCAAGCAGGAAGACGACATGGACATCAACTGCGGCGAGATCATTGATGGCAGCAGTACAGTGGCTGAAATGGGCCAGCGGATTTTTGAGCTGGTGCTGGCTACTGCGTCGGGCACAGCATCTAAAAGCGAGCAACATGGCTATGGCCAGAGCGAGTTCGTACCCTGGCAAGTAGGCGCAGTGATGTAAGCGCGCGTAGCCGCGCTCACAGTTTTTTCCATTTTCGAGTTCATTTACATGTCAAAAACACTGCAAGCCCAAGCATTAATTGATCAGACAGCTAGTATTTTGGTAGCAGCTGGCAGCTCTCACGAGGAAGCACAGACGGTCGCCAGCAACCTTGTCATGGCTAATCTCAGCGGCCACGATTCGCATGGTGTGGGTATGTTACCGCGCTATGTGGAGGCGGTTCTGGAAGGCGGGCTCAAACCCAATACCAGCATCAAGGTGAACCTTGACATTGGGACCATGTTGTCGCTCGACGGCCAGCGCGGCTATGGGCAGGTGGTGGGCGAACAGGCTATGCATCAGGGCATGGCGCGTGCCAAACAGCATGGCAGCTGCATCATGTCGCTGGCCAATGCGCACCATCTGGGCCGCATCGGTCACTTCGCCGAAATGGCGGTGGCACAGGGACTGGTGTCCATGCATTTTGTGAACGTGCAGTCGCGCCCGGTGGTGGCGCCCTGGGGAGGCGGAGACGGCCGCTTCGGCACCAACCCGTGTTGCATTGGCGTGCCACTCAAGGGCCAGGAGCCCTTTGTGCTGGACTTCGCCACCAGCCGTGTGGCGCAGGGCAAGATGCGCGTGGCGTTCAACAAGGGCATTCAGGTA
>JANPAZ010000359.1:0-9986 GCA_031430225.1 Rhodoferax sp. | reverse complement strand
GCGCACTGCAGAAGGGTTCTACAAAACCCGCAAAGGCATGGATCAGGCTGTGGCCCGCGCCATTGCTTACGCTGACTACGCCGACCTGGTTTGGTGCGAAACCGGTACGCCGGATTTGGACTTCGCCAAGAAGTTTGCCGATGCTGTGCACAAAGTTCACCCCGGCAAGATGCTGGCCTACAACTGCTCGCCTTCGTTCAACTGGAAGAAAAATCTGGACGATGCCACCATTGCCAAGTTCCAGCGCGAACTCGGCGCCATGGGTTACAAGTACCAGTTCATCACACTGGCTGGTATCCACTCCATGTGGTACAACATGTACGACCTGAGCCAGGACTACGTCAAGCGCGGCATGACTGCCTATGTCGAGAAAGTACAGGAGCCAGAATTCGCAGCCCGCGACCGTGGCTACACCTTCGTATCGCACCAACAGGAAGTTGGCACCGGCTACTTCGACGAAGTCACCACCACCATTCAGGGTGGCAAGTCCAGCGTGACTGCGCTGACGGGTTCTACCGAAGAAGAGCAGTTCCACTGATCTGCTGCGCTGCCAAAAATTGAGAAGCCCGCTGGTTCGCCAGCGGGCTTTTTTTATAGTGGTTTTTTGTGGCGGGTGGGGGTGGGTGGGTTAAAATTGCGCGAATTCACACGTACTAAAAAGAGCGAGAAAGGCAACCTGGTTATGACACCGCGAACTACAACGGCAATGTTTTCATAAGCTCACTTGCCGCTAGTCCGCGCGCCTTGTGCGCTGGTAGCTACAAAATTCATAGTAAAGCGCGGCGTGTACCGCGCTTTTTTCTTGTGCCTCGCCTTTTTAGCAATTCAAATTTCTAGTTTCATCATGATTCAAATCACACTTCCAGACGGCTCCAAACGTGATTACCAGGGCCCGGTGACCGTGGCAGAGGTTGCCGCCTCGATTGGTTCCGGGTTGGCCAAGGCTGCGCTGGCGGGCAAGATTGACGGCAAGGTCGTCGACACCTCTTTTTCGATCTCGCAAGACAGCCCTCTGTCCATCATCACCGCCAAAGATGCCGACGGACTGGAGGTCATTCGCCACTCAACCGCACACTTGCTGGCCTATGCGGTCAAGGAACTGTTCCCCGATGCACAGGTCACCATCGGGCCGGTGATCGAGCATGGTTTCTTCTACGACTTTTCCTATAAGCGCCCGTTTACGCTCGACGACCTGGCCGCCATCGAGAAGAAGATGACCGAGCTGTCCAACAAAGACGAGCCCGTGACGCGCCGTGTGCTGCCTCGCGACGAAGCAGTGGCGTATTTCAAAAGCCTGGGCGAGCACTACAAGGCGGAGATCATTGCCAGCATTCCGGCCAACGAAGATGTGTCGCTGTACCGCGAAGGCAAATTTGAAGACCTGTGCCGTGGCCCCCATGTGCCCAGCACGGGCAAGCTAAAGCATTTCAAGCTGATGAAGCTGGCTGGCGCCTATTGGCGAGGTGACCATCGCAACGAAATGTTGCAACGTATCTACGGCACGGCCTGGGCCACAAAAGACGAGTTGCAGCAACACCTGACGATGCTGGAAGAGGCCGAGAAGCGTGACCACCGCAAGCTGGGTCGTGAGCTGGACTTGTTCCATATTGACGAACATTCGCCCGGCACAGTGTTCTGGCACCCCAAGGGCTGGACCCTTTGGCAGGGCGTGGAGCAGTACATGCGCGCTGTGTACCGCGACAACGGTTACCAGGAAGTCAAAGGGCCGCAGATTCTGGACAAGAGCCTCTGGGAGAAAACCGGGCACTGGGACAAGTACCGCGACAACATGTTCACCACCGAGTCCGAAAAGCGGGACTACGCCCTGAAGCCGATGAACTGCCCCGGGCACATCATCATCTTCAACCAGGGTATCAAGAGCTACCGTGACTTGCCACTGCGTTACGGTGAGTTCGGGCAATGCCACCGCAATGAACCGACTGGCGGGCTGCACGGCATCATGCGAGTGCGTGCCTTTACGCAGGACGACGGCCACATTTTTTGTACTGAGGAGCATATCCTTCCCGAGTGCGTGGCTTACACCGCGTTATTGCAAAAAGTCTATGCCGATTTTGGTTTCAAAAACATCATTTATAAGGTGGCAACGCGACCGGCGCAGCGCATTGGCACTGACGAGAGCTGGGACAAGGCAGAGCATGCCCTGATGGAGTCACTGCGGGCTTCGGGTTGCGAGTTTGAAATCGCGCCGGGCGACGGCGCTTTCTATGGCCCCAAGATTGAATACACGCTGAAAGACGCGATTGGTCGCCAGTGGCAATGCGGCACCATGCAAGTCGATTTCTCGATGCCCGAGCGCCTGGGTGCTGAATATGTGGGCGAGGACGGCGCACGTCACAACCCTGTCATGTTGCACCGGGCGATCGTCGGCAGCCTGGAGCGATTCATCGGAATTCTGGTCGAAGAACACGCCGGTGCATTGCCGACCTGGCTGGCACCCGTGCAGGTCGCGATACTCAATATCACTGACTCACAGAGTGAATATTGTCTCGAAATCGCTGCAAAATTGAAGAAATCTGTGCCAAATCAAGAGCTTAGGGTCATCACTGATCTGCGCAACGAGAAAATAACGCGTAAAATACGTGAGCATTCAATGCAAAAGCTTCCCTACATCCTTGTTATTGGTGATAAGGAAAAAGAAGCAGGTGCCGTTGCGGTGCGCGCCCGGGGCAACCTTGACCTCGGTGTGATGTCTCTCGATGCATTCGTGCAGAAAATCGCAGGCGACATCACTCACAAGTTGTGATATGGATCAGTTTACTGACCAAATGAGCAGTTTGCCCGCGTGCTCTGTGCGGTTGTAGCTACTATTTTTGTAGCAATTATTGTTGAAGGATAGAGCCATCGCTACTGAATTTCGTGACCGCCGTCACCGCGAAGAACGCAAACATCGCCTGAACCGGGAAATCATGGCCCCGGAAGTTCGCCTCTCAGGCGTTGAAAACGAGCCTTTGGGCGTCGTTAGCCTGATGGAAGCCCTGCGTATGGCGGGCGAACTCGACGTTGATCTGGTTGAAATTGCTGCAACCGCCAACCCGCCCGTGTGCCGGTTGATGGACTATGGCAAGTTCAAATACCAGGAGCAAAAGAAGGCGGCGGAAGCAAAGTCCAAGCAAAAGGTTATCGAGGTCAAGGAAATCAAGTTCCGGCCCGGTACCGATGATGGCGACTACAACATCAAGGTGCGCAACATCAAGCGCTTCCTTGAAGACGGCGACAAATGCAAGATCACGCTGCGCTTTCGTGGCCGCGAGATCACGCACCAGGAAATTGGTATGGCGCTGCTAAATCGCATGCGTGCAGAGTTGGCAGATTTGATTGTGGTTGAGCAGTTTCCCAAGCTCGAAGGTCGGCAGATGATCATGATGATCGCGCCGGGCAAGAAGAAATCGGGTGGTGGGGCACCTAAGGCAACTACTGAATCAGCAGCCTGAGTCAGGCTGATTCAACAACAAAATGCGCGGGGTTTCAGCAATGAAGCCTCACGATAAGTGGCTCGGGGCCAACAAGGCTGCAAACAGTTTGCAGACGCCTCACGAGCACAATGAAGAAGGAGCATTAACATGCCCAAAATGAAGACCAAAAGCGGCGCTAAAAAGCGATTCCGCGTTCGCCCAGGTGGTACCGTCAAGCGGGGCCAAGCCTTCAAGCGTCACATTCTGACCAAGAAGACCACCAAAAATAAACGCCATTTGCGCGGATCCGTCACGGTGCATGAAACCAATATGGTTTCCATGGCCCAGATGTTGCCCGGCCGTGGTATTTAATTAACGACGAACAAGGAGAAATCACATGCCTCGCGTCAAACGTGGTGTAACGGCTCGCGCCCGCCACAAAAAAGTTCTAGCCCTTGCCAAAGGTTTCCGCGGTCGCCGCGGTAACGTTTTCCGGATCGCCAAAGAAGCGGTCATGAAGGCTGGGCAATATGCCTACCGTGACCGTCGTACCAAGAAACGTGTTTTCCGCCAGTTGTGGATTGCGCGTATCAATGCAGCTGCGCGTCAGTGCGGCATGACCTACAGCCAGTTTGCCAATGGCCTGAAGAAAGCGAACATCGAGATCGACCGCAAGGTTTTGTCTGATATCGCCATTCATGACATGGCTGCTTTTGCGGGTATCGTTGAACAGGTCAAGGCCAAACTGGCTGCTTGATTGATCTGCTTGTCTGCTACTGATACAGTAGCGGCTCATGCACAAAGAACAAGGGCTAGAGCTTGAAAAGGCTTTAGCCCTTTGTTTTTTTCCCGAATTTTAAAGTTTCTGTTTTTCGGACTGAACCGGCCTTATCTATGAACGAGTTGGATGCCATTATTAATGCTGCGACATCAGCGTTTGCGAGCGCTGCAACCCCTGCAGACCTCGAAAATGCCAAAGCGCTTTTTCTGGGCAAGGCCGGCCGCATCACTGAGTTGATGAAGGGCATGGCAGCCTTGACCGTGGACGAGAAAAAGTCTCGTGGTGCCGCCATCAACCTCGCCAAACAGTCGATTGAAGCGGCGCTGACAGCGCGCCGTCAGGCACTGGCTGACGCTGAGTTGCAAGTGCAACTTCAAGCTGAAGCACTGGACGTGTCATTGCCCGGTCGCCAGCGGTCGCAAGGCGGCCTGCACCCGGTATCTTTGACTTTGGAACGCATTGAGGCGATCTTTGGCTCGATGGGGTTTGAAGTGGCGCAAGGCCCCGAGATTGAATCCGACTGGTTCAACTTCACAGCGCTCAATACACCTGAAGATCATCCTGCCCGTTCCATGCATGACACGTTTTATGTGGAAGGCGGTTCAGAGTCTGCGCCCAACCTTCTGCGCACGCACACCAGCCCCATGCAGATTCGTTACGCCGTGCAGCATGTTAAAAAACACCGCGTTATTGCGGGCGTATCAGCTGACGGTTTGTTTTCTGGCGATATGCCCGAAATCCGAGTGATTGCACCCGGCCGAACTTACCGCGTGGACAGCGACGCCACCCACTCGCCCATGTTTCACCAGTGTGAAGGCCTCTGGATTGGCGAGAACGTGAGTTTCAAAGACCTTAAGTTTGTCTTCACCGATTTTTGCCGCGCGTTTTTTGAATCAGACGACCTCGTGCTGCGGTTTCGCCCCAGCTTCTTCCCGTTCACCGAGCCCAGTGCCGAGATTGACATCCAGTTCCAAAGCGGTCCCTTGGCCGGGCGCTGGCTGGAAGTGGCCGGCTCCGGTCAGGTGCATCCCAACGTGGTTCGCAATATGGGTCTGGACCCCGAGAAATACATCGGGTTTGCGTTTGGCCTGGGCCCCGACCGCCTGACCATGCTGCGTTACGGCGTGAATGATTTACGACTGTTTTTTGATGGCGATGTTCGCTTTCTGTCCCAATTTCAGTAAATCAAGAAAACACAAAGATCACGGCTCAAAATGCAATTCCCTGAATCCTGGTTGCGCGAATTCTGCAACCCACCGCTCACCACCGCCCAACTGGCCGAGACACTCACCATGGCCGGGCTGGAGGTTGAAGAACTCAAGCCTGTGGCTCCGCCATTCACACATATCGTTGTGGGCGAGATCAAGGAGGCTGTGCAGCATCCCAATGCAGACCGCTTGCGTGTGTGCAAGGTGGATGTAGGGCAAGGCGCTTTGCTGGACATCGTGTGCGGTGCCCCAAACGCGCGCGTTGGCATCAAGGTTCCGTGTGCACTGGTGGGCGCAGAGCTGCCACCCGCTGACGGTCCTGGTTCTGACGGCAAACCTTTCCTGATCAAGGTCGGAAAACTGCGCGGGGTCGAGAGCCAGGGCATGTTGTGCAGCGCTCGTGAGCTGAAGCTGTCTGAAGACCACGGTGGCTTGCTTGAACTTGCCGCAGATGCGCCACTGGGCCAGAATATCCGCGAACATCTGAAGCTTGACGACACGCTTTTTACGCTCAAACTGACACCCAACTTGGCGCATTGTCTGAGCGTCTATGGCGTGGCGCGCGAAGTGGCGGCTCTCACCGGCGCGCCCCTTAAAACGCTTGGTTTCCCCGCTGTGAGCGTGCGCAACACAGACAAGCTGCCCGTCAAAATCAGCGCGCCCGATTTGTGTGGCCGCTTCAGCGGACGCATTGTGCGTAACCTGA
Organism: Rhodoferax sp.; assembly: GCA_031430225.1. GTDB lineage: Bacteria > Pseudomonadota > Gammaproteobacteria > Burkholderiales > Burkholderiaceae_C > JANYCG01. Next base: position 3,878 of record JANPAZ010000359.1, on the reverse strand, counting down.
ACACCAAGGCGGTCACACCGCAGTGGATGGTGGATCGTCTGGCACGTTGTGGTCAGCGCAGCGTGACCGCGCTTGTGGATATCTCCAACTACGTGATGTTTGAACTGGGTCGGCCCAGCCACATATTTGACCTCGACAAAATTCACGGCGGTCTGGATGTGCGCTGGGGGCGCCCGGGTGAACAAATCAAGCTGCTGAACGGCAGCACCGTCACGGTAGACGACAAAGTGGGTGTGATTGCCGACGAAGCCCAGGTCGAATCTCTCGCCGGCATCATGGGCGGTGATGCTACGGCTGTGTGTGACGACACTCAACACGTATACGTGGAAGCGGCCTTCTGGTGGCCCAAGGCGATTGCCGGGCGGTCACGCCGGTTCAACTTTTCGACCGATGCAGGCCATCGGTTTGAGCGCGGTGTGGATCCCAGCCAGACCGTGGAACACATAGAGCGCATCACGCAACTGATCATCGACATTTGCGGAACGACCGCTACCGCGTGCGGCCCGGTTGACGATGTGCAAGTGAATCTGCCTATCGCCGTTCCGGTCAGCCTGCGGGTGGCCCGTGCGGCCAAGGTCATTGGGATGCCGCTCACCCAGGTGCAGTGTGTGGATGCGCTGACGCGCCTGGGCTTGCCGGTTTCGCAAGCAGAAGGTTTGGTGACCGTAACCCCACCGTCTTACCGCTTCGACCTTCAAATCGAAGAAGACCTGATTGAAGAAGTCGCCCGCATGGTCGGCTACAACAACCTGCCCAACACCCCACCGCTGGCCCCCATCACCGCGAAGATTCGTGATGAAGCGCAGCGCAGCCCGTTCGCCGTGCGACGGGCGCTGGCCGCTTTGGGTTACCAGGAAACCATCAACTTCAGTTTTGTGGAAGAGCGCTGGGAGCATGAGCTGGCTGGCAACCCCAACCCCATCAAGCTGCTGAACCCGATTGCCAGCCAGTTGAGCGTGATGCGTTCATCCCTCGTGGGTTCCCTTTTACAGGTTTTGAAGTTCAACCTGGACCGCAAGGCTGAGCGGGTGCGGGTGTTTGAGCTGGGCCGTGTTTTCCTGCGCGACCCAGCGGTTCAAAATACGGACACCACCGTGGAAGGCTTTAACCAACCCATGCGCGTGGCCGGACTGGCAACCGGCAGTGCCGAGGCCTTGCAATGGGGTCGCAAGGAGCAGGGCGTTGATTTCTTCGATGTGAAAGGCGATGTGCAGGCACTGCTGGCACCCGCCAAGCCGGTGTTTTTACCCGCCGAGCACCCCGCCATGCACCCGGGGCGCTGTGCAAAAGTGATTTTGAATGGTGTGGAAATTGGTTTTGTGGGCGAGCTGCACCCCAAGTGGCGTCAAGCCTATGATTTGGCCACCGCCCCCATTGTGTTCGAGCTAGAGCTGGATGCCGTGTTGCAACGCACAGTGGCGGTCGCCATCGCGGTTTCCAAGCACCAGGCGGTTCAGCGTGACATTGCGATGCTGGTGGCCGAACATATCACGCATACAGCGCTCATGAAATCCATTTGGGCCGCCGCGACCTCGGGGCTACTTGTGGATGCCAATCTGTTTGACGTCTACCGACCCAAGGTGGGCAAGGAGTCAGATAGCGTCGCTGCCACACCGCAAGAGAAAAGCCTGGCGGTTCGCTTGACGCTGAACAGCGACGAAGCTACCCTGACCGAAGCGCAAATTGAAGCGGCTGTCCAGGCGGTCGTCGCACAGTTGGCGGCAGACCTTGGTGCGCGCCAGCGGGCCTGATGGTTCAAAAAAATAGAAACAACAAAAACAGGAAACGAGGCACCGAATGGAATTTGCGGTAGAAAGTCTGGAGACCCCTGCGCTCACCAAGGCCCAGTTGGCCGAGCTGTTGTTTGAGCAGATTGGTCTGAACAAGCGTGAATCCAAAGACATGATCGACGCCTTTTTTGACCTGATTGCCACCAGTCTGGTTGAGGGTTCAGACGTGAAAATCTCAGGTTTTGGCAACTTCCAGATCCGCACCAAAGCGCCGCGTCCAGGGCGCAACCCGCGCACGGGCGAAGCAATCCCCATTCGTGCGCGCCGCGTGGTGACCTTTCATGCGAGCCACAAGCTGAAGGAACAGATCCAGATCGAAGGCAAGCCGCCTGGTGGGTCGCCCGCGCCTTAGTACCGTACGCCGGTTATTTTTCTGCCAAGGGCTCCGTGAGCCTTTACATCCTGTGGCGACTTAGAGTAACCTCGAAGCTTTCGCGCCTACAGCATTGATTTCAATGGAGAAAACTCTCCCCCCTATACCTGCCAAACGCTATTTCACCATCGGTGAGGTGGGCGACTTATGTGGTGTAAAACCGCACGTGCTACGCTATTGGGAGCAGGAGTTCACGCAACTACGCCCCATGAAGCGGCGCGGCAACCGCCGCTACTACCAGCACCACGAGGTGTTGATGATTCGAAGAATCCGCGATTTGCTCTACGACCAGGGCTTCACCATCAGCGGTGCCCGCAACAAGATGCAGGAGATCGTTCAGGCCGAGCGTGACAAAAAGCGCAACGGCGAAGTCATGCTCGACGGCGTAGAGGTGATTGAAGTCAGCGACTCAGAGCTCGAAGACTTTGAAGACAGTCAGCCCGTTGAAACCATGGGCTCTGGTATGGAGCAACTTTTGCTGGTGCGCCGCGAATTGTTTGAAATTCGCGATCTCCTGTCCGCCACGCGTTGAGATTCGTCGGGGCCGGAGGCTATAATTAAAAGCTAGTTCGGTGTGTGGCGCAGCCTGGTAGCGCACTTGCATGGGGTGCAAGGGGTCGAAGGTTCGAATCCTTTCACACCGACCAGTAGACAGTCTAAAGGCCTTTAAGGAGCGATTCTTAAAGGCCTTTTTCATTGGTAAATCAACCACTTACACACTAATAGCCACTAACGAGGACTATTGACTGCTAGGATAAAGCGGGGGAACATACAGGGGAACGAGGGAAGTGTTTCGGGTTTTTGGGGGTAAATGTTCCCCCGTTTCCCAGTGAAGACCGGTTGTTCCCCCAGTCTGAATTAGGAGGTGTTCCCCATGTTGACCGATGCTGAATGCAAAAATGCGACTTGCCCACCGGGGAAAACACGGGCGCGGCTGGCCTGTTCTGGCGGTTTGTATCTTGAAGTCAGTCCGGCGGGATCAAAGCGATGGTTTTACAAATACCGTAAAGATGGCAAAGAGGGCCGCATGGCGTTGGGCAGTTACCCGGACGTAGGCGCAAAGGATGCCCGCAAAGCCCGTGACGCGGCGAAGCTGCAAAAATCCACCGGGGTTGATCCGGTACAGGTGCGTAAGGTTGAAAAGCTGAAAGCACTTACCCCGGCGGCGAACACGTTCAAGGCAACGGCGCTGGAATGGTACGCATTGAAGCTGGATAGTTGGAGCAGTCACTATGCCATACGGGAAAAGCGCAACCTTGAAAAAGACCTGTTCCCGTTTCTTGGAACGCGGGACATTGCCTACATTCAACCTATAGAGCTATTGGCTGTTGTGCGCAGGGTAGAGGAACGCGGCGCGTTGGATGTTGCACACCGGGTATTGACCACGGCGGGGCAAGTCTGGCGCTATGCGGTGGCCACGGGCCGGACACCACGGGACATAACCGCCGATATTCGCGGCGCATTGAAGCCCCACCACGGCAAACACTTTGCAGCCATTACCGACCCGGCAAAGCTGGGTGAACTGATCCGGGTGATCCGGGGTTATCAGGGCGGGCCGATTGTGCGGGCGGCGCTGCAATTGGCACCGATGCTATTTCAGCGACCTGGCGAACTGCGGGCGGCGGCATGGGCTGAATTTGATCTTGACGCGGCAATGTGGACTATTCCAGCGTCACGCATGAAACGCAGTGTTGACGGTAAGCGCAACGGCGACC
>JANPAZ010000358.1:0-6413 GCA_031430225.1 Rhodoferax sp. | reverse complement strand
GGAGATTTGGAGAAGCGCCATTTAATTTTTAAAAGTCAGAGCGAAAGAATCAAGGCGCTATTGTCCCAGTTGCTCGAAGCGCATTTCAACGTCATGGGCAAAACGCTCAATGAACATCAGCGCCCTCACCTGCCCCACAGCCCCCGCGTAGTCTTGCTCGGCATCCAGCAAGTGCTCGCATTTTTGTAGCGTCTCGCGCCTGGCGTTCAGTAGCTCAGCGCTGATTGCTTCCACGTCTGCAAGGCTCGTCGCATCGTCCAGGCTTTCGCGCCATTCCATCTGCTGCATCAAAAATGCCGCAGGCATGGCGGTGTTGTTTTCAGCATCGACCGCCGCGCCGTTCAACTCGCACAGATAGGCTGCGCGTTTGAGCGGGTCTTTCAGGCGTTGGTAGGCTTCGTTGATGCGCACCGACCACTGCATGGCCACACGTTGTGCAGCAGCCCCCTGGGCGGCAAACTTGTCAGGATGGGCTTCGCGCTGCAACTCTTTCCAGCGCGCGTCAATCGCCCCACGGTCTTGCGCAAATTGCTGTTCAAGACCAAAGAGCTCAAAATCATCAGACTGGAGATTCACGCCCGGCAGGCTCAAACGCGAAATGACTCTCCGCAGCCGCACTTGTCGCGCTCATTCGGGTTATTGAAGCGAAAACCTTCGTTCAATCCTTCACGCACAAAGTCAAGCTGCGTACCGTCGATGTAGGCCAGACTTTTAGGGTCGACCAGCACCTTGACACCATGCCCTTCAAAGACCACGTCTTCAGGGGCGAGTTCGTCCACATACTCGAGTGTGTACGCCAAACCCGAGCAACCCGTGGTTTTGACACCCAAACGCACACCAACACCCTTGCCGCGTTTGGTCAGGTAACGGTTAACGTGGCGGGCAGCGGCTTCTGTAACGGTGACGGACATGTCAGACGGTCTGGGGAACCAGGTGCTTTTTCTTATAGTCGTCCACCGCCGCCTTGATGGCGTCTTCAGCCAGGATGGAGCAGTGAATCTTCACGGGCGGCAAGGCCAGCTCTTCAGCGATTTCGCTATTTTTGAGCGCTGCGGCCTGGTCCAGCGTTTTGCCTTTGACCCACTCTGTCACGAGCGAGCTGGACGCAATAGCTGAGCCGCAACCGTAAGTTTTAAACCGGGCATCTTCAATCACGCCGGTCAGCGGGTTGACTTTGATCTGGAGCTTCATCACGTCACCGCAGGCAGGCGCGCCCACCATGCCGGTGCCCACGGAGTCATCGCCTTTTTCAAAGCTTCCGACGTTGCGGGGGTTTTCGTAGTGGTCAACAACTTTTTCTGAATATGCCATTTTTACTTCTCCAATTTTGGCGGCTCAGTGGGCTGCCCACTGAATCGTCGATATGTCGATACCGTCTTGGTACATCTCCCACAGTGGGCTCAAGTCACGCAGTTTGGCGACATTAAGCTTGATGGTCTCGACCGCGTAGTCAATTTCGGCCTCAGTCGTCCAACGGCCAATCGTCATGCGCAGACTGCTATGAGCCAACTCATCACTGCGACCCAGGGCACGCAAGACATAGCTGGGCTCCAGGGAAGCGGACGTGCAGGCAGAACCGGAAGATACGGCAAGACCCTTGATACCCATGATCAATGACTCGCCTTCAACGTAATTGAAACTCATGTTCAGGTTATGCGGCACGCGTTGTGTTTCGTGGCCGTTAATAAACACCTGTTCAACGTCTTTCAGGCCTGCCAACATGCGGTCATGCAGCGCCTTGATGCGCACGTTCTCCACGCCCATTTCTTCTTTGGCGATACGGTAAGCCTCGCCCATGCCCACGATCTGGTGGGTGGGCAGCGTGCCGCTGCGCATGCCACGCTCATGACCACCACCATGCATTTGCGCTTCAATGCGGATGCGAGGCTTGCGGCGCACAAACAATGCACCAATCCCTTTGGGGCCATAGGTCTTGTGCGAGGTCAAGCTCATCAAATCGACTGGCAGCTTGCTCATGTCGACGTCAACCCGGCCCGTTGCTTGAGCAGCGTCGACGTGGAAGATCACACCTTTTTCCCGGCAAACGTTACCCAAAGCGGTGATGTCCTGGATCACGCCTATTTCATTGTTGACGAACATGACGCTTGCCAGAATGGTGTCGGGCCGAATCGCAGCCTTGAAAACGTCAAGATTAACCAGGCCGTCTGCCTGCACATCAAGGTAGGTCACCTCGAAGCCCTGGCGTTCGAGCTCGCGGCAAGTGTCCAGCACCGCCTTGTGTTCGGTCTTGACGGTGATGATGTGCTTGCCCTTGGTTTTGTAGAAACCGGCAGCACCTTTGAGTGCCAGATTGTTGGACTCAGTCGCCCCCGACGTCCAGACGATTTCGCGCGGATCCGCACCTATCAGAGCCGCCACCTGTTCGCGAGCCTTTTCAACGGCGGCTTCGGCCTCCCAACCCCAGGCGTGACTGCGTGAAGCCGGGTTGCCAAAGTGCTGGCGCAGCCAGGGAATCATGGCGTCCACCACGCGCTCGTCGCACGGGTTGGTGGCGCTGTAGTCCATATAGATCGGAAAATGTGGCGTGGTATCCATGGCTGGCTAGGGGCTCGCTAATTTGGCTGTCAATTCATCGCAATCGAAATGCGATTACGGGGTCCGCTGAAAAAAGGGGAATCAGAACCTGGTAAATGACTTGCGTTCTTAAGACTTGGCAAATGAATTACGTTCTCAAGACTTGGCAAATGAATTGCCAAGGGCAAATACCGAGTTCGGCGCGTTGATGCGTATCGGCTTGCTGACAGGCATAGCCGAAATCGCGCGCTTGGGAGACGGCTTGTCTTCCACCTGGAGGCCTTTGGCGAGTTGCTCGTCCACCAATTTTTGCAGACTCACCGAATCCAGAAACTCGACCATGCGCACATTCAGGGCACTCCACAGGTCGTGGGTCATGCAACGTGCGCCGTCACCCAGGCAGTTTTCCTTGCCGGCGCAATGCGTGGCGTCAATGGGCTCATCGACGGACACGATGATGTCTGCCACTGTGATGTCAGACGCTTTGCGCGCCAGGGTATAGCCGCCGCCGGGGCCACGCGTGGATTCCACCAGTTCATGGCGACGCAGCTTTCCAAACAATTGCTCCAGATAAGAGAGCGAGATTTGCTGGCGCTGGCTGATGGCCGCAAGCGTGACGGGGCCATTGCTCTGGCGTAGACCCAAATCAATCATCGCTGTGACCGCAAAGCGGCCTTTCGTAGTAAGACGCATGGCTAACTCCTTAAAGTTGGCTTGATTACCGCTTGATTCGCCAAATCACTTTTCAAGGCGACTTGGTGCTTTTTCACCCAGCTCAGAAACTCTTTTTGACTGAACACTGAGACCCTCGTTTGGAGTATTTCCTGATCAATTAGTTCAAGTATAACCAAAAACCAATCAATTTGCTCGGATACCTAGACTGATCAGTCACAAAATGAATCATACAGCCTTCTGCGCAATCGAAATGACGTTGTCTGACCCCGGTGCCCCAAAGGCCTGCTTCTTCAAAATACCCAACTGGTCGCGCACCCGGGCTGCCTTTTCAAACTCCAGGTTGCGGGCGTGCTCCATCATGAGTTTCTCAAGCCGCTTGATCTCGCGGCCAATGTCTTTCTCGCTCATGTCTTCAACTTTGGCCCTCTGCATGGCATCGTTTTCCAGGCGTTCCATCTCGCGCCCGGCTTTTTCGCTGTAAACGCCGTCGATCAGGTCTTTCACCTGTTTGATGATGCTGCGTGGCGTGATGCCGTGCAGCAAGTTGTGTTCGACCTGGCGGGCACGGCGCCGCTGGGTTTCGCCGATGGCGCGGGTCATTGAGTCGGTCATCTTGTCCGCGTACAAGATGGCCCGGCCATTGAGGTTGCGGGCTGCCCGGCCAATGGTCTGAATAAGGGAGCGCTCGGAGCGCAAAAAGCCCTCTTTGTCGGCATCCAGAATCGCCACCAGGGACACTTCGGGTATGTCCAGCCCCTCACGCAACAGGTTGATGCCCACCAGCACGTCAAACGCGCCCAGGCGCAAGTCACGCAAGATTTCCACACGCTCTACGGTGTCGATATCGCTGTGCAGGTAGCGCACCTTCACACCGTTGTCGCTCAAATAGTCGGTCAACTGCTCGGCCATGCGTTTGGTCAACGTCGTGATCAGTACGCGCTCGTGCTTGTCGACGCGGATGCGAATCTCTTGCAGCACATCGTCCACCTGACTGGTGGCCGGGCGCACTTCCACCTCGGGGTCCACCAGGCCGGTGGGACGCACCAACTGCTCAACCACCTGACCGGCATGGTCTTTCTCCCATTGCGCGGGCGTGGCCGAGACGAAGATGGCCTGGCGCATTTTGGTCTCAAACTCTTCAAACTTCAACGGCCGGTTGTCCAGCGCGCTGGGCAGACGAAAGCCGTATTCCACCAGCGTGGTTTTGCGGGAGCGGTCGCCGTTGTACATGCCACCAAACTGGCCGATGAGTACGTGGGATTCGTCCAGAAACATCACCGAGTCTTTGGGCAGGTAGTCAGTGAGCGTGGCGGGCGGCTCACCGGGTGCCGCACCAGACAAATGCCGGGTGTAGTTCTCAATGCCCTTGCAATGGCCGACTTCGCTGAGCATTTCCAGGTCAAACCGGGTACGTTGCTCCAGCCGCTGGGCTTCGACGAGTTTGCCCTGGCTGACAAACTCTTTCACGCGGTCCGACAGTTCCACTTTGATGGTTTCCACCGCCGCCAGAACCCTGTCCCGCGGGGTGACGTAGTGGCTGCTGGGATAGACGGTGAAGCGCGGAATTTTTTGCCGGATACGCCCGGTCAGTGGGTCAAATAATTGCAGTGACTCAATTTCATCGTCAAACAGTTCCAGGCGGATAGCCATTTCGCTGTGCTCTGCCGGGAAAATGTCAATTGTGTCGCCGCGCACGCGGAACGCACCCCGTGAAAAATCCATGTCATTGCGCTGATACTGCATGCGGATGAGTTGGGCAATCACATCGCGCTGGCCCATTTTGTCGCCGACTCTCAAAGTCATCACCATTTGGTGGTAGGCCTCAGGCTGGCCAATACCGTAGATGGCGGACACGGTGGCCACAATCACCACGTCGCGCCGCTCCAGGATGCTCTTGGTACAACTCAGGCGCATCTGCTCGATGTGTTCGTTGATGGCGCTGTCTTTTTCAATGAACAAATCGCGCTGGGGCACGTACGCTTCGGGCTGGTAATAGTCGTAGTAGCTGACGAAGTATTCCACAGCGTTCTTGGGGAAAAATTCGCGGAACTCGCTGTACAACTGCGCTGCCAGCGTCTTGTTCGGCGCAAATACGATGGCCGGCCGGCCCAGCCTGGCGATCACGTTAGCCATGGTGAAGGTTTTGCCCGAGCCCGTCACGCCCAGCAAGGTTTGATAGACCTCCCCGTCGTTCACGCCTTCCACCAGTTTGTCGATGGCCTGCGGCTGATCGCCAGCGGGTGGATACGGCTGGTATAGCTCGAAGGGCGAGTCCGCAAAGGTGATGAAGACGCCTTTGTCCGAAACCGTTTCGACGGCGTTTGGCACAGCGTTTTCCCCAGTGTTGGGTGGTACGAGAACGGTGTTGTGACCAGTTTGCATGGGTGCTCGATTCTGGCCCGGTAAAATTGCGGGCAACCCAAAAGAATACGTCATTCCGGCGCTTTGCGGCATGACGGGTTCGACAATTCATTTTTACAACCCAACGAGGATCTTCAATGTCCATGTTTTCCGCCGTCGAAATGGCACCCCGCGACCCAATTCTGGGTATCAACGAAGCTTTCGCGGCAGACACCAACCCCAAAAAGGTGAACCTGGGCGTGGGCGTTTACTACGACGACAACGGCAAACTCCCTTTGCTTCAGTGTGTGCAGGCCGCCGAAAAAACCATGATGGACAAGCCCACGGCCCGTGGCTACCTGCCGATCGACGGCATTGCGGCGTATGACGCAGCGGTCAAAGGCCTGGTCTTTGGTGCGGATTCGGAACCCGTGAAGTCGGGCCGGGTGGCCACGGTGCAGTGCATTGGTGGCACGGGCGGCCTGAAGGTCGGCGCAGATTTTCTGAAGAAGCTCAAGCCAGGTGCCAAGGTTTTGATCAGCGACCCAAGTTGGGAGAACCATCGGGCGCTTTTCAGCGGCGCAGGCTTCGTGGTGGAAAGCTACCCCTACTACGACGCTGCCACACGCAGCGTGAATTTCGCCGGGATGCTGGAAGCACTCAATTTGGCGCCCGCCGACACCATCGTCGTGCTGCACGCCTGCTGCCACAATCCAACAGGTTATGACATTACCTCAGCCCAATGGGACCAGGTGGTGGCCGTGGTCAAGGCCAAAGGACTCGTCCCCTTTTTGGACATGGCTTACCAGGGCTTTGGTTTTGGCCTGAAGGAAGACGGCGCTGCGGTTCAAAAGTTTGTGGAT
>JANPAZ010000357.1:0-6990 GCA_031430225.1 Rhodoferax sp. | reverse complement strand
TCCGGCCTGGTGGTTGGCGTTGAGTCTATGCGGTCGATGCCACTGACTTTGACCCTGAACAGCGGGTTTTCAAGCAGTTTGAACAGCGCCGCAAAGTCGGCGTGATCCGGGCCTAGCGTAGCGTCAACCCGGCCTATATGGTCGATCACCACGGGAACCGCACTGCGCGACAGTGGCTGCGCCAGCGAGTGGATCAACGCGCTTTCAAAGTGAACCTGCAAGTGCAGGCCGAGCGGTTTCAGGCGGTGGGTGAGGGCGATGATGCCCTCAATGTCGGTGGAGCCCGCCAGATGCCGCATGAAATTGAACCGCACACCGCGCATTCCCGTGCCGGCCAGACGCGCCACTTCTGCATCTGCCACATTGACGGGCACCAGCGCCACGCCAAGGTAACGCCCTTCACCCGCGGCTATGGCGTCTTCCACCGCACGGTTGTCGAACCCGTGAACGAGCGTCTGGACAATGACGCAGCGCTGCACCCCCAATGTGCGATGCAGTGCGAACAGCGCCTCCTTGGGAGCATCGACCGGCGTGAAACTACGCCCGGCTGCGTAGGGGAAGTCGCGGGCCGGACCAAACACATGCACGTGGCTGTCGCATGCATGGGCGGGGAGCTTCAGCGCGGGCGGCTCAACGCCCAGTTTATAGGTGAGGACGGGCGTGGAAAGATCGGTCTGCATCTCCTTGATTGTGACCATGGATGGCGTTTTTAAAAACGCAATGAAACCATATCAGCTATTTGATAAATGCATAACTATTGCGCGAGCAACTGGTTCTGGTGAGCACCGTGCTGTCCCTGGTAGCGCGTGGCGTGGCGGATACGGTGCTATGGGCGACGCGACTGAGCCGCTACACCAGCCATTTGCTCAAGGAATTGGTGGCCGAGCATTTCGGGCGCCAACCCACCGGATCGGTCCTAAAGTCCTGATTCATTCCTGAACTATCATTATTGCGTTAGATCAGATCAACGATAGGAGACGGAAAATCGCAAAGCCGCAATCTGAAGCAGCGCTTCTGCAGGGCGAACAGGTCGACACGCCACGGTCCTGGGAACCCTCTGTTATCTGCCTCAAGCTGTTTATTGGCACTGTGCTAATCGGGGATATTGGCTTCCTGATCACACTCACCTTGCTTGCACAGCCCATATTCGCCCGGGTACTTGGGCCTTTGGTACTGGCTTTGATCGCGGTGGCGGCCTGGATTTTGGTGTCGCGTGGCAAAGTCAAGGCGGCAATTCACCTCATGGCTTTTGGCGTCTGGCTAGGCGCAACGGCAATCGCCGTCTTTGTGGGAGGGGTTCATACCCCCATTGTTTATGCTTACCCGCTGATCATCATTGCGCTTGGATTTTTAGTCAGCGCCCGAGTGGCCATTGTCATGGCCGGGTTGACCACCGTGGTGATTGTGGGTCTGGCGCTGGCCGAGACTTATGGGCTGTTGCCGACTTATGTGCGCGCCGTGCCGGCGATGTACGGGTTTGTTCAAGTCACCATTGTTGTTTCGGCTGCGCTGTTGATTGCTGCGGTTGTGGGCTCCTATCAAAATCGCCTCAGGGAACTGGGGGGGCTTGCCCAAAAACTCAGTACCCGGTCGATGGACCTCGAAGTCAGAAAGCTGCAATTGCACCAGGCGCAGGCTGTCGCCAAGGTGGGTAGCTGGGTTTATGATTTCTCAGCCCGCTCGACCCGGCTGACCTCTGAGACCCGCCGCATATTCGGCCTGCCTGAGGGCATGGGTGATGGCGGCGAGGAACTGCTGGAGCGCACCCATCCGCTGGATCGGGACGCCGTGCAAGTGGCTCTTGACGCCCTCTGCAATGGTGTGGCGTTTGATCTGGAGCACCGGATCCTGGTGGAAGGCTCGATCCATTGGGTTCGCCAGAAGGCTGAAATCCAGACCGATGACAAAGGCGCGTTGCAATGGGCCATTGGCATCGTGCAGGACATCACCGACCGCAAGGCGGCCGAGGAGCAAATTCAGAGCCTGGCGTTTTATGACCCTCTGACCCAGTTACCTAACAGGCGGCTGCTCATGGACCGGCTCAAACACGCCATCGCTGCCCGCGCACGACATCGACGCAACGGCGCGCTGCTGTTTGTTGATCTCGACAACTTCAAGGTCTTGAATGACACCCACGGTCACTTCATGGGAGATCTGCTGTTGCAACACGTAGGGCAACGTCTCATCGCCTGTATGCGCGATGGCGACTCGGTGGCACGTCTGGGGGGCGACGAGTTCGTGGTGATGCTGGAAAACCTGAGTGAAAACCACCCGGATGCCTTGGCGCAGGCAGGCGTTGTGGCGCATAAAATTCTGGTGATCCTCGATGAGCCGTACCAACTGGGAACCTACATCCACAGGAGCACTGCGAGCATTGGAGTCACCCTGTTTGGCGAGCAGCAAGAGAGCATTGATGAACCGTTGAAACGGGCCGACATGGCCATGTACCAGTCCAAGACGGCGGGACGCAACAGGGTTCAGTTTTTTGACCCCCGCATGTATGCACAAATGACCGAGCGGGCTGCGCTCGAAGAAGGCTTGCGCGAAGCTCTGACGCTCGATCAGTTTGCGCTTCATTATCAGGTGCAAGTCACCAGCGCGGGTGCGCGCATTGGTGCCGAAGCCCTATTGCGCTGGCAGCACCCGCAACGGGGTTTTGTGTCTCCAGCAGACTTTATTCCTGTGGCCGAGGAGACCGGATTGATCCTGCCGTTGGGGAAGTGGGTACTGGAGACCGCTTGCAGGCAACTGGCGGCCTGGGCCATCAACCCGGCGATGTCGGGCGTGACCATTGCAGTCAATGTGAGTGCCCGTCAATTCCATCAAAGTGACTTCGTGGACCAGGTGCTGGTTGCGCTTTCACGCGCGGGCGCCAGCGCGCACCGGCTGAAGCTCGAACTCACAGAAGGATTGCTGGTCTCCAATATCGAGGATGTCATCGTGAAGATGACCACCCTGAAAGCTGCGGGGGTGGGGTTTTCTCTGGATGATTTTGGCACCGGCTATTCGTCGTTGTCCTACCTGAAGCGATTGCCGCTGGAGCAACTCAAGATTGACCAGAGCTTTGTCCGGGATATCCTGATTGACCCCAACGACGCCGCAATCTCCAGGATGGTCATTGTGCTGGCCGAAAGTCTTGGCCTCGCCGTGATTGCTGAGGGTGTGGAAACCGGTGCACAGCGGGATTTTCTGGCCCAACAGGGTTGCAAGACCTATCAGGGCTACTTGTTCAGCAGGCCATTGCCCGCCACGTCATTTGAAGCCTACATGGCACACGGAGCACTGGTCGTCGCCAACTAGAAGCTAAGGCGGCCCGACCGGGTCATGGTCTTATCGGGCTTATCGTCTGCGGGCGTTATTTGGGCTGTTCCCTATATGATGGAATGCGTTTTGCAAGGAGATTCCATGACAGATAGAAAAGTTGCCATCATCACGGGTTCTGGCACCGGTGTAGGTGCCGCCACGGCATTGCAATTGGCTCGGCGTGGCTATAACGTGGTGATCAACTATTCGCGCAGTGAAGCCGAAGCTCTGGCGTCGCAGGTCGCATGTCAGGACGCGGGTGCGGACACCCTGCTTCTGCGGGGTGACGTGGCGGTCGATGCCGACTGCAAGGCCCTGGCGCAAGCGGCAGCAGACCACTGGGGTCGAATTGATGCCTTGGTCAACAACGCCGGGATCAGCACTTTTACGGGCGCAGCGAATTGGGACGTGCTTGACATGGAGGTCTTTCAGCGTATTTATGCGGTCAATACCGTCGGTGGATTCCAGATGGTGCGGGCCTGCGCACCGTACTTGAAGGCCGTAAAAGGCTCGGTGGTCAATGTGTCGTCGATTGCCGGTTCGCTGGGTATTGGGTCGTCGGTACCGTATATCGCGTCAAAGGGAGCCGTGAATTCCATGACGCTGTACCTGGCACGTGCCCTGGCGCCCGATGTCCGGGTCAACGCGGTTTGCCCGGCCCTGATCACCTCGCGCTGGTTTGTAGATGGCATGGGTCAGGAAGCCTATGAGAAGATCAAGGCCGTTTCGGAGGCCACGTCGCCGCTGCAACGGGCCAGTACGCCCGAAGACGTCGCCGAAGCCATTGTCTGGCTGACGACAGGTGCGCGAACCATGACGGGTGAGCTATTGCAACTTGACGGTGGTACGCATTTGGGCGCCGTCCGGGCGCCCATTGGCGCACGGGTCTAAAGGCAGATTGCCGCTGCCGCTTATGTCCCTGTTCAGGAGTCCTCAAATTCCGAATCCGCCTATCGACCCCGCCCCAATGAGCGAGAGCAGCGACAACCCGAGCACCTGGGCGCCTTCAGTTCTGTACCTCAAGCTTTTTGTCGCCACCGTGTTTTTGGGTGACATGTGCTTTCTGCTTGTCATCGCATTTTTTGCGCCGTCGCAGGCCGTGCGTGCTGTAGGCCCGTCAGTGCTGGCAATTGTTTCAGCCGTCGCGTGGATGCTGCTTATGCGTGGGAAAGTGCAAGTCGCCATCAACATCCTGACCTACGGGGTTTGGATCCTCGTCACCGGCATTGCAGTTTTCAATGGGGGTCTGCGTACACCTATTGTGTTTGCTTACCCCTTGATAATTCTGAGTGTGGGTCTTCTTGTGAGCGCACGCGCTGCGTTGGTCGTCACGGCAGCGACAACGTTGGTCATCGCTGCACTGGCTGTGGGCGAAATATGGGGCTTGCTGCCTGTCTATGTTCCGGCCCTTGCCGCCATGTTTGGCGTGGTCCAGGTAACGATCTGTGTTGTCGCGGCGCTCCTTATTGCCTCAGTGGTTCGCGCCTACCAGACCCGGCTGACCGAGCTTAACGCGCTGGGGCAAAGTTTCACCGCTCGAACGCGGGACCTGGAGGAAAGCAAAACCCGTCTACAACAGGCACAAGCCGTGGCAAAAATCGGCAGCTGGACCTACGATCTGGCCACAGACTCCCTGCGCCTTTCGGACGAAACCTGCCGTATTTTTGGCATGGCTGAGACCCAGGACGACTGTCAGCTTGCATTTCTCTCCCGCATGCACCCCGCGGACCGCAATAATATGGTGCAGTCGCTTAAAGGTGTTCGCACAGGGCTGGCGTTTGACTTTGAGCACCGCATACTGGTCGATGGTGCTTTGCACTGGGTGCGCCAGAAGGCTGAAATCCAGAGAAACGAGCTGGGAGAACCTGTCTGCGCGGTTGGCATTACACAGGACATCACCGACCGCAAGGCGGCACAAGATCAAATCCAGAATCTTGCATTTTTTGACCCCCTTACGCAGTTGCCCAACAGGCGCTTGCTGATGGACCGGCTGGAGCATGCCGTGGCAGCGCGCACGCGGCACAAACGCAATGGCGCGCTGCTCTTCGTGGATCTGGACAATTTCAAAGTCCTCAATGACACCCATGGGCATTTCGTTGGCGACCAGTTGTTGCAGCAAGTGGCTCAACGCCTTTCCAGCTGTGTTCGTGACGGAGATACCGTGGCGCGGCTCGGTGGTGACGAATTCGTGGTGATGCTGGACGACCTGAGTGAAGACCGTGAAGCCGCCCTGGCGCAGGCCGACACGGTGGCGAAGAAAATTTTGGCAACGCTGGACCAGTCGTACCAGCTGGGTGACCATGCACACAGAAACACTGCCAGCATTGGCGTCACGCTGTTTGGTGATCAAAATGAGACGCTCGATGAACCCTTGAAGCGCGCCGACATGGCGATGTACCAGTCAAAGACTGCGGGGCGCAATTCAGTGCACTTTTTTGACCCCAGCATGCACTTGCTCATGACAGAGCGCGCCGCCTTGGAAAAAGGTCTGCACGCTGCGCTGGCGTCGAATCAGCTTTTTCTCCACTACCAGGCTCAGGTGACGCGCAGTGGCGAGTGCCTGGGAGCCGAAGCGCTGTTGCGCTGGGACCACCCTGAACGCGGATTCGTGTCACCCGCAGAATTCATTCCTGTGGCCGAAGAAACCGGCCTGATCCTGCCCTTGGGACAGTGGGTGCTCGAAACCGCCTGTCGGCAACTGGCGGTCTGGGCCACTCAGCCGCCCATGGCGCATCTGACGGTGGCGGTCAATGTGAGCGCCAGGCAGTTCCATCAACCCGATTTTGTGAGCCAGGTACTGCTCGCGCTGGAGCACAGCGGTGCGAATGCGCAAAACCTCAAGCTTGAGTTGACGGAAGGCTTGCTGGTTTCCAATATCGACGATGTCGTTGGCAAGATGACAGCGCTGAAATTTGCCGGTGTCGGATTCTCGCTGGATGACTTTGGCACGGGATATTCATCCCTGTCGTACCTCAAGCGGTTGCCCCTGGAACAGCTCAAGATTGACAAAAGCTTTGTGCGCGACATCCTGATCGACCCGAACGATGCCGCCATCGCCAAAATGGTCATCGTGCTCGCCGAAACCCTTGGACTGGCCGTGGTCGCCGAGGGGGTAGAGACCGAGGCGCAGCGCGATTTTCTTGCCGAGCAAGGCTGCAACGTCTACCAGGGCTACCTGTTCAGCCGACCCTTGGGCGCTGAAGGCTTCGAAGCGTTTGTCAGGGGTCGTTCACTGACGACGGCCTGATCATTCCCATTCATACTGTTCCAGGACAAAGAGGATATTTCATGCAATACCATCCATTGGGTACCAGCAACCTGTCGGTCTCCAGGCTGTGCCTGGGCACCATGATGTTTGGCGACCAGACGCCGATTGATGACGCCCGCGAGATTGTTGCGAATGCCCATGCCCAGGGCGTGAACTACATTGATACGGCTGACGTCTACACCAAAGGCGCATCGGAGACCATGTTGGGGACGCTGCTGAAGGGTTCGCGTCACGACTGGGTGCTGGCCACCAAGCTGGGCAATCCGATGACGTCCAGAGCCAATGAGGGTCATTTCTCCCGCACCTGGATGATGCGTGAGATCGACGCATCGCTCGCGCGTCTGCAAACGGACTATGTAGACATCTATTACCTGCACAAGGACATCAACGGCATGGACCTTGAGGAACCTTTGCGGGCG
>JANPAZ010000356.1:0-2846 GCA_031430225.1 Rhodoferax sp. | reverse complement strand
ACATCGGTGATGTGCCACGCGGGAATGACCTTGCCGGCCGCATCTTTGCGTTGCCCGGTTTCCATCTCGTGGGCCATCAGCACACGAACGGTTGCGTTAGAGCCTGCTACTTGAGCGCGAATGCGCATTGGATCTGCCATGTTGAACTCCTGAAATCTGAAAATCTAGCTATTTGCAATCAGCCGCCGCAACCGCCGAGGGTGACCTTCACTTCCTTTTTGGCGAACAGCACCTTGCCGTCATTCATGATGGCCACTGCATAGACATCCGAAGATTGACCCATTTTGGCGCGTGTCAAAAGGTTGGCATCGACGCTGTCCGTCACATTGAACATGGCGATCAACGCCGCCGGATTCTTTTCAACCAACAACAAAACCTGCTTGACGCCCGCCAGTGTGGTGGCCACGCCCAACGGGACAACGGCACCGTTTTCTGCGATGTCTGGCGCGGTGATGGTCACATCCTTGCTGGCTTGGGGTGCGCCCGCGCCAAAGGCTTTCAGTACATCGGCGAGGTTCTTCGCTTCGAAGGCGGCTGCATTTAACGCCATCGCATATTGCGGAAACAGGCCTGTGCCTGCCAGAAGGCCGGCCAATACGGCACTTTGTTTGAGTGTCTTTCGACGGGTTTGCATGGTGAGGTCCTTTTCGAGTTGGAGTTTGAATAAGTTTAGTGCGTGGTTGAATGCTATGGGTGCGCCCACCAAATTTGTCTAGGGAATACCCTTTTTGGATTCTGCTGGGCAGCCTCGGTTCCCGTATTTTTCCATCATTTGGATGCCCCTGCCGCCAGCCACGTTGCGATGATTTTTGCCTCGGCATCACTCAGGGTCTGGGCCGGCATGGGGATGGGACCCCAAACGCCCGACCCGCCCGCCTTGATCTTGGTCAAAAGATAGTCCGCCTTGCCTGCATGCTTCTTTGCAATGTCGGTAAAGCCGGGGCCCACGATTTTCTGATTGATGCCATGGCAGGCGGTACAGGCGTATTTGTTGGCCAATGCAAGCGCGCCCTTGGCATCAACACCCGACGCTTCGCCTTTGCCTGCAACCGGTGACGCCGCCACAGCCGGTGCAGGCGACCCGGCAGCGACGACAGCCTTGCCATCCGCGCCGGCTGCTCTGCCCTTGGGCTCAGGCCGGTTGGTATCGGCCCCGTGCTGAGCACCCACTGCCCGATTTTGCTCGGCGAGGTTACCGTGGGCATTGCGTGCAAAGTCGGGCAGGAATGAAGCCAATTTCGGATCTGCCGCACAGTTGCTCATGCAGGCAGTCGCCCGGACATCAGGGACCGGTTTGCCGCCAAACTCCTTGCCAGGCCAAAGGGCATGTGCTGTTGACATGCCGTTGCGATTGGGCATTCGGGCCTGCGCCTCCGCCATATTTTTGTCAGACAGCTTGAAGTCATCAGGCACAACCCCACCCAGATTCAGCATAAACGCGGTTACCGAATACACCTCGTCAGGCGTCAGCGATTTGGGCTGGTTCCAGGGCATGGCGCGGTTGATGTAGTCCCACAATGTGGAAACACTGGCCACCTTCATCAACGTTGTGCGGCCGGGAAAGGAAGGGTCCAGCAAACGCGCGACCCGGCCGGTTTTGACATCGTCCGCCGTGGTTCCACCAATCAGCGGGCTGAAGACTTCATTGGACTCCCCAAACACACCGTGGCATGAAGCACACTTGGTCTCCCAAATATCTTGCCCCTTGGCCACCGAGCCCGACCCGACCGGCAGGCCTTTGAAATCCGGGCGCACATCAATGTCCCAGGCAGCAACCTCGCTCGGCGTCGCGTCGCGCCCCACTCCGGGGTATTTAGCAGCGGTTTGCGCCCCACTCAATGTGGCGGCACACAAAAGTGATGCGGCGACAAGTGCTTCAAGAAACCTGGACATTTTTCACCTCGCCATTTTCTTGCACCAGCCACGACTGAATGGAGTTGTTGTGATAAATCGACCGGGTGCCACGCACAGCGCGCGATTGCTTGTAGCTGGGCTGCACATAGCCCGTGTCGTCAGACGCACGGCTCTGGATAATGGCCGGGCTGCCATCCCACACCCAGTCCAGATTGAACCGGGTCAGGCATTTACTCAGCACAGGGGTCTCCAGCCGGGCCGTGCGCCAATTGCGTCCGCCATCCACCGACACATCCACTTTTTTGACCTTACCCCGACCCGACCAGGCCAGACCCGTGATGTTGTAGAAGCCCTTGTCAAGCAGCACCTGGCCGCCCGACGGGGTGGTGACCACACTTTTGCACTCCTGAATGCTGGTGTACTGGCGATGCTGCCCATCGGGCATCAAGTCCATGTAATGGATGGCCTCGTCTTTGGTGGCATAGGGTTTGTCGCCCAGCTCAATGCGCCGCAAGTATTTAACCCAGCTGACACCCTGCACGCCAGGCACCACCAGACGCAGCGGGTAGCCGTTTTCAGGTCGGAGCATTTCGCCGTTTTGGCCATAGGCCACGATGACTTCGCCGGACACAATCTGGCTCATGGGAATGGTGCGTGTCATGGACGAACCGTCAGCGCCCTCAGCCAGCACAAACTTGCCTTTCTTCAAATCGGCACCCGCCATTTCCAGCAAGGTGATCAAGGGCACACCTGTGAACTCACTGCACGAGAGCATGCCGTGCGAATACTGGGCGGTGGGCACAGCCACATTACCCCATTCCATGCCTGTGTTGGCACCGCACTCGATGAAGTGAAAGCGTGACACGGCAGGCAAGCGCATCATCTCGTCAAGTGTGAACACCTTGGGCGCCTTCACCATGCCAGGCTCAGAGCCATTCACCATCAAACGGTGCTTGGAGGGGTCTACGTCCCACCAGCCCTGGTGATGCCGC
>JANPAZ010000355.1:0-1801 GCA_031430225.1 Rhodoferax sp. | reverse complement strand
TTGGCACCTGGACGACGCAGGCCAGTGCGAAATTCAGATCAAGGACAACGGTGTGGGCTTTGACCCCAAATACCAGGGCAAGCTGTTTCAGGTTTTCTCGCGCCTGCACAGCGCAGAAGAGTTTCCCGGTATTGGCATGGGCCTGGCGCTCACCCGGCGGATGGTGGAGCGTCTCGGCGGCCGTATCTCGGCCACAGCCGAAAAAAGCGGTGGCTGCGAGGTGCGTTTCACGCTGCCGCTCAGTCAATTAGTGAGTTAAAAACTCAGTCAAACTTGACATTGTTTTCACGCACGGTGCTCACGAAGCCGTCGTATTGCTTCTTGAAAAACGCGCTGAATTCGGCCGGCGTCATGCCATAGCTGGAGAACCCCTGGCCCACCAGCTGGTCTCGCACGTCAGGGCGTGCTAATGCATTGCGTCCCGCTCTCCAAAGCCTCGATGACCGGTTGATCGAAAGCGTTCGGTGTGAAGCAATAGACGCTATAAAAAATATAGCTAATTATGTACGTTCCATGTGGGGCATTGGCACTTTTGGCTCAAACTTGCTGCGCCTGAGGCTGAAAAACGCCTTGACGTTGCGCACATTGGCGTCGGCGGTGAAGAGGCGTTGCGCCAGCAACAAGTAGGCGGGCATGTCTTGGGCAAAAACAACCAGGATGAAGTCCGGACCTGGCGACACGCGGTAGCACTGCTGCACTGCATCGTCCATTGCCACGCGGGTCTCAAACCTTTCCAGACTTTGTGCATCCTGCCGGTCCAGCGTAATTTCCACAATGGCGGTCAGTCCGTGGCCCATTAGCGCGCTGAGTTTGTCTGTGCTCAGGATGGCGATTTCACGCTCAATCAAGCCGGCATCCCGCAGGCGTTTGACACGGCGCAGACACGTGGGCGGCGAGATGTGGGCGCGTTCGGCCAGCACCTGGTTGGTGATGGAGGCGTCCCGCTGCAACTGGTCCAGCAACAAAAAATCCGTTGCATCTATGGTTATTTGTTCTAAATTATTCATTAATTTGGAATATTTGGTGATTTTTTAAATGATGTGAAATTAAAGTTCAAAAATTACGAAAAATCAATCACATATTTTTCTCTTATGGTTTTAGCATTGCGGACAACTTTTTAGGAGAAACCCATGTGTGGCATCGTCGGCTCGGTATCTACCCGCAACATCGTTCCCATCCTCGTTCAGGGCCTGCAACGGCTGGAGTACCGGGGTTATGACTCCTGCGGCGTGGCTGTGTATGCCGATGGCCTGAAGCGGGCGCGCAGCACGTCTCGCGTGGCTGAGCTAATGGACCAGGTGGCGGCCACAAAGCTTGAAGGCACGCTGGGCATCGCCCACACGCGCTGGGCCACCCATGGCGCACCGGCCGTACACAATGCGCATCCGCATTTCAGTCATGGGCCTGATTCGGGCAGCGACGCCGCCGCAAACCGACCTGGTCGTGTGGCCCTGGTGCACAACGGCATTATTGAAAATCATGACGAGCTGCGCGCCGCGCTGCGGGCCAAAGGCTATATTTTTCAGAGCCAAACCGACACCGAAGTCATTGCCCATCTGGTGGACAGCTTGTACGACGGCGATATTTTTGAGGCGGTCAAGGCCGCAGTCAAACAACTGCATGGCGCCTACGCCATTGCCGTTTTTTGCAAAGACGAGCCGCATCGCCTGATTGGCGCGCGCGCGGGCTCCCCATTGATTCTGGGCGTGGGCAAAGACGGCAGCGAGCACTTTTTGGCCAGCGATGCCATGGCCCTGGCCGGCGTGACCGACCAGATTGTCTATCTGGAAGAAGGCGACGT